>JAAHGL010000114.1 GCA_010692635.1 Symploca sp. SIO2C1 | reverse complement strand
TTAAAAATCTGCTTACTTTTACCTCATATTCCGAATTTAAGCGGGTGTTTCCCTACGATGGTGCAAGGAAATTGTCTCGATGGGCTCAAAAACCTTGGACTTGTTTGGCATCAAAATGATTGAAAGCCAAGTATGGCATAGCTTCCACACTTATGCAGCAAGCCCCAAGTAGCGAACCTTATGCTCGTTTAACAATTGTATAAACTCTTTGAAATCCTGGTTCAGCATGGTACTTCCATTGATGAAATTCGCGACGAATGGTTTCTAAAGCAGCAAGCCGCACAGCATAGGGCTGACTACGCCAATAAGCTAGGTCTGAAGTTGAAGATTTTAGGTTAGTTTTAGTGACAACGATTGAATGTTTTTCAAACATATATTCTTCAAGCTTCTATTTTCAATTGCGAGCAAGCTTGCTGGTGCAAGCAGATCAGTTGGTGCTGGTGTCGTGGGCAATCGCTCCATCAACAACCCCAGCTGTTGCTCTTGGGATAACCATTTGGCTAAGTCTACACTACGTCAAAGTCAGGTTTGAGGTTTCTGGTGGGGTCCATGGCGGCTCGTTCTTGGTTGCAAGCAGCCATTAGAGAAGCGATCGCATTCGTATCTTCCAGGGTAGCAAGGCGATGGTTATAAGACATAATTGAAACCAGCTTTAGCTAAAATATCAGTAGTAAAACAAGTACAACAGACAATTTTATTATCCGTAGAACCTCTCACAGAATTTGAAATCTCCTAATTTCAAGGGTAATCAATGTCCATAAAAAACCGCTATCCTAATCAAGACCGATATATCAACTTACTCACCGACTTCGGATTCAAACGGTTGTTTGGTACTGAACCGAACAAGGAACTATTGATCGATTTTTTGAATGTGATGTTGCCTCCACAACATACGGTGCAAGATGTCAGCTACAGAAATAATGAAAATCTGGGCAATACTCCCCTAGACCGCAAAGCAATCTTTGACATTTATTGTGAAAGCAAAACTGGAGAAAGGTTTATCGTCGAGCTTCAAAAGGCTAAGCAAAACTACTTTAAAGACCGGAGCATTTATTATGCCACCTTTCCCATTCAAGAACAGGCAGTGAAAGGGGAGTGGAATTATAAATTATCCTCTGTATATACGATTGGCATCTTGGATTTTATCTTTGATGACCATAAAGATGAGCCAGAGCTGTTGCATACCGTAGAACTAAAAAATCAAAAATGTAAAGTATTCTATGACAAATTGAAATTTATCTATGTGGAACTACCGAAGTTTACCAAAACCGTTGAGGAGTTAGAAAGTCATTTTGAGAAGTGGCTGTTTTTATTAAGGCATTTATCGAAGTTAGAAGCACCACCATTAGCCTTACAGGAGGTAGTTTTTGAACGGTTATTTGAAATATCAGAAATCGCCAACTTTTCGGCCGTTGAACAAGAGGCTTATGAAAATAGCTTGAAATACTACAGAGACTTGCAGAATGTGGTGGCAACCTCAAGGCAAGAGGGTATCGAAGAAGGGATAGCAAAGGGCATCGAAAAAGGTCGCCAAGAAGGTATTGAACAAGGTCGCCAAGAAGGTATTCAAGAAAATACAATAGCGATCGCACGTTCGTGTAAACAACAAGGTTTAGATATAGAGACGATTATGGCAATCACCCAACTGTCTAGGGAAGATATCGAAGCTTTATCAATGGATAATTGATAATTGATAATTGATAATTGATAATTGATAATTGATAATTGATAATTGATAATTGGTTAATTTGGTCTAAGACCTCTTCATTTATGAAGAAAATAAAAAGAAAATATTTTCCTGATTGTCAATCCTCTTCTTTCAAGGAGAGGTAATTATCCATTATCCATTGTTCATTATCCATTGTTGAAAGATGGGATGCTTCTAGGGATGGGAGGGATAGCCGCCCGCCAGTTGGTTGTTTGTTTTTTGTTTTTTGTACAAACAACCAACAACTAACAACAAATAACAGTAAATCCCCCGTGCTGTCTTCCGGGGGATGAGTTAAAGATTCCTTCAGTTCAAATCTCTCAACAGTATACAAGTACCATTGTGGATTACTGAATAGGTGTTCTAGCCAAAGTTTGCCAAACTTTCCATTACAACCTTCGTTATTTGCTGCGTCATTGGCAAGCTATCTACTACCATGCCAGTACATAACAGCATCATGTAGAGGATAGAGTACTTGAACAAAGAACGGGCAAGTTTATTATCAGTTGGATTCTGCAACAGCAGCCAGGCTTTTTTGAGAAACAAGCTTCCTAAAAGTAGAGCAATCACCCCATAAACTACACCAGATACTCCTAAGGGATAAACCAGTAGCAGGGACATCGGTACTACTAACAGGGTGTAATACCAAATCTGACGAGTAGTTGACTCTTCACCAGCTACAACCGGTAGCATCGGTATACCCACTTGGGCATAGTCATCTTTAATCATCAAGGCTAGAGCCCAGAAATGGGGAGGTGTCCACAGAAAGATTATGGTAAATAATAACCACGGAGTCCAACTCAAGTCACCAGTAACAGCTGCCCAACCCACTAAAGGAGGAATTGAGCCAGCAGCACCACCAATTACGATATTCTGGGTGGTATGCCGCTTAAGTAAATGGGTGTAGACACCCATATAAAAGACAAGACCTGAAATTGCCAACAGCGCACTCAATAGGTTGGCGAATACAGCTAATAGGGTGAAAGAAAGAGTTGCTAGCGCGATCGCAAATATCATAGCATCACGGGGCTGCACCTTACCCGAAGGGATAGGGCGATTCCTGGTGCGCAACATGTCGTAGTCGATATCACGATCATAAATGCAGTTGAGAGTTTGGGCAGCAGCTGCAGCCAGAGTACCACCGACAAGGGTTACTAGCAGCAGTAAGGGGTCTACCTGTCCATTGGATGCAATCCACATCGCTGCTGCTGTAGTAATCAGCAGTAAGGGAATAATCCGAGGCTTCGTTAGCTGATAGTAGCTTTGAATAACTTGCAAGAAGTTTTCATGCTGACGGGATACACTTGTCCCAATCATTAATTCACCTATTCCTTTTTTGAAACAATTTTTACTTAAGCTCATCCCGTCAACGGGAATGAGTTAACTAGTAGTGCTACCGGGAATTCACGCATTTAAAACAGGCTACACCACTGCACCTAAAAGCTTTTAAGAAACACGCTCAAAGCTAATGGCTAATGGCTAATGGCTAATCTCTTAAGAAACAAGGCAGGAGGGAAGAGAATTAGACCCTTGTTTCTTCCATTCATAGCAGGTTGTAACCCGCCTGTCAGACGCTTTTAACTTGCAGAAGTATCTACATTAGACATCTTGAGTTTACTAGCCACAGCTCGATCCCGTAATGCCACAACTGTGAATGCTACCAATGAGCCTAGTAAAGCTGCTCCGATGGCTTGATGAGCAACAGTTAAGGGCTCAACTTGTAACTTTAACTTTAAGGTGGCAATACCCAAGATTATTTGTAAAATCACTAATTCCCCAGCCAAATTAGCTAACTGGCGCAACATAGGATGTAATGCTGGACTTCGCCAGGCGATAAACACAACCGTTAGGGTTGCCAGAGTTGCTGGCACAACACCAACAATATGGCTATTCATGACAGTACAAAGTTGAGAGCCCCCAAAACATTGATGTAATGCCCACCGGGAGGCAACTAATCCACCCAAAAGACTTTGTAAATAAACCAGAATTACTGCAGTTAAACTTATCCAAGGCAATTTTCCAACAGTGCCTGTGCCTTTATAGGGCGTCAGTGCTATGCCAATTACTATCAAGGTAATGAAAAATAACAGTGCTGTCCCCAGATGAGCAGTAACGATATCAAATCTAAGCAGTTCCGTTACCGTTAATCCCCCCAAAACACCTTGGAATACAACTAAACCAAGGGCAAAGGTGGAAACCCAGGGTAGCCAGTTCGACAAAGAACGTCGATGCCACCAAGATAAAGCACATAGGAAGATTGTACTCAAGCCAACCAACGATGCATCCAAGCGGTGAAACCACTCTAGGAATACTTGGAGGTTCATTTGCTGAGTAGGTACTAACTGACCGTAGCACAAGGGCCAATCGGGGCAAGCAAGTCCTGCATTCATCACCCGCGTAGCACTACCTACCGCCATCAGTAGTAGAGTAGCGATCGCAATTTTCCACACTAAGCGACGGATAAGTTCTTGCGGTTCTGATGTTTCTTTTTTCGATGTAACAAAATTACGATTGCGAAAGGTTAGAGAATCCGCTAGGTTCTGGAGGACTGATTCAGCCATAGCAGCAACTGCCAATCAACATTAACTAAAATTTGAGTACCGGCTCATTCTCTTGTTAAGTGCATTACCACTCTTTATAGAGAACCGACCCTCCCTAACCACTTTAACCACAGTTTTCCGACATCACGATAGTTTTAGATATTTTTCAGATTGTTATCATTGCTGTTGTGTTTGAGTAAAATTTAATATTTTCCTTAAGTAAAATTTATATTGTGAATATTTATTGACATTTCTCAGAAATTAATATTGAGTTTTGTACAAGAAACTAACACCTAACAGATGGTAGGGGCGAATGACCATTCGCCCCTACAGCCTTTTTGTCCCGCTTTAAGTCAATAGCCTTTGGTATAACTACTCAAGCAATCCTGAAAAAAATTAGAAAAATCTACTTAATGCTCCCACTTAACCCTTGACCTGCTTTACCTTGGTAAAGGGTAAGTAGAACTGAATCTGAATAAGTACGAAATAGAGCATCCTCCCATTAGGGGCATGGCATCGGTTTAAGTGAAGTTCCCTTACCCTTAAAACCCGATTTTTAAGTTTTGCTCCCAGTAGTCTTTCACTTTAAGCCTGTGAACATTCCAAGCCAAATTACAACTCTTATCATTGGCGTTGCCGTGACTTTGATCAGCCTCTGGTATGGTCAGAACCACGGACTATTGCCAGTAGCAGCCTCTGAGGAAGCCGGACAGGTAGATGGTCTGTTCAACACGATGATGACCATTGCTACAGGTCTATTTATCCTCATTCAAGGAGCCCTCATCTATTCTCTGATCAAGTTTCGCAGACGCAAAAATGACCAAACAGATGGTCCATCGATTCATGGCAATGTTCCTCTGGAAATTGTCTGGACAGCAATTCCTGCCGTGATCGTGATGATACTATCTCTCTACAGTTTTGAAGTCTATAACGCTATGGGAGGGTTAGATCCGATGGCTTCCCATGATCATCATGGTTCACAGCTGGCTCAAAATCACAAGATGTCAACTGATGGGCAAGATGTGGATAAAAGTTTAATTGCCTTTGATCCTTCTCAAGGAGAAGTCGCCCTCGGTCTTGGTGCTTCTCCAGAAACAGAAGGTCAAGAAGCCCCACTGACAGTCAATGTAATGGGTTTACAATATGCCTGGATTTTTACCTACCCTCAGACTGGCATTGTATCTGGCGAATTGCATATCCCAGTAGACGAAGAAGTGCAGCTAAATATCACAGCTACAGATGTGTTACATGCCTTCTGGCTACCAGAGTTTAGGATTAAGCAAGATGCCATCCCCGGTAGGGAGTCCCAGCTGCGGTTTACACCAACTCTAGTAGGTGATTACCCGGTGATTTGTGCCGAACTCTGCGGCTCCTATCACGGCTCAATGGTTACCAGGCTTTACGTACAAACACCGGAAGATTATCAAACATGGGTTCAAGAGCAACAAATCGCTAGTGCAGACAACCTCGAAGAAACAGTTGCTGTCAATCCTGCTGAAATGTCAGACAGTGAGTTTTTAGCTCCCTATGCTCAAGAGATGGGGATTGATTCACAAACCCTTAACCATCTAGATGCTTCCCATGATCATGCTGCTCACCAAGTAGCGGTTAGTCAATGAGTTGTTAAGTACTAAGGCAGCTGTTCTTCTCTTACTTTGTGTTCTTAGTGCCTTCGTGGTTTATTCAATCATTATTCCTCTTACCTTCAAAACATTTGCCTTTCAAAGTTTCTTATGACTACACAAGCAGAACAACAAGAATCTGCCCAAAATACAGGTCACGTTGTTGAACCACATCAACGACGTTGGCAAGATTACTTTACTTTCAACACAGATCATAAAGTGATTGGGATTCAATACCTAGTCACATCGTTTTTGTTCAGTTTTGTGGGTGGAGCCTTAGCCGCAACCATGCGAACGGAGTTGGCAACACCAGCTCCTGATCTTGTGAGTCCGGAAATTTACAACAAATTGATGACCATGCACGGGACAATCATGATCTTCTTGTGGATTGTCCCAGCTGGTGCTGCTTTTGCTAACTACCTCATCCCCTTGATGATAGGAGCTGAGGATATGGCATTTCCCAAGCTCAATGCCGTAGCCTTTTGGATGTTGCCTCCTGGGGGTTTGTTGTTACTAAGTAGCTTTTTCGTTGGTGCACCTGAGGCAGGTTGGACATCCTACCCTCCCTTGAGCTTAGTTAGCTCTCAAGCGGGGGAAGCAATTTGGATTATGAGCCTTCTGCTGATTGGGACATCTTCAATTTTGGGGGCAATGAACTTTCTTATCACCATGCTGAAGATGCGGATCCCTAGCATGACGATTCATCAAATGCCCCTATTTTGCTGGTCGATGCTGGCTACTTCAGCGCTGACTCTGCTTTCTACTCCAGTTTTAGCATCAGCTCTGATTCTTCTGGCTTTTGATTTAATTGCTGGAACCAATTTCTTCAATCCAGCTGGAGGTGGAGACCCAGTTGTCTACCAGCACATGTTCTGGTTTTATTCCCATCCAGCAGTTTATATAATGATTCTCCCCTTCTTTGGGGTGATTTCAGAAGTACTGCCAGTACATGCTCGTAAGCCCATTTTTGGTTATCGGGCGATCGCTTACTCTAGTATGGCAATTAGTTTCTTAGGTTTAATCGTCTGGGCTCACCACATGTTTACTAGTGGTACTCCTGGTTGGTTACGAATGTTCTTTATGGCAGCAACTATGCTCATTGCTGTACCTACAGGAATTAAGATTTTTGGCTGGTGTGCCACAATCTGGGGTGGCAAAATCAGCTTTAACACTTCTATGCTGTTTGGCATAGGCTTTATCTCCGCTTTTTTAGTCGGGGGACTCAGCGGTGTTATGTTGGCTGCAGTTCCTTTTGATATTCACGTCCACGACACCTATTTTGTCGTTGCTCATATGCACTATGTGCTCTTTGGTGGCTCTGTATTAGGTTTGTATGCTGGAGTCTACCACTGGTTCCCGAAGATGACTGGGCGGATGGTCAACGAAACTTTAGGACGGATTCACTTTTTCATGACCTTTATTGGTCTCAATTTGACTTTCTTGCCGATGCACGAGTTGGGTTTATTGGGTATGAATCGCCGGGTAGCAATGTATGACCCTCGATTTCAAACAATAAATATCCTCTGTACTGTGGGTTCTTATCTGCTAGCTGCTGCCAGTTTACCCTTTATCATCAATGTTCTCTGGAGCTTGCAGCGTGGTAATAAAGCTAGTCGTAATCCTTGGAAAGCTCTAACTTTAGAGTGGCAGACTACCTCTCCTCCAGCAATTGAAAACTTTGAGGAAGAGCCAATTTTATGGGCAGAACCTTATGACTACGGTATAGATATGCACAGTGCTGACAGAGAACAACAGGTTGAAGAGTTACTAGCGGAAGTTAAAGCAGATGCTGGGTAATTAGAGGGATTAGGGACATAAGGGAGACAAGGAGGAATTGAATATACCAATCCCCCATTCCCTATTCCCTATTCCCCATTCCCAAACAACTAACAACTAACAACCAACAACCAACAACAAAAAGAATTTATGCAAAGCTCAGCTATAGACGAGGCTAAAATTGCCCTTAACTATCATCATCAGCCTGAGGCAGCAGAAGCTCACCACGGACATCCAGATTTTCGGATGTTGGGAGTAGTGGTATTTCTGATAGCCGATAGTATGACCTTTCTTGGTCTGTTTGTGGCATTTTTGATTTACAACGCTACTGTACCAGCTTTCCCTCCAGAAGGAATTGAGTTAGAGTTATTGCTACCAGGAATCAACACTATTATTCTAGTTTCCAGTAGTTTCGTAATGCACAAAGGTCAGAGTGCCCTCAAAAAGAATGATGTCTCTGGTTTGCGTCTCTGGTTTGGTATTACAGCACTGATGGGGGCGATGTTCTTGGGGGGACAGCTTTATGAGTACAGTCATACAGGATTTGGTCTGACCGAAAATTTATTTGCTAGTTGCTTCTATGTCTTGACTGGCTTCCATGGTCTTCATGTTACCTGCGGACTTGGGTTAATCTTGTTTGTGTTGGCGCGATCGCTAAAACCCGATCATTACTCCAAAGAATCACACTTTGGGGTAGAAGCAGCAGAGCTTTACTGGCACTTTGTTGATGTTGTGTGGATTGTCCTGTTTATCTTAGTGTATTTGCTCCCCTCGGTTTGAGCGGATTTTTTTCATAAGACTAGGACTTCTATCAGATGGGTGAGGTGAAAAAAGGTGTGGGAGAGCTTTTTTGAGTAATGAGTAATGAGTAATGAGTAATGAGTGAAGAAACTTTTGTCAAATCCTCTTCCCTTCTGCCCTCTGCCTTCTGCCCTCTGCCTTGGAGCCTTATTTATTGAAAGCCACTGTAAATTTCACCTCACCCATATCACATCCCGGCTAGCCACTCCCATTTTGAGCAAATTGCAAAAACCCAGTAGAGACGCGCTATAGCGCGTCTCTACTGTTTCAGTAAGAAGCCCCCAGTTGGGTTTTTTTTATTATCGTTGTTTGGAGTACTTTCTGTTCAACACGAACAACTGTCTTCCCTCACTTAGTCACTTCCAACTATACTGGAAACCTGCCCATAGCTACCATTTTGCTGCTATCTCAATAGTCCTAAGGTAGGCACTATGCATTAAAGCTATATTCAAGGTCACGCTTAGCAGTATCTACTAGAAATTTAAAAGCTTTGTGAAGAATGATGCAAAAATTGAGTTTGGCAAGTGCCTTGGCTGATTGAAGAAAAACAACTAAGTTTTGATTTGATTCTTAATTTATTTTAATACATTCAAAAATGATTAATACAATTAAGGGGAGAATTTTAATTGTTGATGACAATATAGACGCTCTTAGACTTTTATCTAATCTCCTAAATCAGCGAGGATATAAAGTTAGGAAAGCCATCAATGGGAAGATCGCATTGATGGGAGTCAATGCTGAAGCTCCAGATCTCATTTTACTCGATGTTATGATGCCAGTGATGAATGGCTATGAGGTTTGTAAACAACTGAAAAGTACCCCTAAAACTGCATCAATTCCAGTTATTTTTTTGACAGCTTTAGATGATTCATTGGATAAAATAAAAGGTTTTGAAGCTGGTGGCGCAGACTACATCACTAAGCCATTTCAAGTTGAAGAAGTTTTAGTCAGAATTGAACATCAACTCAAAATTATCCAGTTACAAAAGCAGTTGGAGTTGCAATATGCGCAACTACAACAGAGTGAAAAGCGTTTACTGACTATTATTGAGTCTATGTCTGATGGTCTAATAATTATAGACAGGGAAGGTAAGGTACGTTTTGTCAATCCTGCTGCTCAATCTTGGTGGAATCAACCTCTAAATGAATTACTAGATAAGCCCTTAAATTTGCCTATTAATGTTGGCGAAACTAAAGAAATTGAATTCAGACAACCTTCAGGAAATATGCTAGTTGCAGAAGTGCAGACTGAGCCAATTATTTGGGACAATGAAGCTGCTTATTTAGTTTCTCTCAGAGATATTACAGAGCGTAAACAAAAAGAAGCAGCAGAAGCTGCCAACCGTGCTAAAACTGCCTTTCTTGCTTCCATGAATCACGAACTGCGTACTCCCCTCAATGCTATTCTTGGCTTTACCCAAATATTACAGCGGGATTCTTCCCTTACTCCTCAACAACAGAAGTATCTCAGCACAATTCGCACTAGTGGCAATCACCTACTGACCCTAATTAACGATATTTTAGACCTCTCCAAAATCGAAGTTGGGAAAATGGAACTTTACCCTCATGACCTTCATTTCCTTAACTTTTTATTAGGAGTTACCGAAATTTGTAGAATTCGTGCTGCCAAACAAGGCATTACATTTATTTACCAACCTAGTAGTGAACTTCCTCCTACTATTCATACTGATGAAAAACGATTGCGGCAAGTTTTGATTAATTTGCTCAGTAATGCTATTAAATTTACTGATACTGGTAGTGTTATTTTTCAAGTAAGTGTTATAAATCAGGAGCAACAGACAAATGATAGAGGGCAAATAGCCAAAAGCAAAATTCGTTTCCAAATCGAAGATACTGGCGTTGGTATAGCAGCAGAGGAACTAGACAAAATCTTTGAACCTTTTGAACAAGTGGGAGAAAGAAATCGCAAGGCAGAAGGTACTGGACTGGGATTAACTATTACTAAAAAAATTATTTCTCTGATGGGAAGCAAACTTCGAGTTGAGAGTACATTGGGAGTTGGTAGCACTTTTTGGTTTGATTTAGAATTGTCGCAAATCTCAGAGTCGATAGAATTAGGTACTGTTACCTATTCTAAGGAAATTATTGGCTACCAAGGAGATAGAAAGAAAATTCTTGTGGTAGATAACCGTTTTGAAAATCGTTCAGCTCTAGTTAACTTGCTTGAACCTATCGGTTTTGAAGTTCAGGAAGCATCTAATGGAGAAGAAGGTTTAGAACAAGCCCTTAACTTTCAACCAGATTTGATGATCATTGATTTAGCGATGCCAGTCATGGATGGTTTTGAGCTAACACGCCGCTTGTGCCGGTTACCAGAGTTACAACAAATAATTTTGATTGCCTCTTGTGCTAGTTCATCTGACTTTTGTCAACAAGAAAGTCAAGAATTAGGTTGCAATGATTTTCTAACCAAGCCGATTAAGGCGAAAGATGTACTAGAAAAAATTCGTAATACCCTTGGATTATCGTGGGTGTATGAAAATGCACCGGAATTATCTAGCAAAATCCCGGAATATGAAACTGATTTTTCTAATGATATTCAGGTAAAAGCAATTATACCTCCCTTAGCAGAGGAACTAAACGTTTTGTATGACTTAGCAAGAAAAGGATTGATTGATAGCTTGAGTGAGCAAGCCGAGAAATTGAAAGAAACGGATGATAGATATCTACCTTTTGCTCAAGAACTTCAGAATTTATCTCAAGCATTTAAGATTAAAAAAATTAGAGAATTTATTAAGCAATATATGGAAAATTAGAGATTGAAGCTCTCCGTGCAGATGAAAAAAAAAGCCTATCGTACTACCTCAAGAAAAAATTAGCCACCGTTTTTACTTACCTCTTCTTGAGTAGGACTACTAATAGTAAAGGAAATTGAGCGGGTGGGTTGAACTACTGGATTTGATGTTGACTGATTTAGCAGCTCTTGGTTAGGTGGATTAGCAAAACTAGTAACTGTTGGTGTTGATAGGTGATTTTTAGCCTCAGATTTATCTTGCTGTTGTCCAAAAGACCAACCAGTGTATTTTCCATAATTAGAAGCGATCGCTAACAAGGCTCCACCTACAATAAATACTGGCAGGGGTATACTAAAGTTTTTCATCCATTGATATAGCTCCACCATCCCCAACAGAACCAAAAAGCTAAATATCCAAACTCTCATAAATTTATCTGAGTTCATCCCAAGACATTTATTATTTTGCCAAAATTAAGCGCGAGAGCCAACATTAGCCTCTCGCGCTCCCTAGCTTATTTGATTAAGCTTCAACTACCAGATAGTTAAACTGTGGCAGCAACCCTAGATTCAGTAGAAGTCAAGCGTTCATAAGTAGAACGCATTTTCAGACCAACTAGAACCTGAAAGAGTCCAGAGCCATTATTAGAGCCAGGATAATCGGGGTGCTTGAGCATCAGTTCCGTCATTTCACCATAGAATTTGGTGGAGGTATTGCTCAAATGACTCTCTATATAGATCATCTCCTCAAGATTGTCAAATTGACCATCCACTTCTAGGATAGAGACCTCGTTACCAAAGTAGTTGTCTGGTCCATAATACATTTTTAAACCAGGGTAGGCGCAGGTAAGTTTACGACCACAGGGTCTCCAGTCAATTGTTGACCCTTCATCAAATAGATAAACTGGCTCAAAGCTTTCCACACCTTCCTTCTGAACCAGACGTACTCGCAGAAGCTTACTTTCCTTATCATCCTTAATCAGCTGTGTAGGCAAAATCTGGATGACAACATCCGCGTGTTCCTTCTGTGGCTCAATATAGGCCTCAAAGTCTGGGCGTCTGGCATTGATAGAAGCTAGGATATCTTCATAGCGGTGACCCCGCTCTGCCATATCCCGTTGAATTTTCCAATTAATCTTAACTTCATCGCTGATATCGAGGTAAACACTGAAATCAATCAGCGCTCGCACCCGCTCATCATACATAGGGTGCAGTCCTTCAATTACCACAACCTTGTTCGGCTCAATCCTTTCTGGTGGGTCAAGTTCACCAGTCTCATGATTATATATAGGTTTGTCAATTGCCTGACCATTCTTGAGCGCTTTAATTTGCTCAGCCATCAGGTCAAAGTTATTTGCCTTGGGGTTGAGTGCAGTAACTTTTTGTTCTTTACGCTGTTTTCGATCCAAACTGTGATAGTCATCCAGGCAGATGACTGTCATGAACTCTTCACCAAACAGATCTATCAAGCGGCGCAAAAACGTTGACTTCCCGCATCCAGAGTCTCCGGCAACACCAATTAATACCACGCGATCCAGCTGAGTGGTCATATATTCCCTCTAACTCAAAACATATTCTCAAAAGAGTTTTCAGCAAGCCAAATCTCAAGCCCAGGATAAGCCTGTTTGTTCATATAGCTGCTTAACAACACATTACAAAGGCATGAATTTGCCTAAGTACTTGCCCTCAGGTAAGACTCAAGCTCGAAAAAGCATCAGTATTTAGTACTAGCTGCTGAGAGTGAATCTTACCAAAATCAGATTACCCCTACAAGGTTTTCTGTCTCACTCAGTACTTATGCTAAGGTAGCTTGGGAATTTTTGCTAAAGAAAATCTGAAATTGAATCGAGATTAACAGTTTTTAAGAAGCTAGCTGGTTAACTTGAGAGGGGAGTATTTGCGGGTGTTTTTCCCTAAACAACCGTAAAACTGGGCTGGGCATAGCTTCACAATGATACGCTAATAATTACTTATTTCGCTCTAGGCAAGCTGATCCAGAATCCAACCATGGACTCTGGCAAGGGTAGCAAGAGCAAGTTTTAGCGAAAAATTTTCAGTTTGGTTTGGAGATCTTGAAGCCATGTACAGTCCTAGCGCAGCTGCTAATTCTGCCATCAACACGGAGTTCGGTAGTCGCACTTTTGTGTATGAAGTTGTTGGTCTACGGCAAAATTCTGCAACTGACCAGATGACCTACCCTATTCGTCAAAGTGGCAGTGTGTTCATCACAGTGCCCTACAATCGCATGAGGCAAGAAATGCAGCGGATTACTCGCATGGGTGGTCAAATTGTCAAGATTCACCCTTTAAATGGCACGAAGATCAAAGCCACATCAGCAGCTCCAGCACAGCAAACAACCTCAGTTAAAACAAGCAAACCTATGGTTCAAGCGAAAGCAAAAGTTAATATTCCGGTTAATACATACCGACCCAAAAACCCCTTCATTGGGAAGTGCGTGGAGAATTACGAGCTAGTTGGTGAAGGAGGTATTGGTACTTGCCGTCACCTCACATTTGACCTCTCTGGCGGAGATTTGCGGTATTTGGAGGGTCAAAGTATTGGCATTATTCCACCAGGAGAGGATAAAAATGGTAAGCCACATAAGCTGAGACTCTACTCTATTGCCTCGACTCGCCACGGCGACAAATTGGATGACAAGACTGTATCACTCTGTGTCCGGAAATTAGAGTACAATCACCCAGAAACTGGTGAAAAGGTCTTGGGAGTATGTTCTAGCTACTTGTGTGACATGGAAGTAGGCTCAGATGTGGCAATCACTGGACCAGTGGGTAAGGAGATGCTGTTACCGAGTGATGAAGATGCCAACATCATTATGATGGCAACTGGTACTGGGATCGCACCATTCCGAGCCTATTTATGGCGCATGTTCAAAGAACAGCACGAAGACTACAAATTCAAAGGTTTGGCTTGGCTAATCTTCGGTATCGCGACAACTCCCAACATTTTGTATAAGGAACAGCTCGAAGAGTTACAGCAGAACTACCCCGATAACTTCCGCCTCACCAATGCCATCAGCCGAGAACAGAAGAACTCTGAAGGTGGCAAGATGTATATCCAGCACCGAGTAGCTGAACATGCCGAAGAACTCTGGAGCTTGATGCAAAAACCCAATACCCATACTTATATTTGTGGTCTCAAGGGTATGGAAGACGGTATTGATGCTGCCTTAACTGCTGAAGCTGGAAAGCAAGGCATCAACTGGTCAGATTACCAGAAACAAATGAAGAAGGAGCATCGCTGGCACGTTGAAACCTACTAGAGCGGGTTTGGTTTAAACTTAACTTTCCGCGCGGGAGTCCTACGCTGTAATCTTTGATGTGATTTTGGGTACTTTACTCAATAACCAGTAATTATTTGGTGTTCATTAGCGCGTCTGCATCTTGTGGCTTAAAGCCACAAGAGCAGACGCGCTAGTCATTGGCATAAGGGAGCAAGGGCAGCAGAAGAAGCCCAAAAAGCGAAGTGGGTTGATTAGATCATGAGAATTAAGTTAAATTTAGTTAAGATTACATTACAAGTAATCTTCATTGCCTTTACACGGAGCAACATTTGCGGTAAGCACCAAACAAACAATTGATAGATAAGAATCAAAATTTCTGTTCATAGGATTTTTGAGACTGTTGGCAAACTAAACAGGCTCCCCTAAAACTGATGCCAGCATATACGACCAGCAATATTATAGAGGCCAATAACAAATGAAACTTTCCTGGAGAGTTATATTACTTTGGACATTGCCTGTCCTAGTCATAGGGTTTTTTCTGTGGCAGGGAACATTTGCGAATGCTACTGGTGAATTTGGTAAAAACACGGCTAGCACTCGTATGACCTATGGTCGCTTTTTAGAATACCTAGATGCCGATAGAGTAACTAGTGTTGATCTTTATGATGGCGGTCGGACAGCAATAGTTGAAGCTACTGACTCCCAACTAGATGACCGCATACAGAGGCTGCGAGTAGATTTACCAGCAGTCGCACCTGAATTGATTGCCAAACTCAGGGAAGAAAATATCCCTCTAGCTGCCCATCCAGCCAATAATGATGGAGCAATTTGGGGACTAGTGGGAAATTTAATTTTTCCCATTTTATTAATTGGTGGTCTATTTTTCCTCTTCCGTCGTTCTAGTAATGTACCAGGTGGTCCTGGTCAAGCCATGAACTTCGGCAAGTCTCGTGCTCGGTTTCAGATGGAGGCGAAAACCGGGGTAATGTTCGATGACGTTGCTGGAGTTGAAGAGGCTAAAGAAGAACTCAAAGAAGTAGTCACCTTCCTCAAGCAACCGGAACGCTTCACAGCTGTGGGAGCCCGTATCCCTAAAGGAGTACTTTTGGTAGGACCTCCTGGTACTGGAAAAACCCTCTTAGCTAAAGCGATCGCAGGGGAAGCAGGAGTTCCTTTCTTTAGCATCTCAGGTTCGGAATTTGTGGAAATGTTCGTCGGTGTTGGTGCTTCCCGGGTTCGTGACTTGTTCAAAAAAGCCAAAGAAAATGCCCCTTGTTTAATCTTCATTGATGAGATTGATGCTGTAGGTCGTCAGCGGGGTGCCGGTATCGGCGGTGGTAATGATGAACGGGAGCAAACCCTTAACCAGCTACTAACAGAAATGGATGGCTTTGAGGGTAATACTGGTATTATCATTATTGCTGCAACCAACCGACCAGATGTCCTTGACTCGGCATTGTTGCGTCCTGGACGTTTCGACCGACAAGTGACTGTTGATGCTCCAGACCTTAAGGGTCGTATTGGTATCTTAGATGTTCATGCCCGCAACAAAAAACTTGCTCCGGAAATCTCGATAGAAATGATCGCGCGGCGTACTCCTGGATTTACAGGTGCTGATTTAGCGAACTTACTTAACGAAGCAGCGATTCTCACCGCTCGCCGTCGTAAGGAAGCAATAACCATGCTAGAAATTAACGACGCTGTTGACCGGGTTGTAGCCGGTATGGAAGGCACTCCATTGGTGGACAGCAAAAGTAAGCGATTGATTGCCTACCATGAAGTTGGACACGCGATCGTCGGGACTCTGATTAAAGCCCATGATGCCGTGCAAAAAGTAACCCTGATTCCTCGGGGACAAGCCCAGGGATTAACCTGGTTTACTCCTAGTGAAGAACAAGGTTTAATTACCAGAGGTCAACTCAAAGCTCGGATTACTGGAGCGTTGGGTGGTAGAGCTGCGGAAGAAGAAATTTTCGGCTACTCTGAAGTAACCACTGGTGCTGGTGGCGATTTACAACAAGTGACTTCTATGGCACGGCAGATGGTAACTCGCTTTGGTATGAGCGATTTGGGACCATTGTCCTTAGAAAGTCAGGAAGGCGAGGTCTTTCTTGGTGCAGGTTTGATGTCTCGATCTGAGTACTCTGAAGAAATTGCTTCCCGTATTGATGAACAAGTCCGTGTGATTGTCGAGCGTTGTCATGATGACGCGCTGCGGCTGATACGAGAAAATCGCATGGTGATTGATCGTTTAGTGGATTTGTTGATTGAGAAGGAAACAATTGACGGGGAAGAGTTTCGTCAGATTGTAGCTGAGTACACGGATGTGCCGGAGAAGGAGCAATATGTGCCAGTACTCTAATCAAGGGAGAAAAACACACCGAATGATGATAACGGGCATAGTTAAACTCTGATTTAGTATCAAGTCCAAAAATTTGATAATTAGACATCTCCAATAATTATGCTAGAACCTCTATGCTACCGTGCCAAAATCGGGGTTTCTGGAGATGTCTATTGATTTTCAGAGAATTTCCTAATCCCAGCTTCATTAATATTTTTCGGTCTAGAAACCTCATCCACAAAGGGTGGGGTTTTTAGGTTGTAAAAAGGTTGAGTGAGCTGCTCAAGGATTTCTGCCATGCTGTACTAGTAATTTACAACATCCGACATAGCTAAAGTTATCATCTGATGGGAATGAAGATTCCCTGAACAGTTAAACTTATGCTTCCGTTCTATTCGGCAACAGCCAGCAAAGCATCGGGCACAAAAGTACACTAGCGACAGAAAAAGTTAGCAAAATCCAAAGAATATCTAGCATATTAGTAGTCATGGTGTTGACCTCATTGCTTTCAATACTACTTCGCCCCTGATGAGAATATCCTTGTATCTACATAATCTAATAATATTTTGCTACCTCTCAACCACAATAGTATTTAGTAATCATGAAAATACTATTAAGAGTTTGATAAATTTCTTAGGTAAGTGCATTTTGCTGACTTTGAAATAGTAACAAGCAACCAAGCCATTGAGTATTAAAATAAATGACTAATGACCAATAATAAATAACAAATTAATATTTTTTTGAATTTTTGTAAATAAAATCTGTATTTTTCACCACAGCATGTATATTACTCAAATTTTAGGATCTTTAAAGCTTTTACAAAAATTATTAACGGTAGGATTTAAAATTAGGGACATAATATTTATCTTAAATAAATCCCGACCGATTTACCGGGAATAGTTTTGCATTCAGACTTTTAGATTCTATGGTTACATCTCCGACTGCCCCAGTACGCAAACTTTCTAAATTAGAAGGAATTAAAGAACGTAGCAATTTCTTGCGTGAGCCAATGGCGAGTGAGCTGCAGCAAGATACCACGCACTTCACAGAAGATGCTATTCAAATTCTGAAGTTTCATGGATCTTATCAACAAGATAACCGCGACAATCGGGTGAAGGGGCAAGAGAAGGACTACCAGTTAATGCTGCGTACCCGAAATCCAGGTGGGTTTATTCCCCCAGAACTTTATATGACCCTGGATCGCCTTTCTGAGGAGTATGGTAACCATACACTAAGAGTTACGACTCGTCAGGGCTTTCAGATTCATGGCATTCTCAAGAAGAATTTGAAGGCAACGATCGCATCCATTATCCGTAGTATGGGGTCAACTTTGGGAGCTTGTGGTGATCTTAACCGCAATGTCATGGCTCCCCCAGCACCTTACAAAAATCGACCAGAGTATCAGTATGCCTGGGAATATGCTGTTAAAGTTGCGGACTTACTAACACCGCAGACAGGTGCTTACTACGAGATTTGGCTAGATGGGGAAAAGGCAATCAGTGCTGAAGAAGCTCCCGAAGTTAAAGCAGCACGGCAACGTAATGGCAACGGTACAATCTTCTCTGATAAAGAGGAACCAATCTACGGGACAAATTATATGCCCCGGAAGTTTAAGTGCTCTGTTACAGTCCCGGGAGATAACTCAATTGATCTCTACACTCAAGATGTAACCTTGGTAGTGATTACTAATAGCCAGGGAGAATTGGCAGGGTTTAATGTCCTAGTGGGTGGTGGTATGGGACGTACCCATAATAAGGAAGAAACTTTTGCCCGGTTAGCAGATGCTCTTGGTTATGTCGAGAAAGATGACGTCTACGACTTGCTCAAAGCCATTGTAGCCACACAGCGGGATTATGGCGATCGCGTAACTCGCCGTCATGCCAGAATGAAGTATCTGCTCCATGATTGGGGTGTGGATAAGTTCCGAGCCACTGTTGAAGGTTACTTTGGCAAAAAAATTGCTCCTTACAAACCCCTACCATCCTTCAAGTACAAAGACTACCTGGGATGGAACGAACAAGGAGACGGTAAGCTATTCTTGGGAATTTCCATTGAAAATGGTCGAGTTAAAGATGAAGGCAACTTCCAGCTTAAAACAGCTCTGCGGGAAATTACCCAGCAATTTGCTCTACCAATGCGGTTGACTGCTAACCATAACATTATTCTCTACGAAATTGAACCTTCCCAAAAACAAAAGATTGAGGAGATTCTGGAGCAGTGTGGCATCCAAATTACTCCAGAAGGAATCGAACCGTTGGTACGCTATTCTATGGCTTGTCCAGCGCTACCAACTTGTGGCTTAGCGATTACGGAATCGGAACGAGCGCTCCCTGGAATGGTTGAGCGGATTCGGGTTTTGTTGAATAAATTGGGTTTAGAGCAAGAGCATTTTGTTATCAGGATGACGGGATGTCCCAATGGCTGTGCTCGACCCTATATGGCAGAATTAGGGTTTGTTGGTAGCGTACCAGGGAAGTATCAAGTTTGGCTAGGAGGTTCACCAGATCAGACGCGATTGGCACAGCCTTATGTAGAACGCATGCCAGCTGAAGAGTTGGAAGCTTTTCTCGAACCAATCTTAGTTTACTTCAAACAAGAGCGTCAAACGAAGGAAAGTTTTGGAGATTTTTGCGATCGCGTCGGTTTTGATGCCATTCGCAAATATACTGTTACCTATCAGTCTAGTGCTAATTTAGGAAATGAGGAAGAAAGCGCTAAACCAGCCAAGAAAAAGGATGTCGGTAAAAATCGGCGTCACCGGGTAAGATTGCGCGATGACTTACACGCTCGTCTCAAAGCAGCAGCCGATAAGCAAGGCAAAACGATGACAGAGATAGCATCAGAAGCCTTAGAAGCCTATTTGGCAAAACTTTCCTAACTTTTTGTTCTAAACCAAATTAGTATTAGCCGTTTCTTTTCATTAGGGACGGCTTTACTTTTTAATAAACATCTTTTTCTATTTCTTAGTAAACGAAGAGGTCTTATACCAAATTAATCCATTATCAATGGACAATTGATAATTCAGATTGAAAACAACAGCTATTAATTCATCAATAAGTTATTATACTGGCTACTTTGGGAACAGAATGTTGCTCAATAACTACATCATTAATCAACAGTAAGTATAATGTAAACTTTCTTATAAGTAGCTGGACAGAAATATTGACAGACTAGTTGATTGCCAGACAGTGGTTTGAGCTTCAATTTGATGTAATTCATTTTGCCTACCTGCTTATGTTCCATCTTCCAACTACCCTGATTGAAAAACTAAATTGTGCATTTATACCAGCGAACTGATCAAACCGAGGCATTAAGGCGATTGAGCTTTGTTTGCCAAGAAAAGATATTTGGGGAAAAGCACAAGCAAAAACTTTTCTGTTTGTTACTTATATACGTATTTTTACCCTTGCCTTATTTAACAGGATGTGAATTACTATCTCAGAACGGAGCCGGAGCGCAACCTAAAACTTCTGGCTCAATCCAAAAGGAAACCAGCATAAATGTAAATGTGGCGATCGCAAAAACAGGAACTATTGAAGAACCTCTAGAATATACTGACACTACGAAACCAGTTAGGGAAGTCTCTCTCCGCTCCCAAATTGAAGGACGACTACTGAAGCTCAATGTCGATGTCGGTGACACAGTGAGGCAGGGACAAATTTTAGCTCAAATTGACGATACTCTATTGCTGACGGCAGTAAATGAAGCTCAAGCAGAACTAGCAGCACTAGAATCGGAAGTAGCACAAGCACAAAATCGGGTAAGTAATGCTAAAGCTAGAGCTAAACAAGCAGAGTTAGAGCTTGAGCAAGCACAAATAGACGTAGCTCGGTTCAAAAGTCTCCAAGAAGCTGGAGCTATTTCCCGGCAACAGGCAGAATTAGCTCAAACAGCAGCAGCTACTGCTCAGCAAAATCTACTAGCTGCCAACGAACAAATTAGCACAGAAGAAAAGGCTGTTACTGCTGCTCAAGGTAGGGTCAATGCTCAACAAGCAGTAGTAGCTCAAAACCAGGAGCGCCAATCCTATGCCTTACTAGCTGCTCCAATGAACGGTGTTGTCTTCGATAAGATAACAGAACCAGGCGATCTGCTAACCGTTGGTAGTGAGATTCTGAAGTTGGGAGACTTTAGCCGCATTAAGATAAATATTCCGGTTTCTGACTTGAATTTAAGGAATATCCAGGTAGGACAATCAGTCTCGGTGCGCTTAGACGCCTTTACTGGTAAATCTTTTTCTGGGACAGTAACTCGGATTTCCCCAGCAGCAGATCTAGCATCACTTCAAGTTCCAGTGGAAGTCACAATACCCAACAGCAACGGTAGGATTGGTAGCGGACTCTTCGCACGGGTTAGCTTTGCCTCAGCTACTCCGTCACGAATAGTCATACCAGAAACAGCACTGCAAAGGGGAGATGGGGAAATGGGGACACCGAGAGATAAAGAGTTAGGGAAACAAGGGGACAATACCCAATCTAGTGAGGCAAAAGTATTTGTAGTTACTGGTGAAGGAGACAAGGCACAAGTTAGGGCTCGCTCAGTGAAGGTAGGTGCTAGTGCTAATGAGCAAGTAGAAATTATCTCAGGTTTACAGCCAGGAGAACGGTTTGTTATCCCTAGTGGTCAATCCTTAAAAGATGGGGATACCGTCCGCTTGAGTATTATTTCAGAGTAACAAAATGGGGGAGTGGTGAGTTATTAGTCTTGAGAAACATGCTCAAAGCTAATGGCTAATGACTAATAGCTAATGGCTAATAGCTAATAGCTAATGGAAGAGAATTGTTTCTCCCATTCAATTGGGGGCACGAAGCGCTCCTGGGGAGCTCTTGAGAAACATGCTTAAAGCTAATGACTCAGATATTACAAATTGTGACTTTCTTTTTCAGAAATGAGACTGAGTTAACTCCTTTTTTCTATCTTCTAGATCGTTGGTTACACATTCAAAGTTGACCAACCTCATTAAAAAGTAATTCTTGTCTAATCAATTCTAAGGAGAGCTCAATGCTTGACGCTTTTTCAAGAGCTGTAGTTACAGCAGATGGTAAAAACACTGCAATCGGTAGTGGAGAATTAGAGGGTCTGAAAAGCTTCATCGCTTCT
>JAAHGL010000113.1 GCA_010692635.1 Symploca sp. SIO2C1 | reverse complement strand
AAGAAAATTGAGCTCATCAATGCAATTTCCTTGCATCTTCTTAACCCATAATCCCCTTTAAAGACTATTCTAAACTCCTAAACTCCTATTCTCCTGACTCCTGACTCCTGACTCCTGACTCCTGACTACTTATTCAGCAAACTCTAGATAGAAACGGTATAGTTTCTGCCAATCGACAATGCCTTAATCAAACAGAAATGGTTTGACATAATCAATCATACGCTCTAATTCAGTTTTGTTATGTTTGAGAAGTTCGTGACCCCATAATTCATTGGTATTGTCATAACAGTCATTAGCAAGGGCTTCTCCAATCTCTTCAAAAGTTTTTTTGATGCCGGTTCTTAACTTCTCTGGTTCAGATAACACTCCAAGAACGAATACTCTGTCTTTTAGATCGTCTGGAATCTGACTATTTACATAGCTCAATCGTTCCTTGTCTTGATCGAAATCAATTAGCAAAACTATCCTTTCTTCTGAATATTGCCACATTTCAGGAACATGAATTTCTAGAAGCTTGCTCACAACCTTTTTCCATCCACGAGCAGGCGGCAGAACTTGAATGACACGTTCCTTGAGGTGTGGATGGAGAACAAAGCTGTTTGCAATCTGGCGATTAGCATCATCTTCGGGTAACACAAAAATGTGCGGCTTATACCGATTGAGGCTCATAGCTCTATGTCACCACGGATTAAGGTATCTACAAGATTGTCCTTAATAGTTATCTCACTGAGCAATCTCACTAAAGTTGGTTCTAGATGACTTTTGCGATCAAGTACAAAGGTATTTTCATTAGAAAACTTTCGGATTGCTTCTTCATTATGAGAAGTTGCTAAAATCTGACCACTTTTGTTAAACGAGCGTCGTAATGATGTAACAAAATGTCCAACCTCTGACAATGAGAGGTAGTTATCAGGCTCATCCCAGAAACAAAAAACTGGACCATAATACTTATTGGCAGCTAAGACAACAGCACAAAGAAAGAAGCATTTTTCTCCATCAGATAAGTCTTGAAAGTCAACTTTAAAATTAGTGTTATTTTTTTCAAATTGAACAATCATATTTTTGAAGTTTCTTCCGATCAATTCGTTCTGAATATCGCTAATGTCAGGCATTACTGCTTGGAAGTATTTTTCAACCTCTTTGTAGGCAGCAGGGTAGCGGCTGAGTAATCCAGAAAACCATTCCCCAAAGTTTGAACCATCTCGCTTTGGTTCCAAAGTTTCACCCTTGGACTCTCCATTCATTAGACTTGGAATAGGAGCTAAAATGATCATGCGTGCCAGCCAAGTCTTGAAAACCTGAAGCTGTTCAGTCTCTGATTGCCCCTGAATTACTGGCAGGGCAATCAGATTCAAATTTACCAAAAGCTGCTTTCCATGATATTGTGAATCAACTTTATTTTCGGCTGCTTTCCGAGAGTAAATTGACTTTCCTGCGATTAACAGATCTTCTTCAAACACTTGAAGTTCTTTAGAGTTTTTTGGCAACCCTAATGCGAGGGTATATTGGTACAATTTTTCATCAAGTAATACTTCTATTTCAAACCGAATCGGAAGATCCGACCTTCCAAGATAAAAGTCTTTTAATTGGATCAGCTGCCTAACATTATTGATACCTCTACCAATGCTCTGAAGTACCTCTAAGGCACTGGCAATCATTGATTTACCCGCACCATTTTTGCCAATTAAAAGCACAGATGACATCCCCTTTAGGGACAGTTCAAAGTTCTCCAAGCATCTGAAGTTGTGTACATAAAGTCTTTGGAGCATAGCAAAGGGACTCCGAGGAGCAAAAAGTTAAGTAAAGTTTTGTCAACCTACTAGACATCTCCAGAAACCCCGATTTTGGCACGGTAGCATAGAGGTTCTAGCACAATTATTGGAGATGTCTACTGAACCAGTATATAAGACGCATCTGTTTGCTGGGCGATCGCTTCTGCGAAAAAATTGAGATAATGCTCATACAACGCAATCAAAATTGTGGAAAAATTGATATCAAGGCACTGCTAAAATACTGCACCAATCCACACCCCGATACAATATAAAAAGTTGTATGTGCTGACTGTTATGGAGGAATTATGCTACTTACCAAAAATCGTGCTGATCGAGTTATCTTATACAATATTAGTTGGCAACAATTTGAAAATTTATTAGTGGATTTAGGGGAAAATCGTGCTACTAGAGTTGCCTATGATGATGGAACCTTAGAAATTATGACCCCCTTACCCAAACACGAATATTACAAAGAAACCTTTGGCGATGTTATCAAGGATATTGCAGAAACTTTAGACCAAGACTATGAAAGTTTAGGTTCAACGACTTGGAAACGGGAACTTGAGAGAGCAGGGGTTGAACCGGATAACTGTTTTTACTTTCAAAATGAACCAAAAATTCGGGGTAAGTTAGAATTTGATTTAAATCAAGACCCTCCACCAGACTTGGCTCTAGAAATTGATGTAACCAGCAAATCTCTAAGTCGCTTTCCTATCTATGCTCGTTTAGGTGTGCCAGAAATTTGGTGTTATGACTCAGGGGAGGTAAAAATTTACCAACTACAGCATGAGGATTACATAGAAGTAGAGACTAGTTTAGTATTTCCGACTCTGCCAGTACAAGAGTTGCCTACTCTGATTGAACAATACCGTCTTCAAGGAAAACTAGCAATCCGCAAAGCTGTGAGAGAATGGGCGAAGAAGACTAGTGCCGCTGCGCGGAATTAAGAATTAAGAATGCTTATAGAGTAAGGATTCTATCGCTCTCAAAAGGAAAAACCAGATTATCAATATTCCTCTGCTTCCTGATAAAGCTCCTCTAGATCCTGCTGTTGAGTGCGGCGAGAACGTCGTCGGTATTTTTTGCTCACTAGCTTTGGTTCATATTGATGCTTCCCTGAACCTTTAATTTTGAGTTTCGTAGTAGATTCTGCATCGGGCTGCTGCTTCAAAGCTTCTTGCTGCGCGATCGCTTCTGCCAAGAAATTGAGATAATGTTCGTAGCGCTCCCAGTCACCTCGAACTGCACAGTTTGGCTCATCCCGATGTAGACAATCACTAAATTGACAACTGGATGTGGCTAAGCGCTCTCGTGCTTCAGGGAAATAAAAGGATAAATCTGCTGGAGCACAACTCAAATCAGGTTGATTGAAGCCAGGGGTATCTGCTAACAAACCACCCTTAGACAATTCAAACAGTTCAACGTGCCTTGTGGTATGACGCCCTCGACCTAGTTTACCGGTAACTGCTCCAATTCGCAGATTAGTTCCCGGAGCTAGTAGATTAATGAGGCTGGACTTGCCAACACCGGAAAGACCGGCAAAAACCGTAATTTTTTGGTATAATTCTTCCCTAAGTTGCTCTAAACTACTGGGATTGTAAATACTGATAAATAAAGGTCGGTAGCCCCACTCTCTTAAGCGTTGTTGCCATTGTTGGATAGTAAAGGTGCTGACTAAATCACTTTTATTCAGGCACAAACCGACTTTTAAGCCAGTAGTTTCTGCTTTAACCAAAAACCTACTCAGTTGGTAAGCATCTAGGGTAGGTTCTTCCAGAGCAAAGACTAGGAAAATTTGCTCAGCATTAGCAACTGGCGGACGATCCAGTTGCGTTTGGCGGGGCATAACAGCTGCGATCGCTCCTCGTCCATCCGCCCAATCTAGCTCTTCTACCAAAACGCGATCGCCTACCATTACCCGCTGACCAATTTTTTTCAATCGGGCTCTGCGGGTACAAAGGAAGACATGCTTTGCTTTTTCTAATTTTACCCGATAGAAGTTTGCTTGTACTGCCAGTACTTTTCCAACTAACGGTATGGAGGATGCCAAAGGTTTGCTCTTAAGTACTTCCCCTTTCATGCAGACTCTGATGGATGCCGTACCTTCAAGGAAAAATATTGCTCGTGGTCTTCGACTGCCTCAATGGGATAGCCCTCCATTGCTAAACTATCGGGCACTTGCTCAATTGGTTCTCCAGGGTCAAGCCAGACTTCTAACAAAGCCCCAGGTTTCATTTGCTCTAGGTAAAGTTTGGTGCGCACAAAGTTAATCGGGCAAGGAGTACCACGCAAATCCAATTGGGCATCAGGTGTTTGGTTCATGGTTGATGGAGCTGTGTTACTCATTATGCCACCCCACTCGCTGGAAACTCAGCTACTTTAGTTCTGCTCAGAAAGTATGGTGGCTTAAAATCCCCATCATTACATGTGAGAACCTTCTGCCCTCTGTTCCCCTCCAAGGAGGGGTTAGGGGTGGGTTCTTCTGCCTTCTGCTTTCTTTTAACCACCAAATAGTCCCCCGAGAAATCCTTCTAAGCCACCTTTACCAGTACGCTCCTCCCTAATTTTTGCGAGTCTCTCCAGCAGTTCCCGTTCCTCAGCAGTGATACGGGTGGGAATGTCAATCAATACTGTAATTAAATGATCACCTCGACTTACCGGATTACCCAATTTAGGTACACCATGACTTTCTAATGTTAATACTGTACTAGCTTGGGTTCCTGCAGGGACTGTTAACTCTACTGGTCCATCTACTGTATTTACTGGGGCAGAATAGCCCAAAATTGCCTGTAAATAGCTGATCTTGATGTCAGAGAGGATATTCAGTCCATCTCGTTTAAAGTCTGGGTCTTCCTTGACAAATAAATAGACATATAAGTCTCCAGGAGGACCGTTGCGCAATCCTGCGTCACCTTCTTTGGAAACTCTTAGGCGAGTCCCATTATCTACCCCTGCTGGAATAGTAATTTCGAGCTTTTTCGTTTCTTGTTTGCGACCTGCGCCCCCACAACTTTCACACTTGTCCTCAATCACCTGTCCTTCACCATTACAGGTGGGACATACTGAGACTTGGGTAAAGCTACCAAAGGGTGTGCGAGTGGCGCGACGGACTTGACCACTACCATTACAAGTTGAACAGGTACGGGGTCTTGTCCCTGGCTTAGCACCTGTAGCATTACAAACCTTACAGCTTTCTAGATGAGGAATGCGGATTTCTTTTTTACCACCGAATACAGCTTCTTTAAACTTTAGCTTTAAGTCTAGCCGTAGATCGTCACCTCGAACTGGACCACCACGTCTTTGAGCTGTTTGCTGACCCATTCCACCACCAGCAAAGCCGCTGAAGAAGCTCTCAAAAATTTCCGAGAAACCCATGTCACCAAAGTCTGGGTAGCCTGCTCCTGCACCTGAAGAGACACCTGCTTCTCCAAAACGGTCATATCTTGCTTTGGTTTCTGGTTCTGAAAGGACTTCGTAAGCTCGATTAATTTCCTTGAACCGATCTTCAGCCCCTGGTTCTTTGTTTACATCCGGATGATACTTACGGGCAAGGTCACGGTAAGCACGTTTAATTTGTTTTGTATCAGCGTCGCGGGGGACGCCCAGAGTTTCATAATAGTCAGGCATAGAGCGCTGATCTGCGTTTGGTTACTTAAATAGGGGCGGATTTAGTTTAATTTAGGTGATTGCAGTGAAGCAACTGGTGTTGGCGACAAAGATCACCTAGATTACTATTCTTATGTCTATCAAAAAAACAAGCTAATTGCCAAGTAGCTGATTATAAGTCTGCCTTAGTCAACTGGCTCATAATCAGCGGTTACAGTCTCATCCTCAAAATTGAAATCCAATTCTTCATCTTCGTCTGGTGGTGCTTGAGTAATGTGACTCGTCTCAGTGATGGAAGGTTCTTCCTCCACTGTCTCAAACTCTTCTTCCTCGCCTTTGTTGGCAAAAGAGGCAATGATACCTCCAATTGAGAACAGAGTTTGTTGAAACTCATTGACCAGTTGTTCTATGTCCTCGACACTAAAGGCAGTGTCTGTCATTGCTGCATTGATCTGCTCCCTTTGCTCATTTCCATTATTAAGTAGTTCTTGAGCCTGAAGTTGATTCTTAATCAAGTCCCCATGTTCTTTGAGGGTGTTATCCCAACTGTAGAAGAGACTATCAGCTGTGTTCTTGAGTTCAGCCAATACTATACGGCGGCGGTCTTCCTCAGCATATTTTTCAGCTTCTTGCCGCATCCGTTCTACTTCAGTCGAGCTTAATCCCCCAGTATTAGTAATTCGGATACTTTGCTCTCTACCAGTACCTTTATCTGTGGCAGCAACTTGTAGAATTCCATTGACATCGATTTCAAAAGAGACCTCAATTTGAGGTACCCCACGCAGAGCTGGAGGAATACCGGTGAGCAAAAACTTACCCAAGCTTTTGTTATCTTTTGCCATTGCCCTTTCCCCCTGTAGAACATGAATTTCTACCGAGGTTTGTCCGTCTGTAGCAGTGGAAAATACTTGAGATTTACTGGTGGGAATGGTGGTATTGCGCTCAATAATTTTTGTGAATACCTCTCCCAATGTCTCAATACCTAATGAGAGGGGAGTGACATCCAACAGCAGTAAGTCTTCAACCTCCCCGCCTAAAACACCTCCTTGGATTGCTGCACCTAAGGCTACTGCCTCATCAGGGTTAATTGACCTTTCTGGTTCTTTACCACCAAAAAATTTTTTAATTGCCTCTTGTACTGCTGGTATACGAGTAGAACCACCAACTAGTAAAATACGGTCAATATCCTCAGGTTGTAGATCGGCGTCCTTGAGAGATTGGGTCACCGGTTCTATTGTCCCTTCTACCAGTTCCCTGGCTAGTTCTTCAAACTTAGCTCGGGATAGTTCCATCTCTAAGTGTTTGGGACCTGTTTCATCCGCAGTAATGAAAGGCAGGTTGATGGAAGTAGAAGCTATACTTGATACTTCGATTTTTGCCTTTTCAGCGGCTTCTCGCAAGCGCTGAAGAGCCATTTTGTCTGCTGCTAGATCAATGCCCTCTGTTTCTTGAAAATTCTCAATCATCCAGAGAACAATCACATTATCGAAGTCATCTCCACCTAGGTGATTGTTGCCAGAGGTAGCCTTAACTTCAAAGACACCATCTCCTAGTTGTAAGATAGAGACATCAAAAGTGCCACCACCTAAGTCAAAAACTAGAATTTGCTGTTCTTGATCCTGTTTGTCTAGACCATAGGCTAAGGATGCAGCAGTTGGTTCATTGATGATACGCAATACTTCTAGACCAGCAATTGTGCCAGCATCTTTAGTTGCCTGCCTTTGAGCATCTGTAAAGTAAGCAGGCACAGTAATTACAGCTTGCTCTATTGGTTCCCCTAGAAAGTTTTCCGCGTCCTGCTTGAGCTTTTGCAGGGTCATGGCGGATATTTCTTGAGGGGTATAGTTACGATCGCGAATTTTGACATCAACTGTATCATCGCGGCCTTTAACACAAGTGTAAGTAACTCGCGATCGCTCCATAGACGTATCATCCCAACGACGTCCGATAAAGCGCTTAATACTGTAGACAGTATTGTCGGCGTTGGTCACTGCCTGTCGCTTTGCCAACTGACCCACTAAGCGATCGCCTGCTTTACCAAAGCCTACTATGCTTGGGGTGGTTCGCCCTCCTTCAGAATTAGTAATTACTAGGGGCTTACCCCCCTCTAAAACAGCGACGCAACTATTGGTCGTGCCTAGGTCAATGCCAATGACTTTTCCCATTGCGCTTTGGCGTAAAGGTCTGTAAAGTTCTGTGCTTTTAAGTTGAACCGGTTGAGAATTGACTTCACCCTAGCCCAACATTACTCTTGTACTTGATTTTAGAGGCTAACATTCAAGGGCTAATAATCTAGCCGTTAATTTTCAGTAGTCTCTGAGTTAGTTTCCTCTGAGGTTATCACGGGCTCCACAGCTGCGGCAACCTTAACCATTGCGTGACGAAGCACCCGCTCATTGAGGAAATACCCCCGTTGCAGCTGTTCAATCACTGTTCCTTCTGGATATTCATCTGTTGATTCTCGCATAACTGCCTCATGAAGGTTGGGATCAAATTCTTTTCCTTCTGGGCGCATAGGAGCAACCCCAATACGCTTGAAACAGTCTACCAGCTGTTTATAAATACCTTGATAGCTTTTGTGAACACCCATTTCTCCATCGTTTTGAGGCTTGATCTGTGACCTCGCTCGTTCAAAGTTATCCACTACTGGCAGTAACTCCGTGAGGGTAACTTGCTTTATGTGCTGTTCCAACTCCTCTTTTTCTTTACCAGTACGCTTGCGGAAATTCTCAAAATCTGCTGCAATCCGCATGGATTGGCTTTTAAGGGACTCGTATTGCTCAGTAAGAGTTGCTAATTGAGTTTGGAGTGCCTCCTTATCCTGCTTTAAGGTTTCTAGTGCACCTTCGGCAGACTCTTCAGGAATTTCTACTGCTGGATCATCCGGAGCCACTTCGCCGATACTATCGGCTGAGCTCCCATCTCCTTGTGATGCTGCTACTACTTCAGTTTCGCTCTCACCAGTTACTTGTGATTTGTTTGAGGTTTCACTAGTTTGCCCATCCAAGTTAGATTCTGGCTGTAACTCAGTTTCTGCACTCAGATCCATTGCCTCCTCAGCCGAATCATCACCAAGATTGTCCGAACTAACTGCTACTGGCTCATTCACCTGCTGCGAAATATTATCTGGTTGTTTTTCTTCGTCGATCATACTCAACTCATTCTAGTTACTATAGACTGCTACTGATACTCCCCAGAATAAATCGACAGGGATTCTAGAGGTTGTCTAAGACGCTTTTCTCGTTAAAGGGTTATTATTGACTCCATCATTTGCCTCAACAGTATTTATTATAGGTATGATTCTAATATCCTGTATTTGTAACCAAAGTGCCTCGGCATATAAACTGACTCATCCCAAAAGCATTTAAATCATGGCTATCAGAGACTAAACTCAATCAAAACAGGGGCTGTGTTCACTCTGCCAGAGTCATACCAAAGTGTCAGTTGACACCATTGGTTACCCTGATGCAAGTTTCTAAAATTCCATTTCAGCTACGGTTTTTGGGCATGATTTGGTAAATCAAGGAGATCTTATCACCTAACTATGACTCAATCCTCATCACCACGACAACGCAGTCGCGCCCTGATTGTCAGAAACGATTTTTCCCCCTTTGGTAATAAATTAGTTCAATCAGGCGTAGTTGACGATAACCAAATGCGTCAAGCATTGGTGGAAACTCGTAAGACAGGAAGACCCCTGACAGAGATTATTGAACAGATGACGGGGCGTCAGTTGTCACCAGAATTACTGCGCCAGTTTAAGAAACAGCAGCTGTTTGAACTGAAAATTCTTTATGGAGTTGATTCTCTCGATCCAGAAATTAGTGATATCGCCAGTAACCAAGTTGGACAACTCATTGATGAATTGATTCCGATTGATATCTGCCGTCGTTGTCGCTTAGTTCCCGTATCTAAGAGTGACAGTGATCCTCCCTCAGTGCTGGTGGCGATGGTTGATCCCGATAACCTAGATGCTCAGGATGATCTTAACCGTATCTTGAGACCTAGGAATATTGGCTTGCGGCGGATAGTCATCACCCCAGAAGACTTCCAGCGGTTGATGAACGAGTATCTCGATGAACAACTCAAACGGCAGAAGCAACAAGAAGCGGCAGCCTCGGTAGATGTAACTGCTGATTTTGAGAATTTAGATAACATTGACTTACAGGAAGCTGAAGATGAAGTCGAAGCGGATCTAGGTGAATCTTTGAAAGGGGCAGAAGGAGCCCCAGTGATTAGCCTGGTGAACAAAGTCTTGGCGAAGGCTCTGCAAGAAGGTGTTTCCGATATCCATGTTGAACCCCAGGAAGATTATTTACGCATACGGTTCCGCAAAGATGGGGTACTACGTCCAGCATTTGAGAAGCCTTTTCCCAAGAAAATCTCCCCAGCAGTTGCCGCTCGTTTCAAAATTATGTCAGAGCTTGACATTGCTGAACGACGACTGCCTCAAGACGGTAAAATTAGGCGCATGTACCAGGGGCGCAAGGTAGACTTCCGGGTCAGTACTTTACCCAGCCGGTATGGGGAAAAGGTAGTGTTGCGGATTTTGGATAACGAGTCTACCCAACTTGGTTTAGATATGTTGATTACTGACCAAGAGACGCTGGAAGTTGTTAGGGAAATGGCAAGTCGTCCCTTTGGGCTTATCTTGGTAACAGGACCGACTGGTTCAGGGAAATCCACAAGTTTATACTCAATACTGGCAGAGAGAAATGACCCTGGGGTAAATATCAGTACAGCGGAAGACCCGATTGAATATTCCTTACCAGGTATTACTCAAGTACAGGTATTGCGAGAAAAGGGAATGGATTTTGCCTCAATTTTGAGGTCTTTTCTACGTCAAGACCCGGATGTGATTCTAGTAGGTGAGACACGAGACCCTGAGACAGCCAAAACAGCTATTGAAGCGGCCCTCACAGGTCACCTAGTATTAACCACCTTACACACAAATGATGCCGCTGGAGCTATCCCCCGCTTGGATGAAATGGGGGTTGAACCCTTCATGGTTGCCGGTGCTCTGATTGGCGTATTAGCACAGCGCTTAATGCGAAGAGTCTGTGATGAATGTCGTGTTCCCTATCAACCTAACGCTAACGAATTGGCGAGGTTTGGTCTCGCAGCCTCCAATGAAGGGGAAATAACTTTTTACAAAGCTAACACTCTGACAACTGATGAAATCAGTGAAGCTAGAGCAACAGGTTCACTCTGTGGAAAATGTAATGGCATTGGTTACAAAGGACGTGTTGGCGTCTATGAAGTGATGCAGGTTAATGAGCGTCTACAAACCTTAATCAGCGAAAAAGCTAATGCAGACCGGATTAAGGAAGCCGCTGTAGAAGAGGGGATGACTACCTTATTAGCCTACAGTTTAAACCTTGTAAGGCAAGGTTATACCACCCTTGAAGAAGTGGAACGGGTTACGTTTACTGATTCTGGTTTGGAGGCAGAACTTAAAGCCAAGCGTAAGACTTCTCTTACCTGTCGCAACTGTTCTGCTGAATTACAACAGGATTGGCTAGATTGTCCTTACTGTATGACCCCTCGTTTTCAGGATTAAAAGCCTTTTTTTTTGGTTATTAGTTGTTAGTTATTTGTAGGCTATACCGATCAGCAATAACTAGCAACTACCAACAGTTTTATTATTAAGGAGACAGCACTATGGAATTAATGATTGAAGACTTGATGGAGCAGTTGGTTGAAATGGGCGGCTCGGATATGCACATTCAAGCGCAAGCTCCGGTTTATTTCCGCATCAGTGGTAAACTCCAGCCCTTCGCAGAGGATCCGCTAAGTCCCCAAGAATGTCAGAGGCTGATCTTCAGTATGCTCAATAATTCACAACGTAAGGAATTAGAGCAAAACTGGGAACTTGACTGTTCTTATGGTGTCAAAGGATTGGCTCGCTTCCGCGTCAATGTATACAAAGAGCGTGGTTCTTATGCAGCTTGCTTGAGAGCATTATCTTCCAAGATTCCTAACTTTGATCAGTTGGGTTTGCCAGATGTTGTTCGGGAAATGAGTGAAAGACCAAGGGGATTAGTTTTGGTTACTGGACCGACTGGTTCTGGCAAGACTACCACCCTAGCAGCAATGGTTGATTTAATTAACCGGACTAGACCTGAACATATTCTGACGGTAGAAGACCCCATTGAATATGTCTTTGCTAACATTAAGAGCTTAGTTCATCAACGTCAAAAGGGAGAAGATACCAAAAGCTTTGCTAATGCTTTGAAGGCTGCTCTAAGGGAAGATCCAGATGTGATCTTGGTAGGAGAAATGCGAGACTTAGAGACAATTGCTCTAGCAATTAGTGCAGCAGAAACTGGTCACTTGGTAATGGGTACACTCCATACTAGCTCAGCTGCTCAGACAGTAAACCGGATATTAGACGTGTTTCCGCCTGAACAACAAGGTCAAGTCCGAGCTCAATTATCCAACTCTCTAATTGCCGTCTTTAGTCAATGTTTACCCCAAAAGAAAAATCCGAAACCTGGTGAATTTGGTCGAGCAATGGCTCAAGAAATCATGATTGTTACCCCAGCTATTTCTAACCTGATCCGAGAAGGAAAAGTTTCTGGAATTTACTCTGCTATCCAAACGGGTATGAAAATGGGAATGCAGACGATGGAACAGTCTTTGGCGCACTTGGTTCAAACGGGAACTATTTCCTTTGAAACGGCAGTGTCTAAGAGTGCTAAGCCGGAGGAGATGCAGCGTATCCTTGCTGGTGCAGGAGGTATGGGTGCGGGTACTAAGACAACCGCAAGAACGGGAAGGACTAGTCGCTAAGCAAGTAGGGTTTGCCTCATCGAGTCTATTGAGAAAGAGTTTTGAAGTAATGAGCGTTAGAGGGACTTGCGCCCCAAAAAGAAGACAGAAACTATTCATATCAAGGGATTCAGCCATCCCTTTTCATTTTTAGTTTCTGGAGAGTAATGAGTAATGAGTAATGAGTGAATTACCATTCTATACTCATGCAGCAAGCTCTAAGTAGTGATGGGATGTTAGGCGTTAGGTTAATGTTTTTTCCGTACTCCTAACACCTAACACCTAACACCTAATACCTAATACCTAATACCTTTAGATACAAACCATGCCTACTTTTATTGCTGAAGTTAGAGACTTTCAAGGAAAACCAAAGAAGGAGAAAGTAGACGCCATTTCTCCAGAACAAGCCCGTGCAATACTCAAAAATAAATATACCAATATCGGCAAAGTTAGCAAAGCAGGTTTTGATATTGACTTATCAAAGCTTGAGGAAAAGTTTAGTACGGTCACTATCAAAGATAAAGCCGTCTTTTCCCGTCAATTTGCGGCTATGGTAGATGCTGGTGTAGCTATGGTCCGCTGTCTTGGTGTCTTATCTGATCAATGTCCTAATCCCAAGCTAAAAAAGTCATTGCTGCAAATCAGCAGTGATGTTCAGCAGGGAACCAGCCTCTCTGAATCCATGAGCAAACATCCGCAGTGCTTTGATACTTTGTACGTTAGTATGGTTCAAGCTGGCGAGGTGGGGGGTGTACTCGATGAGGTACTCAACCGCTTAGCCAAGTTACTCGAAGACATGAACCGCCTGCAAAACCAAATCAAAGCGGCTATGGCTTACCCCACTGTCGTGGGAAGCATAGCAGTCTTGGTATTTTTAGGCATGACGATTTTTTTGATCCCGATCTTTGCAAAAATTTTCCAAGACCTAGGTACAGAATTACCAGCTTTGACACAATTTATGCTTTGGATAAGTGGCATACTTAGAAGCTGGAAAATTCTTATTCCGATCGGTGTTATTATTGCTGCTGTCTTTATCTATAAACAATACTACAAGACACCAGCTGGTCGTGTACAAATTGACCAATTTAAGTTAAGAATGCCGCTGTTTGGTGATCTGAATGAAAAAGCAGCAGTTGCTCGTTTTTGCCGAATTTTTGGTACTTTGACCCGTTCAGGAGTACCGGTACTGAATTGTTTAGACATTGTCCGAGATACCTCAGGTAACCAGGTAATTGCCAATGCAGTGGACTCCGCCAAGCTGGAGATTCAACAAGGAGGTATGATCAGCCTTGCCCTGCAAAAAGAGGAAGTTTTTCCTCTGTTAGCAATTCAGATGATCAGTATCGGTGAAGAAACAGGGGAATTGGATTCTATGATGATGAAAGTTGCTGATTTTTATGAAGATGAGGTGGAGCAAGCAGTTAAAGCTCTTACGAGTATCCTCGAACCAATAATGATTGTTGTTTTAGGGGGTATGGTGGGAACAATTCTGGTTTCGATGTATCTCCCCATGTTCAAAGTCTTCGATGAACTCGGCTAACAAATTTTTAGAGGGGTTTATTACCAATCAAATAAGTGAACTCAAAATCTCTTGGATAAAATATAACCCCTCATACCCCTTAAACTGAGAGGTTACAAGGTGGTGTAGACACTCTACAATTCTCATGCCTGTTAAACAATCTGATTATGAAACCTTGCTAGCAGAATATAGCAACCGTGAGGCAGCGATCGCACTTCTCAAAAAATACCGACCTTACTTAGAGAAAATTCCTAGTATGCGCCGACCAGATGAGAGTGTGATCACCCTACCTTTACCCGTGGTTAGAGTGCGCCATGCAAAACCTCTGGTGGCACACAATACCACAAATATTTCTGCTTTGCAAGAAACAGTTTGCCTACCTTGTGATGTTGCAATTTTGATGTGCGATCCAGAATGGAAAATCAAGATGGGGGTGGAAATTCTGCTCTTTATTTACCGCCCCCATGAAGACTTTTCCGAGCTATTGATGCGCTGGCGTCAAACCCAAGTATTACTGGCTCAAGAATATGAGTGGTTGATGCCTCCCCGTTACCAACATATTCTCAGCGACGGAGTAGACCAGATCTATCCCCTGTTTGTGGTATTTCCGGAGACACCACAAAGAGTTCAACGAGGATTGTTGGGTGCCACTCTGCCTTTTGTTATAGAAAGCTTAGATTCTTTATCTCAGGAAGAGACACCAGCAACTTTGTCTACAGAAAGTCCACCGGCTTAGGGAAGGTTTCTCAAGAGCCCCCAGGAGCGCTTCGCCCCCCCAATTGAATAGGAGAAACAATTCTCTTACCTATTGCCAGACTCGGAGACTCGGTGTTTATTCAGAGATTAGCAATTAGCAATTAGCCATTAGCAATTAGCCATTAGCAATTAGCCATTAACCATTAGCCATTAGCAATTAGCCATTAGCAATTAGCAATTAGCCATTAGCAATTAACCATTAGCCATTAGCCATTAGCCATTAGCAATTAGCCATTAGCCATTAGCCATTAACCATTAGCCATTAGCCATTAGCCATTAGCCATTAGCCATTAGCAATTAGCCATTAGCTTTGAGCATGTTTCTCAAGAGTAATATCAAGTTCAGATAATCGCCTCTGTGGTTTGCTTCCTTCAATCACATCGACAAACTCAATTGAGAACCTCGCTGAGTTTTAGAAACCTCAATCCGTGTTTGAAAAGCTTCCTTAAACTGAGGCATATGTGTTACCGTCAGAATGCAAGAAAAATCAGAAGCGATCGCATTTATGGCAGCAATTAAGCGATCGCATCCTTCGGCATCTTGAGTACCAAATCCTTCATCGACAATGAGCATTTGTAAGGCAGTTCCTGCTCTTTGTGCTAACAGTCGCGCTAAAGCTAGACGGATGGAAAAGTTAATGCGAAATGCTTCGCCACCGGAGTAGGTTTCATAAGCTCTAGTACCACTGGCATCAGCAATCAAGATATCCAGGGTATCAATTAGTTTGGTTTGTTTCTTAGACGCTCGACGCCCTGCTCTTTGGGTAACAATTTGTACGTGTAACTGATTACCAGTCAATCGAGTCAGAATTTGATTGGTTTCTGCTTCTAGTTGGGGCAGAATATTTTCAATCATCAGCGCTTGGATACCATTTTTACCAAATGCTAGGGCTAGTTCCTGGTGTACCCGATATTGCCGCTGGAGTTCTTGCAGCTTTTGTTGCTGCTCATCGTATTGGGTTTGTAGGGATTCGAGATGGGTTAAGTGCTGCTCAAGACGTCCCTGGTTGGCGAGTTGTTCATCTAATTGTCGTCGCTGTTGCTGGAGGCGTTGTTGGATGGTGTGGATATCGTTGGTGATGTCTGGATATTGTTCCAGTTGCTTGACAATTTGCTGAATTTGTGAATTAATTCCCTCTTGGTCAGAACGTCGCTCTTCCCAGCTTTGATTAAGAGATACCAAACGTTGGCAAACTTGGGGATATTGCTGCTGGGCTGTAGTTAACTCTTGATAACGTAGCTGCCAGGATTGAGCTTTACGCACCGCTACCCGCAGTTGGTTGTGAGCCTCCAAGTTGTAGCCAATTTCTGTTAGTTGCTGTTCGAGGGCGGTTAACTGTTGTTGTAGGGGAGAAGTAGTTTGCAGCTGCTGCAGTGAAGTTTTAAGGGCATCTAGCTGTGCCTGGAGTTGGGGTTTTTGCGCATCAATTTTGCCCTGACGCCGTTGAGCTTCTTCAAGTTTGGCACTGCGGATTTCTGCCCAGCGCCAGCGCTCTACTTCTCCCCTGGCTAGGGCGTGGGTTTGTTCGTTATAGTTGAGCTGTTGCAATTGATTATCTATTTGTTGCAGTTCTGATTGCAACTCCAAGGCATAGTTACCAATACCTAAGGCTTGCTCAAGTTGTTTCTTTTCTTGGGAAATATCATAAAGGCGATCATATACTTCGTCAGTAGCTTCCAGGCGAGCTTCCAGTTGTCCCCGTTGTTCAATTAAATCCTCATAGGGAGCTATTTCTTGGGAAAGCTGGGCGTATTCTTGCCGCAATATCTGAAGCTCCCTTTCACAGACAGCTAGTTGCTCTCTTACTACCCAAAATTGATCTTGAACTTCCTTTTGCTCAGTCTGAGTTTTTTGAAAAACATGCTGCTCATGGGCTTCATCTAGGGGTTGCTCACACAAGGGACAAATGGCATCCTGGGTTTGCAGCATTTGGATTTTTTGGGTGAGTTCCGCTAGCTGCCTTTCATAGCGCCGTTGGTTTTCTTGCAAGCGCTCCTGAAAGTGGCGGCGCTCAAGTCCTTTTTCTTGCACCCGTTGCTGGTAAACCCGTTTTTTCTCCAAACTAGTAATTTCTGCTCCTACAGATAGACATTGTTGTCGTAACTGAGGGGTTGTTGCCACCTGAGCAGACAGCTGACTTTCCGAGGAATAAAGTTCTTCTAATTTGGCAGTGAGTCGGGTTTGAGCTCTGTCAACTTTGGCTTGCAGGGTGCTGCGACGCTCTAGGAGGGGAGATACTTCCAGTTGCAGACTATCTAGCTGAGAGAGATGCCCTCGAGCACGGTTGAGTTTTTCTAGAGCTGCTGCCACTTCCCCTCCACGGGAGAGAGTATCTCGAATCTCTTGCTCTTGGGAGCTGAGGGCTGTTAGTTGAGCTTGCTTGTCGCGGATTTGCAGATTAAGCTCGTTAACTTGTTTGGTTAGCTGTTGTTGCAGTTGTTGTTGCTGCTGTTGAGCTTTTTGATAAGTCTGGAATTTTCCACCAAGAAGTTCCTCTTGTTCCTGTAGTTGGAGGAATTGGGAATAAGCCTGGGTAATTTGCTCTTTTTGGCTCAGTAGTTGGGAGAGTTGCTGCTGTTGAGCTTCAGTGGAACTGATGTCTTGCTGGAGGCGATCGCAATCTTTGCTAAGATTTTGATGCTGTTGCTCAACAAAACTCAGCTGTTGTTGGACAGTATCCCGTTGGTGTTCTAAGGATTGTAGTTGTTGGAGTTGTTTTTGATCGGTTTCTTGGGCTTGGCGCAGTTGTTGTAGGTTAGTTTCCAGGGTAGCTTGCTCTTGGGTAATGGCTTTTTTTTCTTCTAACTGTTGTGCGATCGCTTGCAAGCTTTGTTCTAATTGTTCCCCTTGACCTTTATACTGTTTAGATAAATCCTTTGCTTGTTCTGCCAACTCCTCGTATTGGTCAAGTTTAAGTAAATCTGCCAGAATTTGTTTACGTTCACTCGGACGCCGCAACATAAACTCATCAGCTCGACCTTGACGCAAATAAGCTGAGTTAATGAAGGTATCATAGTCCAGCTTCAGATAATCTATAATCTGCTTTTGTGTTGCTTTAATACCTTTGGCAGTTAAAGAGCGAAAACCATCAGGTGTCTCAACTTGAAATTCGAGAGAACTACCTCTTCCCTGATGGCGAGAGCGAATCACCCGATGAGTTTGCTGCTGAGAGTGAAAGATAAAATCTACTCGTACATCCTTTGCCCCTGCATTAATAACATCATCTTCCAAAGCAGCACGGCTTTGTCCCCAAAGCACCCAAGTGATGGCTTCGAGGAGAGAAGATTTTCCTGCACCATTAGAGCCACAGATGCAAGCAGTATGAAGCCCCCTAAAGTCTAGGGTTGCTTCACGATAGCTAAGGAAGTTTTTCAGGGTTAATTGCAAGGGAATCATGCAAAGAGAAATCCCATAATATTGATGGCAACATAGCAGTATATCCGCACTGTTGCATAGTTTAGCGACCAATTAACGCTGATTCTAGCCTTTGGTACACTTGTTTTACAATTATTAATAAAACGAATCGTCTAATTAGGTTTTGCTGTTAGGTTTCAAAGTTATTAGTACAGAATCTTAAGTCACCTGCCAACTGCAGAGCACGAGTCAACAATTTCAAGGATATCCAATTAGGCAGGCACTATTACTGACAATACAGTCTGTACTCAAAGATTCATCTCCTGTTCTAAGTCTTCTGGGGGGTAGTCAAAAACAGGAATACCAACCTTACCAAGCAGTTCCATAAAGGTAGGTTTGGAGTATTCAGATAGCTCAGCCGCCTGCTCAAGGGAAAGCCTGCCAGTCTCGAAAAGCTTGGCTGCCAGTAGAAACTTTGCCTCCTGAAGTGTTATGCCTATCGGAAGTTCAATTGTAAGCTGATTTGGCATATGCCTTTAGTCAACGAATCACTTTTATGTATTGTGTACGTTTAGTCAGATTGATTCAATACTAAGGATAATCAGAATCAGTACAGTCGTTAACGACCTCCACCACCTCGGCTAATTGCCGGAGCACCTTTATCTGGTGGTTGGTAATCTAGGTTTTGAGCCAATTCTGATGAACTGCTGCTCTTTTCAGGGACAATTTTTTGGTTGACTGAGATATTATTAGGTATATTTAGTTGCACTTGATAATTAACTATTTTTCTACCCAATAAAGACAAAATAATTAACAAAATTGCAATCCCAGTTAAACGAGTAGTAAGGTACATAAGGAGCAAGTTAAAATAAACTAAGAATCGAATGGTAGTCTGTTTTTCAACTTCAGCACCCAGGTTTTTAATCTTAATTAAGCCAAAGAAGTTAAAATCTAGCTAATCCATTATAAATAGTTAAATATAACTTACGGTGACCATAATCACATCATTTATATTCCTCTAATCACGGACGAATTTAGGAGCAATTAATTCTTTGACGAAAGTTTAAAGAGAATGAGAAAAAATATGCTGATTCCTACCTTGCTGCTTAGCTCGATACATTGCAGCATCAGCACTCTTAATCAAAGTATCCTCTGTTTCACCATCTAACGGATAGATGCTGATGCCAATACTACCAGTAACAAAAACCTCTTGCTCTTCTAGCACAAAAACTTGAGAGAGCACTGCTAAAATCTTTTCTGCAACTCTAGCAGCATACTTCCGGTGAGGAATGGTCGGTAGAATGACGGTAAACTCATCACCACCTAACCGTGAGACAAGATCGGTACTCCTTAAGCTGCCAGTGAGTCGCTGAGCAACTATTTTCAGCAGTTGATCGCCTGTATCGTGTCCTAGGATATCGTTCACTTGCTTAAAGCCATCCAAATCAATAAACATCAGCGCTATCTGCTGATTATTGCTACGAGCAGAATCTAAATACTCCCTGAAGCTTTGATGGAACTGTTGGCGATTGGCAAGACCTGTTAGAGAATCGTGATTAGCTAGATAGTGTAATCGCTCTTCTGAAAGTTTGAGTTCTTGGTTGTCACGAGCTAAATCTACCGCTGCTCGCCTCAGTTCTTCCTCAATCTGCTTGCGATGGGTGATATCTCGAATAACGCCAACTAAGAAGAGATTACCAGCAGCATCCTTATGGAGAGACCGTTTGGTGGCAACAATGTGAATTCTTCCAGAAGCATCTGTCAATTTCTGCTCAATTTCCCTTGCTTCACCAGTCCGGAAAATTAGTTCATCTTGATTCCAGAAGATATCTGCTTCTTGTTTAGGGAAAATGTCATAATCTGATTTTCCCATTAATGCCTCAAGGGAATAGCCGACTAATAGACTATATGCTTGATTGACAATAATCCAGTGATGTTTTTTATTTTTGACAAAAACTGGGTCAGGAATATTGTTGATAACTGTCTGTAAAAATTCTTTGGATCTTTTTAATTCTTCCTTGGTATGAGCTATATAACTAGTAAGTGCTGCTGCCGAACCCAACAACCCCAATAATCCAGGAACAAGGGGTAACCACCAATCTACTAAAAAAGCTAAGTAACAGCCAACAATTAAAGATGTACTGGCAAGAAAGAGACTCACAAGCCGATTTGACTGCGATCGCCCTCGCCAAACTAAAATAGCACCAAGACTAGACCAACTAAAAATCCAGAACCATTCTACTGGTTCTGACCAAACCTTGATTAACGACTTACCGTCAATGGCAGCACTAAGGATTTGACTGATAAAGTTAGCGTGCAGCTCGACTCCAGCAAAGGATATTACTGTCCCATTCACTCTGCTGCTGTAAGGAGTATAGAAAACGTCTTCTGTACTAGTTGCTTTGGAACCAATCAGAACAATGCGATCGCGCAACAATTCCTCTGGTACTTTATCTGCCAAAACATCTGCTAAAGCAACAGTTTCAAAACTAGCCGGATGTCGAAAGTAGGCTAAGATTTGATAGCCTCCAGCATCTGCCTCTACATAACCACCGTCGTCAGGATGGAAAGGAATAAAGACACCTTTACCTAGCTGTAAATAGTCAGAATTGAGAGTTGAGGGTTGAGGTTTAATCCCCTCTGCCTCCAAATAAACCTTAGCTAGCTTCAGTGCTAAACTTTCGTGGCTTTCGCCATCTGTACTTAAGTAGAGCAAGCTGCGACGCACCTTACCATCAGCATCAACGACAATATTATTAAAACCAACCTGTTGGCGTTTACTCAGTATTGGTGGAGGGTCAACACCTAAACTGCGTGTATCTTTTAGTTTTTCAATACCAATCAAATTGGGAATAGTTTCAGCAATTTTGATAAATTCCTTATGACCCGGCTCAACAGGTAAATCCCGATAGAGATCTAGGCCAATAGCTCTTGGCTGATAGGTATTTATTTTTCCAAGCAGCTGAGCCATTACTTGATCAGGAATCGGCCACTGACCAATTTGTTGCAAATCTGCTTCACTAACTTCAACAATGACAATTCGTTTGTCAGCTGCTTCTGGGGGATGTAGGCGAAATAGATGGTCTAGTACTGCTAACTCAGATGAGAGTAGTATCCCCATTAGGCGGAGGATAATGACAGTAACAGTTACACCAGCAGACGAAATCAACACTGGGTTCTGTTGCTGCACTAGCAGCTTCAGTCTGCGACCGAATTTTGCTCTTAACATCTACTTGATTGCATAATTATCACAAGTATAAATTCACCTAAGTTACTTTGATAACAATTTTTATAAGGAAAATATCAATAAATGTATACACTAATAGCTCCCGACTAAATCTCCTAACTATCCGGATTAATTTGCCCAATAATTTGTCAAAATGAAAATTCCCACACCAGTGCCGGTGGTAAGGACAAGGATTTTGCTTGGCAAACGTTCCTTACACTTTTTCGGTGGTATGAATAATGTCCAACCTAATACTAATTTTTCTCTCATGAAAAATATATGGAAGTAGAGAGATATCGCTGTGGTTGGAGATTCTCGATAATGCCTACCCTAAAAATGAGCTTTCTTGCCCCAGCCTTAATTTGGTGCTATCCTTTTATATAATGGGGTAGGTGTGCGCCTATAGAGTCTGGTCAGTTACAAAATGCGATCGCGCAAGCAGATAAGAGATTTTCAATCTAGTTAAAATGATGCAATAGGTAGGTTGGGTGGAGCGATAGCGTAACCCAACACCGGATTAGGCTGCGTTGGGTTACGCTATCGCTCCACCCAACCTACAGTTTTAGTTGTGTCACTAGTTATTTCATTTTAGCGATCGCTTAGAGGGCGTCTACTATCTTCAAAAGAGTTTAGGAAATTTACCACAGAGGCACAGAGGGACACAGAGAGAGAATTGAGAATTGCCTGTTGCCTCCCCCCACTAATAATCTATGCAACCAAACCAAACTTGATATAATTTCCCTGCTGCGTAAAAGACAAGGAAACTGCTGATATAGCAACCGCCAAGGCGGTTAGGACGTAAAATAGAGCTATTATCGTAAACTGCTATCCTCTACTCACCCCATGCCTAAACCCTACAGTTACGACTTTCGTCAAAAAGTGCTCCAAGCTATCGAGT
>JAAHGL010000112.1 GCA_010692635.1 Symploca sp. SIO2C1 | reverse complement strand
TGTATTTGTTAGTCAAAGAATTGCATCAGATGATGGGGCTAGGCGCAGCAATTAGCATGATTTCTGGTGTCAGTGGTATGTATTTGAGCTATTACTTCGATTTGCTATCAGGACCAGCGATTGTGCTGATTATCTTTGGCTTCTTTTTCCTAGCCTTGCTGTTCAGTCCAACTCAAGGAATTTTAACTCAACCAGAGATCCTGCGTTGGACTATCAGAAGATGGCACCAATTAAAACAATTTAAGCGTTAATTTGATGATTATTGATAAATAAGGTATAAAAATATCATTTATAAGGAAAACTCTGGTGAAAAGATTAACTTATCTGACTATATGCAGCATTCTCATGACAACCTTGGGAGCTTGCGACAATAGTCCCAAATTGGAAACCTGCCAATTTATCGAAATTGAAGATGCAGAGTTTGAAGTGGATGCAGGAGATGTTGATATCGAACGCGGCGAAGTTGAGATGGTATGTGGGGACAAAATTATTGATGTCACCTGGGGACAATTTAGACAAAAAATCCAAATTGATCCAGGACAATACAAGGGTAACCTAGATGCGTTTAAGCGACAGGTAACTTGTATGAAAGATGAGCGATCAAAGAAGAAAGAAGTATTGTGCAGCGGACCAGGTTCTGGTAATGACTTTGTTCCTTTAAGCTTTAGCTATGATGATTGATAGTTATAGCGTTTCTCATACTTGTGAGGTACATTAGTTATTGTTTTTTGGGAATGGGGAATAGGGAATAGGGAATAGGAGATGTACCTCATGGATGCGAGAATTGCTATAACTCATCTCAGATACGGCAAAAGCACCTGTATTGTTACAGGTGCTTTTACTAAAACCTAGTTTTTCTGGAAACTCAGTAATCCTAAGGTTCTAGAAACCTATCAGGTTTATCAGTCAATTATAGTTGACCACTATCGCTACAATCTTAGTAGCAAGGATAGCCGTAGCTGTTGCCATAGTAAACAGGACGAGGACGGTAACAACGTGGCTTGTAGTAGCTAACATGGCGGTAGCCATAGCCATAACCGCTAGAGCGGTAGCCGTAGCCGCAGTAACCACCATTGACGGTAGCTGACTCTTCAGCATCGATTTCGGTTAATAGAACTTCCGTGGTTTTTTCTTGAGCGTCTTTCATGGTTAACCCCATCATAAACTGTGTTGTTCAAACAAGTGGTATGAGTTATTTTGCTCATTTTTTCTTGTTTGTTTTATGCAATTCACTTTTCTCAAATGAATTACTATATCCGGAACTGTTAACCCCACAATTAATATTTGTTTGCAAATGAATTTTCTCAGAAAACACTAAGGAAAAACTCAGAAATTGATTGTAATGTTAATACCTTTTTTTTAAAATAGTTAATAGCAATAAAAATCCCCCGTACTTCTACGGAGGATTAAACTAAACTCTAGTTTTCTAGATTAGAGAACCACTTGGCTAAAACGCTAGAACCTTAGTAGTAAGGGTTGTAGCGGCGGCTATTGTTGAAATAGACATTAACAGTTTGATTGTAACGGGGACGACCATAACTTGAATAGTTAGAGCGGTAGCGAGGACGGTAAGATCTGTAGTAGCCGCAGTAACCACCATTAACGGTAGCTGATTCTTCGGTGGTGATTTCGGTAAAGAGTTGCTTTTCTTGTGTATCTTTCATTGTTTATTTGAGAGTGGATTTACAATATTGAAGTAGCAGGATTCGCTGTATTTAGTTACCGCATTTATCCTGTCAGTTTTCTCCAACAATCCAGTTTTCTCCCATGAGTAGCGGTATCCGGATCTGCCCTCAATATCTTTAACATTTCTTTACAAAGTTGGTTTTTAGGAGAGGATATAGGGATGCTGTAAATGATTTGCAACAAAGATTGTAGGTGTTTTATCCCACTTGACAAACCCTCATACCAAAGTTGCAAATTCATCATTTAGCAGCTATTAGCTGATAGCTGAATGCTAAAAAAAGCACCTATAAATTTACAGGTGCTTCAGTAACACTTTAGTTCTTCTGGACACTGAGTAATCTTAAGGTTCTAGCATGAGGTTCGAGAACCTTATCAGATTGAGCGGTAAATTATAGTTAAGCACTATCGCTACAATCTTAGTAGCAAGGATAGCCGTAGTTGTTACCGTAGTAAACAGGACGGTTGTAATAACAACGTGGCTTGTAGTAGCTAACACGACGGTAGCCATAGCCGTAACCGCAGTAACCACCATTGACGGTGGCTGACTCTTCAGCGTTGATCTCGGTTAATAGAACTTCTGTGGTTTTTTCTTGAGCGTCTTTCATGGTTAATTCCATCATCAAATTATGTTGTTCAAACAAGTGGTATGAGCTATCTTGCTCGTTCTATCCTGTTTGTTTTATGCAATTCACTTTTCTCAAATAAATTCCTATATCCGGAACTGTGAACCCCATAATTAATATTTGTTTGCAAAGGTTTTTTTTAGAAAAAGTTAAGCGAAAATTCAGAAAATTATTGTACAGTTATAGGACTTACGCAATCAATTGTCATGCTGAGGTTCTAGTGAAGCATCTGGGTCGTTTGGAGATCCTTCGCTATCGCTCAGGATGACATAATTTTGTTACAGTGCATAAGTCCTAAATTAATATTTTTTTATCGTTAGCAGCAACTATGCCTCAAAATTAAACAGCAACAAAAATCCCCCGTACTTCTACGGAGGCTTCAGCTAGATTGGAGTTGTACTAAATTAGAGACTAACTGAAACTAAGGTACTAGAACCGTATTAGTCAGGATTAGTAAACGCCATTGTTGAAATAGACATTAACAGTCTGATTGTAACGGCGACGATATCCAGAGTTGTAGTAGCGAGGATAGCGAGGACGCCAGGATTGATAGTAACCGCAGTAACCACCATTAACGGTAGCTGATTCTTCGGTAGTGATTTCGGTCAAGAGTTGCTTTTCTTGTGTATCTTTCATGATTGAGTTGAGAGTTGATTTACGAGATTGAAGTTTCAGGATTAGTAAACGCCATTGTTGAAATAGACATTAACAGTCTGATTGTAACGGCGACGATATCCAGAGTTGTAGTAGCGAGGGTAACGAGGACGCCAGGATTGATAATAACCGCAGTAACCACCATTTACAGTAGCTGATTCTTCGGTAGTGATTTCAGTGAAAAGTTGCTTTTCTTGTGTATCTTTCATGATTGAGTTGAGAGTGAATTTACAAGATTGAAGTTTCAGGATTAGCTGTATGTAGTTGCCAAGTTTATCCTGTCAGTTTTCTTCAACAATACAGCTTTCTCTGGTAAATTACTTTATCCGGAACTGCTCCCCTCATAGTTAACATTAGTTTACAAAAGCTTTTTTTAATAAAATACTAAGGAAAAATTCAGCAAATCATTGTATTATTAATAGCTTTTTCAAAAATATTTAGCAGCAACAAAAATCCCCCGTACTTCTACGGAGGTTTTAGCTAGATTGGAGTTTTCCTAGTTAGAGACTAACTGAGACTAAGGTGCTAGTACCGCTGCGCGGAATTAAGAATTAAGAATTAAGAATGCTTATAGAGTCAGGATTCTATCACTCTCTCTTCTAGTGGGTTATTTCCGCCGCGCTGCACTAGAACTTTAGTAATCAGGATTAGTAGACACCATTGTTGAAATAGACATTAACAGTCTGATTGTAACGGCGACGATATCCAGAGTTGTAGTAGCGAGGATAACGAGGACGCCAGGATTGATAGTAACCGCAGTAACCACCATTAACTGTAGCTGATTCTTCAGTGGTGATTTCAGTGAAAAGTTGCTTTTCTTGTGTATCTTTCATGATTCAGGTGAGGGTATATTTACAATATTGAAGTTGCAGGATTAGTTATCTTGAGTTACCAAATTTATCCTGTCAATTTTCTCCAACAATCCAGTTTTCTAAAGTGAGTAGCTGCATCCGGATCTGCCCTCAACATCTTTAACATTTCTTTACAAATAGGACTTGCGCATTCAACTGTCATGCTGAGGTGCTAGTGAAGCATCTGAGCAGGGTGAGGTGAAAAAAGGTGTGGGAGAGCTTTTTTGAGTAATGAGTAATGAGTAATGAGTGAAGAAACTTTTCTCAAATCCTCTTTCCTTCTATCTCCTACCTCCTCCCTCGCCTCCTGCCTCGGAGCCTCCTGCCTCATGTTTCTTGAGAGCACTGTAAATTTCACCTCACCCATCTGAGCAGTTTGCTGACTTATTTAGCAAGCCCTATCTAGTCTATATGCGCACAACTTTCCCATTTCCAAAAATGGTTGCAAAAGAGGTTATTTTTTGCTACTAACTCACAAAGCTTCGATATCTTCCCTAGACAGTTGGGTAATTGCCATAATCATTTCTATCTCTAGACCTTGTTGTTTACACGAACGAGCGATCGCTATTGTTCTTTGTTGGCTACCTTCTTCCCTAGCTATCATTTTAGCCTCCTCAATCTGTTCGATTTGCCATTGCGCCTCAAACTCTTGAGTACTCAAGATACTTGCTTCGTAACTCTTGTTATCCATATAACGGTTGTATGCCGCTCTTTCACTGTCTGATAGATTATTTATTCGCAAGGTTTCCTTCGCTTCTACCATTCCTTTGGCAGCAAATTCTTCCTTGATCTCGCTGTTTCTCAGAAAATAGATCCATTCCTGTAAGGTAGTTTGCGCTGTTCCTTGAAAATTCCTCACTTTCAGCAGGTAGTATTCGGGAAAGATATCTGCTACTTTTTCTATATTAAACTTCTTTTCTTGAGCTTTGGTCAATTCTAGGGTATCTCCCGTATTCATCCCAATGAACTCTGAGTTGAGACGATAAATATAATCATCTCCCTTACCGAGGTTAAAGTAGACTATGTTCACTGAGTAGACTTTCCTAATTTCCCCGTACTCTTGTCCTTTTTCCAGATATTCGGTGATTAAATTCGACACACCGTAGAGCATACGATGAAAATAATCTAATTGGGAGCTGTTTTGTACTTCGATGAGGATCAATTCCGAGTTAGCGGTTTCGGCAATAATATCAACCCGGTTGCTTTTATCCTCAATAGTTTGTTGATTGCTTTCACTTTCGAGAAGAGTCTTGATGGTGATATCTTGGTATAACAACTCACTTAAAAAGCCTTCCAAGACTACATAATTAGCTTTATTGCGCAGTAGTCTTTTGATGGCCCAATCAAAGCGAATATGTTTGGCACTCATGGTCGGTGTAGTGGTTTCACTACTAATATTGTAACTAATATTTCGTCAACAGCATCAGTGTGATCTGCTTGCAGCAGCGCTTGCGCTACATTCTTAAATTCTAAATTCTAAATTCTAAATTCTAAATTCTAAATTCTTCATTCCGCGCAGCGGTACTCAGCTCCCTCAGGTCAAAACTTCCTACACCCCCTTCTTGCAGAATCTGTGTCAGGACTTTAAATTTTTGGTATTAGTCAATAGACTCTTCGGAGGCAACTCATTGAACAAGATACCTGAGCAGCGCATCAATATCTCTTTATCTAACCTATTGCTGATTGTTGCTACTGGGTTACTACTGGTACTGCTGTGGCAACTAAAGAGTTTGCTAGTAATCCTCATGATTGCGATCGTACTAGCTTCTACCCTAGCACCAACCGTCGATACAGCCCAACGGTCGGGAATTCCTCGCTGGTTAGCCGTTATCCTAGTGTACTTAGGTTTGCTTGCGGTTTTTACTGGGGTAGGTTTACTGATTGGTCCGACGGTAGTGGAGCAAATTCAGCGCCTGTGGCGGAAACTACCAGGTTATTTAGATGTACTGGAGTCTCTAGTACAAGAGATGGTAATGCGCTTTGGGTTGACTCAACCGGAAACCTTAAATCAAATTAGCCAACTGTTTGATATTCAAGCACTAGTCACTTGGGGTTTTCGTTCCAGCCAGCAGCTGTTAGTGCGCTCTTATGGAGTGACACGAGGTATCCTCGGCGGTGTGTTTAGTCTGATTTTGGCATTGTTGTTTTCTGGTTACATGCTCTCTGGTTCTGAGGAATTGATTCAAGGCATTGTCAGATTATTTCCTCAGCCTTGGGATGAGCGCTTGGCAGCTCAGGTAAAGCCAGTTAGCCAACGGATGGGAAATTATATCCAGGGACGAATATTGGTTTCTGGGATTTTAGCTGTAGTTATTAGCATCGGTTTGCTCTTTTTGGGAATCTCAGAGTTTGCCCTTAGCTTAGGAGTCATTGCTGGGGTAACCAATTTAATTCCCTTTTTTGGTCCAGTATTAGGAGCAATTCCAGCTTTAATTGTAGCGATCGCTCAAGGAGGTTGGACATTCTTGTGGGTGTTGTTGCTGTTTGTGATTATTCAAAATGTGGAAACTTATGTGCTTGATCCCTTGCTAGTAGGTGCTAATGTGAAAGTTCACCCCTTGTATCAGCTGTTAGCAGTTTTGGGAGGTGCTTGGGTTTTGGGTATTATTGGCGCATTGATTGCTCCTCCTTGGGTAGCTGGTGCTTCACTGATGCTAGACAACCTTTACTTGCAACCAAAAATGCTGGCGGAAAAACAAGCAGCAGAGCTCATGTCTTTGCCTGAGAATAACGTCTAGGTGTAATCTATGAATTTCCGCTTACCCTGCCAATCTTTCCTGAGACAAGTTGCTCGGATTCTCTTGGTGGCTCTGGCAATCAGCCATTTGGTTTCAGTTATCCCAGTTTTAGCTCAGGAAAATGCCACCGCACCGATTATCTTGGATGGACGTACCTTGTTTGAAGTTAATCCATCTGAAGAATATACGGCTAAAGATCGGGCAAATCGAGCCAATCGCATTCTCAAACAGCAAATCACTAAAGCTGATCCTCCCGTAAAAGTCACAATAGATGATAGTGATGATAGTGAGGATTTACTTGTAATTCGAGTCAATGACAAACATTTGTTGTCGGTTACCAGTGCAGATGCTCCTGATATCAAAAGTCAAGCTGAAGATTGGGAAAAACAACTGCAAGGTGCAATTAAAACGGCACAACGGCAGCGGAGTGCGGCATATATCCGCAACACCATATTTTTGTCCTTAGGCTACATAATACTAGCGATTGGTTGTACTTACGCATTGGGTCGAATTTGGCGTCGTTGGCTAAAACCCTTACTTCCTGCTGAGGCGAGAGACTCACAAAATAGCAACAGGCGCTTCAGTATACAGATGGGAGTACAGATTCTTACCAATATTGTTAAGATAACTCCCTGGTTGTTGTGTGCTATTTACATCACCAATTTATTTCCCCAAACGCGAGAACTAAGCCAAAAAATTACCAATACGATCATTGGTAGCTTGACGGGAGAACTGATTCCTCTAGGAGACCAATCCTACTCAGTCCTAGGCATATTAATTTTCCTAGGGCTGTTTACTGGTCTAGTCATTTTAGCAACAACAGCCAAAAAGCTGTTGCGATCGCGCTTGTTACACTTGACTGGCTTGAATCGAGGTACTCAGGAAACTATAGCCCAAATTGCCAACTATGCTCTAATTTTTCTGGGCACGGTTGTTCTATTGCAATTAGCGGGACTTGATTTAAGTTCCCTAACCATTTTTGCCAGTGTTATCGGTGTCGGTATTGGTTTAGGATTGCAGGGAATTGCTAAAGAATTTATCAGCGGTTTAGTCTTAATTTTTGAGCGTCCCATCGAAGTAGGAGACTTTGTCGATATCGAAGGTTTAATGGGAACAGTAGAGCGTATTAGTGTCCGCAGCACAGAAATCCGAACGATGGATGCAATTTCAGTCATTGTTCCCAATTCCCGCTTTCTCGAATCAGAAGTAATCAACTGGACTCACCAAAACCCAGTTTCGCGATTAAAACTGCCAGTGGGTGTTGCCTATGGGATAAATTTGACTATAGTTAAGGAGGCTCTGATTCAAGCGGCTCAGGAACATCGGGATGTTCTGCGTCAACCCGAACCACAAGTATTCTTTCGGGGATTTGGTGATAGTTCCCTAGATTTTGATTTGTTAGTTTGGATTGCCTATCCCCCCCAACAGTTTCAGATCAAAAGTGATCTCTATTTTAGAATTGAAGAAATTCTGCGTGATCATAATGTGGAAATTCCTTTTCCTCAAAGAGATCTCCATATCCGTTCTGGCAGTTTGCCTGTGGAAATTTCTCCCCAGCTCTCAGAGTCCCTCACCCAGTTATCAAGTAATCTTGCTAAGTGGTTGGAAATCCAGTCTAATTCCCATAGTTGGCAAACAGACAAAAGTGAGTTTGATGGTAAGGACAGTAGTTAAGGCAAAGCTATTTTGTTCTACCCCAATCGTATGGGGGCGGATTGAGGATAATAAGGAAATGTCAAAACAACTAGTTAATAATGGAGTTGTAAATTCCTATGGATGAAACTAATCACAGCGAAACTTACCAGAGTGGATTCCGAGCTGGATATTCTGATCTGTGGTCTCAAAAATGGGATGAGGACAAAGATAAACTTATCCCACAAGGACTTTCACCAGCAGAGCAAGAAGAATGGCAGCAAGGATATCAAGATGGTCAGGGTAAAGGACTTATAGATTACGCTAGTTACGCTGACGTTGTCGGGATTTCTGTTAACAATCTAATTTTTGATTCATTTTTGTAGATCACTGAATTCCTAGGGGTGAATTTACTAGTGCAAGAAAACAGCAGGGATAAAGCAGAAGGTTAAAAAGCTTACTGTACCAGCTTTTTAACCTTTTTTAACTGGTACACTATTGAAGCCGTGCTGTACTAGTGCAGCACAGCGGAAATAACTCACCAGTTTGAGATCGATAGAATGCTTATAGAGTAAGCATTCTTAATTCTTAATTCTTAATTCTTAATTCCGCGCAGCGGTACTAGTAGTTTCCCTTATCTATCAATATACCCCTCTTCTGACACAGCAACCTCTTGCTACAATCACCTTAACGCTATTATCATCCCCAATGCCTCCACAAAAAAAACCAACTCCTCCACAAAAAAAACCAACTTTTGTCAAGCTCAAGCCTCGTAACCCCAAACCGAAACCTGAGCCAACCCCAGAATCAGTCACTGAAACAACCCCCAAACCGAAACCTGAGCCAACTCCAGAATCAGTCACTGAAACAACCCCCAAACCGAAACCTGAGCCAACCCCAGAACCAGTTAACGAAACAACCCCAGAAGATTCAATAACAATCTTTCAAGCTGTCGGGGTTGTAACTGGGGATGTGAACTTCGCTGATGATGGTAAGGCTACTCTCACTATCGACAAAAAAGAGTACCAGCTCTTTTATGCCAACTCCAAGCGCTTATCTTTTGAAGCTCTCAAAAAAGAAATTGTCGCCACTGGAAAGAGTCAACAAAGACTTGTTGTCTATCCGAAGATCATGCATTTCCCCAAGAAAGACAAAGATCATCTTCTAGCTTTTCAGCTAGTTGCTTTCGATAAAGGACAAAGCACAAAGGGAGTCTCACAAGAGCTCAAAGACAATGAGTTCCAACTCAGAGGACTCTGGCAGTTTCTTCCTGTCTGTCGTACTCCCTGCATTTCTGTCATGAAAAATTTTAGTAAAGAGAGACTTGAATATATTAAGAAATCTGAATTAGCCCAAAAGGTAAGATTTCTCAAAGCATCTCATATACCCGTGTTCTGGAAAGATGCTCCCATCAGACCATTTCGATTTAATCCCAAAGCTGGAAAAGAGCAGGGACATCCAGCATTTGTCCAAATCAAGGCGAAATTTGTGCCTCAAAGAAACTCTTTTACTTTTCTTGAGCAATTAGCTCCACCCAGTGAAAATGCACCCAAATTCCTTAAAGCATCTAAAGAAGATAAAAGTGAATTATTAAAGGCGAAAAAATCACAGTGATAAGTTCCTGGTGGGGAAAGCAAAAGTTAAGATTTTTCCCGACAAGAGAGATGAGCAACTAATTAGCTCCAGGGATGTAGTTTACATCTCTTTGTCTTACTCACAGTAAAATGCCTAAAAGACTTTTATCCAGGGAAAGCTAGAGAATCAATATGCGTATTTTAATTATGGGTGGAACCCGATTTATCGGGGTCTACTTAACAAAAATTCTGGTGGCACAAGGTCACGAGGTGGTACTGTTCAATCGTGGTAATAAACCAGCACCGTTAGCAGGAGTAAAACAAATTCATGGCGATCGCAAGGATGCTGCTCAACTCCAAGAAAAGTTATCTTCCCAGGAGTTTGATGCGATCTTTGATAACAATGGTCGAGAACTCAGCGATACTCAACCTCTAGTAGAAATCTTTAAAGGCCGAGTACAACACTTCATCTACATGAGTTCTGCTGGAGTTTACCTCAAATCGGACCAACTACCTCATATTGAAGGTGACCCGGTTGACCCTAAAAGCCGTCACAAAGGCAAGCATGAGACAGAAGCTTACCTCTCATCTCAAGGTGTGCCCTTTACCGCAATTCGTCCCACTTACATCTACGGCCCCCAGAACTACAATGACTTAGAAGCCTGGTTTTTTGACCGAATTGTTCGCGATCGCGCTATCCCTATCCCTGGTAATGGTATGCACATCACACAATTAGGTCATTGTCAAGATTTGGCTCGTGCTATGTCTCAGGTATTGGGGAATCAGCAAGCCATAGGACAAATTTACAACGTATCAGGCGATCGCTACGTTACTTTTGATGGTTTAGCACGCACCTGTGCTGCGGCGGTGGGTAAGTCACCGGATGAGCTGGAAATTGTCCATTATCAACCCAAGCAGTTTGATTTTGGTAAACGCAAAGCTTTCCCGATGCGAGTACAACATTTCTTTGCTGATGTTCATAAGGCGATGAATCAACTAAACTGGCAACCAGAATATGACTTGTTGGCTGGATTGAAAGATGCCTATGAGCATGATTATCTCCCATCAGGAAGGCATCAAGCAGCAGTAGACTTTTCTGTAGATGAAGAAATATTAGCAGCAAGTTGAGGCCACAAGTAGATAGCACCAGAAATTAAAGTCAGAGCTACCGACACCCAAAAAGCGATCATTGAAGGGACTTCCCAGCTTGCAGGTGTCGGAGCAATCAACAGTGCGATCGCAGCAATTTGACTCACAGTTTTCAGCTTACCCCAGATATTGGCTCCGCTAATAGCACTACTACCAGATAACTTAGGGTCAACTCGCCAACCTGCGATCGCTAATTCCCTTGCTAAAATCAAAAATACTCCCCAAGCTGGGACTTGACCTAGTTGAATTAACGCTAGCAGTGGCCCTAGCACTAAAAATTTATCAACTAACGGGTCTAGAAACTTACCTAAATCAGTAACTTGGTTAAGTTTACGTGCTAGATAGCCATCTAACCAATCCGTCCCCGCAGCCACCAGAAAAATTACTAAACAAATCCATCGCGCCTGCTCCGTTGGGTTATTTAAACCGTATAAGAGCAACGGTAATCCTAGCAAACGAGAAAAGGTAATCCAGTTGGGTAGATTCAAATGAGTAATAAGTAATGAGTAATGAGTAATGAGTAATGAGTTAATTATCCCTCGATTAGCTCCCAAATTTTTTCCATTGTGTAAGGTTTTTATACCTTTTGGTTCAAAAAGCTTCACGTTCCCAACTCGCTCAGCTCCCCTAGCTGGGGTGAGGTGAAATTTACACTGGCTCTCAAGAAACATGAGGCAGGAGGCTCCGAGGCAGGAGGCGAGGGAGGAGGTAGGAGATAGAAGGAAAGAGGATTTGACAAAAGTTTCTTCACTCATTACTCATTACTCATTACTCATTATTCATTGATTCCCCATAGGGTTTCGGGCAATGCTACGATTACACTTGCCCCATCTGGTGACTTATTAATGGCAGAAACACTTTTATTCAATGCTCTTCGTGCAGCCACTGATGAAGAAATGGCACGGGATGAGACTGTATTTGTGATTGGTGAAGATGTGGGACACTATGGTGGTTCCTACAAAGTCACCAAAGATTTATATAAAAAATACGGTGATCTGCGGGTTTTAGATACCCCGATCGCGGAAAATAGTTTTACTGGGATGGCAGTTGGTGCAGCAATTACTGGTTTGCGCCCGATTATCGAAGGTATGAATATGGGTTTTTTACTCCTCGCCTTCAACCAAATTGCCAACAATGCTGGGATGTTACGCTATACTTCTGGCGGTAACTTCAAAATTCCTCTAGTTATTAGAGGTCCTGGTGGTGTAGGAAGGCAACTAGGTGCAGAACATTCCCAAAGACTAGAAGCCTACTTTCAGGCGGTTCCTGGTTTAAAAATAGTTGCCTGCTCAACTCCCTACAATGCTAAGGGACTGCTCAAATCAGCTATCCGTGATGATAATCCGGTTCTGTTTTTTGAACATGTTCTGCTCTATAACTTAAAAGAAAACCTGCCTGAAGAAGAGTACCTAGTACCCCTCGACAAAGCGGAGGTAGTACGAGCTGGCAAAGATGTAACTATTCTCACCTATTCGCGGATGCGCCACCATGCATTGCAAGCAGCAAAGCAGCTAGAAAAAGAGGGATTTGATCCAGAGGTGATTGACCTGATTTCCCTCAAACCTCTAGACTTGGAAACTATTGGTGCTTCCATACGCAAAACCCACCGGGTAATTATCGTGGAAGAATGTATGAAAACTGGTGGTATTGGTGCAGAATTGACGGCATCGATCAATGACCAATTTTTTGATGAGCTCGATGCACCAGTACTACGCTTAGCTTCTCAAGATATCCCTACCCCTTACAACGGTACTTTAGAAAACCTGACAATTGTGCAACCACAGCAGATTGTCGAAGGTGTAAAGAAAATGACTGCACTTCGGATTTAAGCTGGTTGTTGGTTATTTGTTGTTTGTCGTTTGTTGTTTGTTGTTTGTTGTTTGTCCTAATGACCAATGACTAATGACTAATGACCAATAACCAATGACTAATAACCAATAACCAATAACCAATAACAATTATGCAAAGACAGCGTTTTGTATTAGCTTTAATTACCGTCCTTGTGATTGCGGCAATCGGCATACTGCTGAAATTTCCCATCCGTTTGGGATTGGATTTACAGGGAGGAGCACAACTAACTATTCAGGCAAAGGCTACAGAAGAGATTCCCAAAATTAGCCAAGAACAACTCGAAGACCTTAAGGTTGTAGTGGAACGTCGGGTTAACGGACTTGGGGTTTCAGAAGCAGTGGTGCAAACCGTTGGCTCTGAGCAAATTTTAGTACAGTTACCCGGTGTTAATGATCCTGAACAGGCAGAAAGGGTACTTGGTGGCACAGCAGAACTAGATTTTCGGGAGCAAAAACCAGGCACAGAATCCCAGGTACTGATTGAACAACAGTTGCTAGCTGCAAAAGTGCAACAGCAGGAAGAACTCAGGGAAAATGGCGATGAAGAAGCGATCGCGAAAAATCAAGAAGAGATCCAAGTTAGTAAAGAGGCAATCTCTGACTTATTTGAACCCGCCAAGCTCACCGGTAAAAACCTCAAAGATGCTCGTCCCCAACCCCTGCAAGCTGGAGGTAACTGGGAAGTTGCCATCCGTTTTGATGCCAAGGGAGGAGACGAGTTTGCCGAGTTGACGAAAAACTTGGCAGGAACAGGGCGCAGCATTGGTATTTTCTTAGATGATGCTCTAATTAGTGCTCCTACAGTAGGGCCAGAATTTGCTCAAGCTGGTATTACCGGAGGTTCAGCTGTAATTACAGGTAACTATACGTTTGAATCTGCTAACGAATTTGCCGTGCAGCTGCGGGGTGGTGCTTTGCCAGTGCCAGTAGAAATTATCGAAAATCGTACTGTCGGTGCTACTCTCGGACAAGATAGTATCCGACGCAGTGTTTATGCAGCGATTGGAGGCTTAACTTTAGTACTGGTGTTCATGGTAGTTTACTACCGGCTTCCTGGATTAATTGCTGATATTTCTCTGATTATCTATGCCCTACTGACTATTGCTGTTTTTGCCCTAGTCAGTGTTACCTTGACTCTACCAGGTATTGCAGGTTTTATCCTCAGCATTGGTATGGCTGTTGATGCAAACGTACTAATTTTTGAGCGGACACGAGAAGAATTACGAGCAGGTAAATCTTTGTATCGTTCAGTTGAGTCAGGCTTTTACCGAGCATTTTCCAGCATTTTGGACGCTAACGTCACAACTTTGATTGCTTGTGCAGTATTAGGTTGGCAGGGTTCAGGCTTGGTAAGAGGTTTTGCCGTAACCTTAGCAATTGGGGTACTTGTGAGTATGTTTACCGCCCTTACCTGTAGCCGCACCTTTACTCTGATAACAGTGTTGGGATTCCCAGGAGTTCGCCAAAAACCAGAACTCTTTTGTCCTAACCTACCAGCATCAGTGAAATAAGGGACTTATAGGCTGGGGAGACAATTAGCAATTAGCAATTAGCAATTTTCAAGATGAAACTCAATCTAATCAAACAGCGATCGCTTTGGTGGGGTATCTCTGCTACCTTTATCCTGGCTGGTATTATGGCGATGGTAATTTCCACGGTACAGCTTGGGGCTCCATTACGTCTAGGTCTAGATTTTATTGGTGGTACTAGGCTGCAATTACAAAGGGACTGTACTCAACCAGGAAATTGCGACGAACCAATTGAGACAGCAGTGGTTCGGGAAGTAATGACAGCACAGGGTTTGGGAGACAGTAACATCCAAATTATCCAAGGTGGAGGAGAGCAACCGATTCTGAGTATTCGCTCAAAAACCTTGGATGTTGAAGAACGCAGTCAACTGGAAACCACTCTCAAACAGAAAATTGGTGCTTTTGATCCCAAATCGACCCAAATTGATACCGTTGGCCCAACCCTAGGAAAAGAACTCCTTGCTTCTGGTTTACTGGCCCTACTTCTCGCCTTTGTCGGTATCCTCATCTATCTCACCTTCCGTTTCAAGTTTGATTATGCCTTCTTCGCTTTTGTTGCTCTGTTCCACGATGTATTGATTACAGTAGGGATTTTCTCCATCTTTGGTTTGGTGGTGGGTTTGGAAGTGAATACCCTATTTATTGTTGCTCTATTGACAATTATTGGGTTTTCTGTTAACGATACAGTGGTGATTTACGACCGGGTGCGGGAGGTTATCAAATTCAATCCCAAGCAGCCAATTAACCAAGTAGTAGAAGAGGCAGTTAATCAAACCCTTACCAGGTCAATCAACACTACTTTAACCACCATACTGCCTCTATTAGCAATCTTTTTGTTTGGGGGAGAAACTCTGAAGTATTTCGCTCTGACGTTAATCATTGGCTTCATCTCTGGAGCTTATTCGAGTATTTTTATTGCTAGCACCCTACTAGCCTTTTGGAGAGAGCGTAACCCACAACCTCAACCTCCTGAACCGGAGTCAGTAGTAGCAGAAACTGAATCTCCATCAATAACCGATACTCCATCTACACCAGTAATTGATGCTGAATTTTCCGACGAAGCATAATTGGGAATTGGGAATTGGGAATTGGGAATTGGGAATTGGGAATAGAAAATTGAGAATTGAGAATTGAGAATTGCCACCAGACAAGTTTGATCCCACCTTCAAGGAGAAAGTACAAAGGTTACATGAGCTGACTGTCTATGCTCGATGGTTAGTCGTTGGCATCCTCTGGATTACCCTAGGCTCTTTGAGTTTATGGGGTTGGCGTTATGAAATTTCCCTGTTGCGATCGCATTTTACCTGGGCAGCACTACGATATGGTATCGCCTACAATCGTCTACCGGCACTAGGATTAGGCATTTGTATTGGTATGACTACTGCTGTCTTAGTCTGGCAGAGTCGCAACATTTTACTAGGAATATCTGCCACTGAACAGAAGCGTCTAGAGCAACAAGTATGCCGGATTTGCCAACAAGGAGCAAGTCATCCTTTATGGAAATGGGTTTGTAAATTGAAAATTGAGAATTGAGAATTGAGAATTGAGAATTGGGAATTGGGAATTGGGAATTGGGAATTGGGAAAGATGTTGTTTCTTCCATTCAATTGGGGGTGCGAAGCGCTCTTGGGGAGCTCATTACTTCAAAACCCTTTCTCAATAGACTCGATGAGGCAAACTCTATTTATGCCCACCTACTTAACTTTGATTTTGTGTCGTCAGACCAAATCAAAGCTATACTATTAATGGTAGTAGCCCGCTGTTCAAGGGGCTATATACAAGGGCGCGTAGCTCAGTGGATAGAGCATCAGATTCCGGTTCTGAGGGTCGGGGGTTCAAATCCCTCCGCGCTCGTTGATATGTAAATTGCTAAAAAATATAAGGTAATGCTGTTAGTGCAAGGTAAATGCGTCTAAGCTTACCTTGACTGTTTCTGGTAGAATTGCCCATTGCTTTACCACTCTTTACATGTTGGCTCCTGAGGAATAAGCTCAAATGCTAACTTTGCGATCGCGGCTAAACCCTTATTGTTGACAAAATTTTACCGGCGACTGTAGGGCACTATAGCATACGCCCAATACAATATATACAAAAGCGAAACCTGTAACTGACTTGGTATTTTCATCTGAACGTCTACTATTTACCCCAGCAACCCCGGATGTTGGTGCAATTCCGACTATCTTTGCTTTTCCCAATCAATATAGTGTAGGGATTACCAGCCTTGGTTACCAAGTAGTTTGGGCATCTTTAATATCCCGTCGAGATCTCCAGGTAAGTCGCTTATTTACTGATTGCCATGAACAGTTGCCAGCACAGCCGGAATTATTAGGATATTCTCTATCATGGGAACTAGATTATGTAAATATCTTGAACTTGCTAGAATTTTTAGCAATTCCTGTGAGAGCTGCTGAGCGCAACCATCATCATCCCCTCATATTTGGTGGTGGCCCTGTATTGACAGCTAACCCAGAACCCTTTGCTGATTTCTTTGATCTAATTTTGCTGGGAGATGGGGAATATCTGCTAGGTGATTTTATTGAAGCTTACAAAGAAGTTCGTAGTGCTGATAGAGTAACTCAACTGCGACATCTAGCACAAGTACCAGGCATATATGTTCCCAGCCTATACGAAGTGAGTTACCAGAATTTGACAGGAGAAATTCAGTCGATTCAGCCAGTAGATAGAGAAATTCCACCTCAAGTGCAAAAACAGACTTACCGGGGTAATACCCTTTCTGCCTCAACGGTGGTAACAGAGAAAGCCGCTTGGGAAAATATCTATATGGTAGAAGTAGTACGCAGCTGTCCAGAAATGTGTCGCTTCTGTCTGGCAAGTTATCTCACCTTACCATTTCGGACACCTAGTGCTACAGATTCCTTGATTCCAGCTATTGAGCGGGGACTGCAAGTAACCAATCGTCTCGGCTTACTGGGAGCTTCGGTAACTCAGCATCCAGAATTTGAACTATTACTAGATTACCTATCTCAACCGAAGTATGAAGACGTACGGTTAAGTATTGCCTCAGTACGAACCAATACAGTAACACCAAAGCTAGCAGCAACTTTAGCACAACGCCAGACCCGCTCCCTCACTATTGCCGTAGAAAGTGGTTCAGAACGGCTGCGACAGATTATTAATAAGAAACTGAACAATGAAGAAATTATCCAAGCTGCAATCAATGCCAAAGCCGGTGGTTTGAAGAGTCTGAAACTTTATGGGATGGTGGGGGTTCCTGGTGAGGAAATGTCAGATGTGGAGCAAACGGTAGCAATGATGCAAGATATCAAGAAAGCAGCTCCTGGCTTACATTTAACCTTAGGTTGCAGCACCTTTGTCCCCAAAGCACATACCCCTTTTCAGTGGTTTGGGGTGAATCAACCGGCTCAGAAACGACTGAAATACTTGCAGAAACAGTTGCGATCGCGTGGTATTGATTTTAGACCGGAAAGCTATAATTGGTCAGTAATTCAGGCACTCATTTCTAGAGGTGATCGTCGTTTATCTCAGCTGTTGGAACTAACCAGGAATTATGGGGACTCTGTAGGTAGTTTTCGCCGTGCCTTCAAGCAGTTGCAAGGGAAACTACCGGAACTAGACTTCTACGTCCATCAGGATTGGTCAACTGAGCACGTGTTACCCTGGAATCACTTACAAGGACCACTTCCTAGGGGAACCTTAATCAAACATTTGGAAGCAGCAACTTTGAAAATCGAATGAACCACAAAGGCACAAAGGACACAAAGAAAGAAAAGATAGGGGAAGCGAGGTAATACCCAATCCTGGTTAAGTACCCCGCTGGGAAGGAAGTTACTTAAATACTCCCAAACGTGGGAATTGGACTGCCATTAGCAGGAGAGAAGCTAGGTAAATCAATTCGAGTAATGTTCCGATTTCTTACTGCTAGTCGGTAACTTACACTTTGCAGCTCAGTATGGAGCTGCCGGTTTTCCCGTTGTAACATCGCCACCTTCTCTCTGACTGGTATCATCCGCTCAGAAAACTTCTGACGATAAATTTGGGGGAGTTCCTGTACTACTTGCTCTAGCATACGGGAACGGTCCGTTAATTCCTGAACCGACTGCCGCAATTGATAAATTTCTTCATCACGGGCTGTAATCTGCTCTTGGTAAAATTTAACCTGCTGCTCCACCTCTTGCAGCTGATCTCGTAAAGAGCGCATCTGAGCTTGATGGCGTTCAGAAACCTCCGGCTGAGGCATAAAGTTGGCATTACCTTTGACCAGGCGGAAGAGTTCCTGAGATAATTGCTGTACCAGCTGGTCTCTCAGACGCAAATCTTCCCGCAGACGAGCAACTTCGGATTGAACCGTTTGTCGAGTTTGGGTTTCAGTCTGGCTCACCATAGCTTACAGCTCCGATTAATATGTTCTCCTAATGGCAAAAGGCGATAGGATGGGTCGATCATTAAGTTAATGATGCTGCTAATGTACCATTTCAATCCAGTATAATCATACCTCTTGTAGATAGAGAATGTTTCCATTTAAATGCTTCTTTTGCTGCTTTCCTACTCCCACAGATGATCAGCATAGATTAAGATCTAGTTGAATTTGAGAAAATTAGCCGAAATGAGTGTAGCAAACAGCCCAAAGAAGATTAAGTTTGGCACCGATGGATGGCGAGGGATTATCGCTGATGACTTTACCTTCTCCAATGTTTGTAAGGTAACCCGCGCGATCGCTAGCTATCTAGAAACTGCCTACACGAAAGACCGTCCGGTTTTGATCGGCTACGACCCCCGTTTTCTTGCCGACCAGTTTGCCCGCACTGCCGCTGAAATTCTAGCAGACTTGGGTTGGACAGTGAAAATTGTTGACCGGGATTGTCCAACACCAGTAATTGCTTACAATGCTCGTGAGCTTAACTCAGCTGGAGCACTGATGTTTACGGCATCTCATAACCCAGCACCCTATTGTGGCATCAAATATATTCCTGATTATGCTGGACCTGCCACACCAGAAATTACTGATACAATTGTTGCCAACATTGAAGGGTCAGATGATACCCCTCCCAGTGGTAAGAATGGCGATAAAATTTCCACATTTGACCCATTACCAGCCTATTTGAAATTTATCTACACCTTGCTTAATGTGGAAAAGATTCGTAGTGCTCACTTGAAGGTGAAGTACGATGCCCTCTACTCCACTTCTCGTGGTTATCTGGATGCAGTGCTAGAACACTGCCAGTGTGAAACACAAGCGTTCCATACTACCCGCGATGTCTTGTTTGGTGGGGGTATGCCAGAACCAAAGGCAGAGCAACTAGTGGAACTAGTAGAGGCTGTCAAGACAGATAATGCTGATTTGGGTTTAGCTACTGATGGTGATGCTGACCGTTTTGGAATCGTAGACGAGCAAGGTAACGTCCTGACTCCGAATACTGTGTTATTATTACTGGCGCGTCATCTCATCAAGAATAAAGACCAAACAGGGGCAATTGTCCGTACCGTTGCGACAACCCATCTGTTAGATAACTTTGCCCTCAAGCACGGTCTGGAAATTTACGAAACAGCAGTAGGCTTTAAGTACATCGGTGAAAAAATGCGGGAAACCGAGGTGCTCATTGGCGGTGAAGAGTCAGGCGGCTTGAGTATCATTGGACATATTCCTGAAAAAGATGGCATTCTGGCGAATATGTTAGTAGCAGAAGCGATCGCTTATGAAGGTAAACCATTATCCCAACTGGTAGAAGAAGCAATTGCCGAAGCTAATGGTCCTCTGTTTAATCAGCGCCTCGATCTGCACCTAAATGACGCCCATAAAGCAGCAGTTCTGGAAGCCTGTACTAGTAATCCTCCCACAGAGGTTGCTGGCATTAAGGTTAAAGAAGTAGGTCGCAAAGACGGCATCAAACTCTATTTGGAAGGAGGTAGTTGGGTACTATTGCGTCCTTCAGGTACTGAACCCCTGATGCGTGTTTACATGGAAACCAACTCCCTAGAACAGCAAAACCAAATTGCTCAAGCGATGAAGCAAATGATCGATAAGATGGAACCTGCCGCAGTTTAACTGGATTGGTGGTTGGTGGTTTGTCAATTATAGGAATTTTTAGGTGGAGAGTTTGACACCTGTTTCAATACAAAAACAAATGACCAACCACCAATAACTAATGACCAATGAAAACCTTTGCTAACTTACTCTCCTCCTTGATTGTAGCTGGATGGATAGGAGCGATCGCGCTACTCTCCATTCAAAATATTAAGCTCGTATCCCTAAAATTTCTTTACTTTAAGTCAATTGAGATGCCCGTGGGCATTGTACTGGCTTTTAGTGTTGGTTTAGGTGTTATCGGCGGAGCAATTGTGCCCCCCTTGTGGCAGCTGTTTGAGCAACCAAGGAGAACACGAGCCTCTAAGAAATATCTAGAGTATGACGAGTATGGAAGGGAGGAAGACTTAAGCTAATTAAGTTGAATGGCTAAGACTCGACAATTCAACAAACACGTTACAATCCAAGAGTAATCACTACTACTATTGGTCGTAAAAGGACAGACAAAGATGTTCCTCGAAGAACTAACACCAATTTTTACAGAACTGACTCGGCAGCCGGTTGCTTTTTTGGGTGGATTTTTTTCTGGAGCGTTTCGACTGAACCTCTCAGATGATCCAGTCAAGAGTTGGCTAGACAAACAAACTGGCTCTACTGGATACACTGCTACTTCTAAAGAAAGTGGCAATGGCCAAAATAGTGGTCCTCAATCAATTTCGATTGAATAGGACAAAATTTAACTAATAAGGATTTAAACTAGGTATCTCCTGAAGACTAGTGCAGCACGGCGGAAATAACTCACCAGTTAAAAAAGGTGAAAAAGCTTATTGTACAAGCTTTCTTTCCTTCTGCCTTCTGCCTCCTGCCTTCTGCCTTCTTGCACTAGACCCTGATCTACCTAGCATTTAACGTTTATGTAAGATCTGCGACTCCTCACAAGTACATGATTAGGCTATGATAAGACCATAGGTACAAATCCAGAGCTAACTTTGGTAAATTTTGGGTTCTGTCGCTACATATGTGGCTGCTTAAATCAAAAATTTGCTCTTGGTTAGTCAGAAAGATTTTGAGCAACCTGTATTGTCTAAATCTCTTCTGTAACTCTGAATTATCATACTTAGTCCAGCCTTATATAGCCACATGACCATTTACGTAGGAAATCTTTCTTACCAAGCCACTGAAGAAGATTTAAGACTAGTATTTGCTGATTACGGCAACGTTAATCGAGTTACATTGCCAACGGATCGTGAAACAGGTCGAGTACGCGGTTTCGCCTTTGTTGAAATGTCAGAAGATGCTGAAGAAGAATCAGCCATCTCTAGTTTAGATGGCGCTGAGTGGATGGGACGTCAGCTCAGAGTCAATAAAGCAAGACCCCGAGAAGATAATCGCCGTCGTGGCAGATAGAGCGATTTTAAACTCACTCTGACCCTTGGTTTCTAGTTTTTATACCAAATCTCCTGTTATTAGCCCTTGTTAATGACAGTATTCTTGTTATGCCTCATCCCTTCATTGGAGTACCAATAAGAGGATGAGTTTTTTGTAGACTACAAAAGGGAAGTAGGGTTTGCTGAATAAGTAACAAGTAACAAGTAAAAAGTAACAAGTAAGAAGGAATGAAGCATTTATCCTCGTGGGTGAGCACTTGTATTCCCCAAGGTTACCCAGGGATTTCCCATGAAAGTGC
>JAAHGL010000111.1 GCA_010692635.1 Symploca sp. SIO2C1 | reverse complement strand
TTGAGTTGAGGTCTTTGACAAATGTGAATTCGTTACGTAGTTCTGTTGAGTATTTGTTCAAGTCAAAACGCTTGAGATTAGCCTGTCTTGGTGCATCCATCCAATAACGTAAGCACTTGTTACGGATGAACTGAACCGTTCTAATGGCTTCATCGATAGCTCGGTATTGAGCTTGTTTAGCTTGGACTTTGTACTCTAGAACTAGCATTGAATCGACCTGTGTCAATGTTCTTGTTATATTATACCTAATACAAGGACATGTGTCATGACACAAAATGAAGGACAAGAAACTAGAAATAAGGATGACAGCTTACGAAATGCTTCAACTAGAGCAGGAAGCTACTAGTGCCGCTGCGCGGAATTTAGAATTTAGAATTTAGAATTTAGAATGCTTATAGAGTAAGGATTCTAACGATCTCAAACTGGTCAGTTACTTTTGCCGCGCTGCACTAGGCGTGGCATGACCAAATCAGAATTAATGAGAAGTCTGATAGCAAAATTTCCCGAACCAAAGGACTTCAAGGCGCTTAAAAGCGCTACCTTGCCTTCATCCGCCATCTAAAGATAGGCGGTTTTCGGCTGCGTCAATAATAAAATTACCGAAACGAACCAAAAATTAGGAGGAAACAGATGAGTGGCAAAAAAATCTTGATGCTTGTAGGGGACTTTGTGGAAGACTACGAAGTGATGGTTCCTTTCCAAGCACTTCAAATGGTGGGTCATACGGTTCATGCCGTCTGTCCTGACAAGCAAGCTGGGGAGACGGTGCGGACAGCAGTTCACGATTTTGAAGGAGATCAGACCTATACAGAGAAACCAGGTCACAACTTTACTCTCAATGCCACTTTTGATGCAGTTAAAGCTGATGACTACGACGCACTAGTTGTTCCTGGTGGAAGAGCACCAGAATACATACGCCTCAATAAAGATGTGTTGAAAATTGTGCAGTACTTTGCTCAAGAGAACAAGCCAATTGCTGCTATTTGCCACGGTGCTCAATTACTGGCAGCCGCAGATGTACTCCAAGGCAAACGCTGTTCAGCTTATCCTGCTTGTAGTCCAGATGTTACCCGTGCTGGTGGAGAATATGCAGACATTCCGGTAGATGAGGCAGTCGTAGATGGTAACCTAGTCACAGCTCCAGCTTGGCCGGCACATCCCCGTTGGTTAGAAGAATTCCTCAAGGTTTTAGGCACAAAAATAGAACATTTTAACTCATCCCCCGGCTAAAGCACGGGGGATGCAAGTGTTATTTGTTGTTAGTTGTTAGTTGTTTGTCAAAAAACAAACAGAATTTAATCTACCTATTTTTGCTCATTTGCCGCGTTCAGCTCCCCGACTTTTTGAAGAAGTCGGGGAGCTAGGAGTCCCCAGAGGTTGAGAGTGTTTCTGAAAAAAAATCAGCCTTAACTTCCGGTTACTGAAGTTAAGGGATGGGTGCATCTGAGTATGCAATATTAGGGCCTATGCAACATGAGGGAGTATGCAACATGAGGGAGTATGCAATCATTCGTGTCAACTTAAGCTAGAGATAGCATAACGCTTGGCTTCCACACCCACCCAGAACTCAAGGATACTGTTGGCGAATCGATGTAGGGTGTGACCCCTCACCAACTAAACTACCGTGTATACAAGATTCTCACCGAAATAGGTCAAGATCTTGCTACCCCCCTTATTCCCCCCTTAGTAAGGCAGGGCTAATTCATTGTGAGGAGAGAAAATCATGTCCCTCTCCGCCTTCGAGTACATCGTTTCCTCCTAACCCCATCAGGATATCAATCCCTGGAGTTCCGACAAGGGTATCATCACCTACTGTGCCCATAATCGTCGTCGGTGAATTTTGAGTCATTATGCTTCTCCTGATTGTCTAAATTGGTTGAATTTTGGTTGAGAAATCTTGGTTTTCTCAGTATCATTAAGTCAGCCAATAGCAGAACTTAAAACAAGTTTTAAGCTCAAACAAACTGACTTGATAAGAGATAAATGCTCTTGTTCAGCCAAGCGACACAACAAACAGATATAGCTGTTCGCAAGGCATCCAATGCCTCAGCAAAAGTCTCTAAAAAGCGATTGTCATTAGTCTAAGGAATACACGGGCTAATCCTAGTACCGTAGTTAAAAAAAAGGTCAAGCTTTTCATGTGAGTTACCTATGGCAAGAACTCTAATGAGTACAGGCAATTCTTTCACTGCCTTGAATCTATAGAGTTATAGGATGAGCCAACCTATTTTTCGCAATTCAGCTCAAAAAAGTTTTTGCAGGACTTGAGTAAAAACTAATACTAAAGGTATCTCTTCCCTGTTACCTGACTCGGAGACTCGGTGTTTATTCAGAGATTAGCTATTAGCCATTAGCCATTAACCATTAACCATTAACCATTAACCATTAGCTATTAGCCATTAGCCATTAACCATTAGCCATTAACCATTAGCCATTAACCATTAGCCATTAACCATTAGCCATTAGCCATTAGCCATTAGCCATTAGCTATTAGCCATTAGCCATTAACTCACCAAGGACTACCAATCATCGTGAAGCCTGCCCAATAGTAAGGATGGGATAAATCTGGTTTGCCTACTAATCCAGGAGGTAAGCTCATCTCCCCTAGCTCCCCTGGCAGTTGCAGTTTACCTTGAGCGATACGGATTTCCCCTTTGAGCATTGCCACTTGCACTCGCCGCAGTGCCTCGGCTTTAATCGTTACTTCTGGTTGGCTCAACTGTCGATAAAACTCACTCATCAGTGCTAAGGTGCCGGCATCGCTGATATACCAAAGACTGCCGAGAACTGACTTGGCTCCTGCTTGCACCGCCAACCCAGCAAAACCCAACTCTGCTTCCTCATCTCCCGCAATCGTGCGACAGGCACTCAAGACTAACAACTCTACTGCCGGTTTATTCCAACCCAACTCTCGCAGTTGGTCAAGATGTAGCTTATCATCCCACATTTGGATGTAGGATTGACCAGGCTTGCCAGCGATAAATTCCCCATGAGTAGCTAAATGAATAATACCAAAGGGCTGTTGCTCACGGGCTTGCTTGAGATTATTCAGGGTAAAAGTTTCATTGAGGAAAGTCTTGCCTTGCCACAACTGACTGATAGTCTGCAATTCCAAGGGTACAGCAGCTAAGGGTTCTTGTTCAGCAAATTGTGAGGCTCCCATCAATAAGACTTGTAAATCCTTGACATCTATGTAGAGGTTGTCAGTGAGGCTGAGACTAGGCATTAAACCCACACTGTATTGTTCAACGATAAACTCTTGCCCATCATGAAGTGCAGCCAAAGGTACTTTGCGCAGACTACTATCGAGGATAAAGGTAAGATTATTGATCTGTTGAGCTTGTAAATCTTCCTTGAGTGGGGTGATTAGCCACTGATAGAGTTGTTGGGAACTCTGGAGGTAACCACGGGAGTTACCGATATCGGTGACTTTCTTGCGAAATTCTCTAGCAGCTCGCAGAACTTCCCGGCGCGTCACTCCCACCCGTCGTCGAATCGGTTTACCTTGGGAGGTAATTAATAATAGTTCGAGCTCCAACTCCCATTGCTCCCCCATCTCCCCATCTCCCCATCTCCCCATCTCCCCCAACTTCCCCAGCTCCCTCTCCTGGGGAGGAAGGGCTTTTGGTACAAAGAAAGCATAAATGATCCCTGGTTTAACCCCAATGGCTTTTTCAATCTGCTGGCGTAGGATAGCACGAACTTGTGGGAGGGTGAGGATGGGAGTATTACTAATACCCAGATAGTTTTCAAAGGCAACAGTGAAGTTTTCTTCCACTTCTGCCAATGTATCAATTTCTAAAGAGGGGATGTCAATATTAGTTTGTTTTGGGGGAGATAATAGAAATGGTTTGCTTAGATCAACGGCATTAAGATTAAGCGGTGGATTAATATCGTTGATAGTTTGCTGAGTTAACGGCTTGAGAGGTGGAGGTGGATCAAACTTAGTCTTTGGGATAGAAGTGAAATTGAACAGTGGTTCAACACTGATAATTTGAATGTTCCCTTCTGTATGAGTAAAGGGAAAAGATTGGAAGGGAGCAATGGTAAACTCGCCACTAGTAATAGTTCCTTGTGTACCGTTGTTGGTAGCATCACCTACATCAAAGGGGGTTACTCCGTTGCCACCATGTCGGATGGTAATGTCTCCACCCCCGAGTCCCCCAACAGTGGATATACTGCTAAAAAGTCCGTTGCGATCGCTAAAAGTGTCTGTGGCTCGGAAAAATTTACCCGCAGTAATGTCAACGTCGCCTCCTATACCATCGCTGCCACCTTGGGCGTTAATGAAACTAACTTGAATGTCACCTATGGGGTCAAGGATAACATCACCACCATTACCAATCAAACCGCTGGAATTAATTTCCAGGGTACTAATTTGGGTTCTGGCTTCAATGCGGATATTCCCACCATTAAGCCCTGATGAGTTCAGATTACCAGTATTAATCTCTCCTGTATTACTGATGAGGGTAATATCGCCACCAGGATTAATGATATCGCCAGTGAAAATATCTTGATTAGCTAGTAAGGTAATGATGGCATTGTCTGCACCTGTTAAGGTAAAACCTTTAGTGTTGATTGACCCTGCACTAATCAGAGTGAGATTACCTAATCCACCGTCCAGATTAACGCTGATAGTGGCATCATCATCAAAAACGAAGGTATCGTCTAAACTGCCACCAGTAAAATTTTGAATCTGAGTAAAGTTATTAGTACCGTTAAGATTACCAGTATCAGCACCATTAATATTCCAGGTGTTGAGAGTGTTATCACCAGCCAACGTGTTGCTACCGCCACCACCGTTGATATTAGTAACACTGCCACCATTGAGAATGAAGGTGTCTTCTAAGCTACCACCGATGAGGTTGTCGAAATCAGTGAAGTTGAGAGTACCATTGAGTATGCCTTCATTAAGGTTCGTAATCTCCCAACTATTGGGAGTATTGGCTCCGATTAAGGTACTCTCAGCATTAGTTGTGCCGATAATTTGTTCAATACCTACTGCTGCAAGGGTATTGAGATCTATAGTGAGGGGAGTGGTGTAGGCAGAGAAATCAAAATTGTCTGTGCCTCCATTGTCACTGATGTTGCCATCAAAACTAACACCATCATCAAAAACGAAGGTATCGTCTAAACTGCCACCAGTAAAGTTTTGAATCTGAGTAAAGTTATTAGTACTGTTGAGATTACCAGTATTAGCACCATTAATATTCCAGGTGTTGAGAGTGTTATCACTAGCCAACGTGTTGCTACCGCCACCACCGTTGATATTAGTAACACTGCCACCATTGAGAATGAAGGTGTCTTCTAAGCTACCACCGATGAGGTTGTCGAAATCAGTAAAGTTGAGGGTGTTATTGATTACACCTTCATTAAGGTTCGTAATCTCCCAACTATTGGGAGTATTGGCTCCGATTAAGGTACTCTCAGCATTAGTTGTGCCGATAATTTGTTCAATACCTACTGCTGCAAGGGTATTGAGATCTATCGTAAGGGGAGTGGTGTAGGCAGAGAAATCAAAATTGTCGATGCCTCCGTTGTCACTGATGCTGCCATCAAAACTAACACCATCAGCAAAAACGAAGCTGTCAGCTAAACTGCCGCCAGTTAAGTTCTCAATATTGTTGAAGGTTAATTGATTAGGGAAAATACTGTTGAGATTACCTTGGTTCGCACCTGTAAACTCATAGGTAGTGTTTTGTTCCGGACCAACTAAAGTTGAACCTCCAGCAATATTTACAGGATCATTGAAAGTAGCCCCATTATTTAGAGTAACAGTCCCAGTGCCATCAGCACGACCAATGGTGATGCTGGTAAAACCAGCTTGCAGGGCAGCAATATCGGTGTCTAACAAATCCAGCGTGCCGATACCAGAGTCAGTTAGATTACCAATAGTGATGTTTTGATTGGCACTAGCAGGCTGCAAGTTCAGGATACCAGAGCTGCTGATTTGGGCGTTACCCACAAAACTCATTTCATCAGCTATCAGAGTGATAGGACCTCCAGTGGAGTTAATCGAGCCGTCCTCCAAATGAATCCCATCTGTCTCAATACCATTACCTTCTAGGATCATAGTACCTTGACCGGTTAATTCCACCAAAGTACCATTTTCAACTAAAATGCCGTAGTTCTCTGCGGCAGAGGCTGTAGAGTTACCTTTAAAGTTGATATTTCCCCCAGCAGAAACTCTAGCATTATCAGCAATCCGTATCCCTTCATTCTCATTCAAACCTGCCCCGCCCGTACCATCCAAGGTAATATTACCCATCATGGATTCCACCACACTGTTGACGTGAATCTCAACACCGGTGTTGCTGATTCCACCCCCATTCCCTCTACCCTCGCCTGTCATATTGATGTCTCCCCCCTCTGACATCACCATAGAGTTTTCCAGAAGTATGCCGTCATTAAGATGTAACCCTTGCCCACCCGTGCCATCCAAGGTAATATCGCCATTAACGGTGGATACAGTGCTACTGTTGCGTACCCACATGCCTCTGTTCCTCATGGTGGTGCCGTTAGCAGTACCCGTCAGTTGGAGTTCTCCATCCTCAGCAGATATTGTAGAATTATTAATCAGTATTCCGTTACCAAAATCTGCGGCGTTTTCATTTGTACCATCGAGGGTAATCTCACCATTGCTGATAGATTGCACATTACTCTGATTGCGCAATAAAATACCTGAATTTTGGTCTCCAGGCTCGTTAGTAATACCTGTGAGGTTAATATTGCCACCAGCAGCATCAATGGTGCTGTTGTTGAGAGTGATGCCGTTGCGTAAATCGGCATTTCCCGTGCCAGTGCCGGTGAAATTACCACCACCAGTATTAATGGTTACGTCAGTGAGGTTGAGAGCACCCCCATCAACCCCATCAAAGTCAGCATTAAGGAAAATATCACCATCATTAGTAGTGATGTCAGCGTTAACATTAATATTGTTGTTCGCCTGGGCAGTGAGTTCCACTCCAGGGGTAGTAATATTGAGTGGTGCACTAAAAGTAATGTCATTGGTTGCTTGGAGAATGACATTAGTAGTGGAATCATTAATCAGTGCGGCATCTATCGTAGTAGGAACTAAATCAGGATCATCAAATTCATTGACATCAGCTAGTTCGTTAACTGTTCCTCCAGCAGCTACAATTTCAATATTAATAGGATCTAATAACAGCGTTCCAGGATTACCATTGGCAGCTAGAGTATTCACATTGCCCTGAAAGTCCAAAAATTCTCTACCTGATACTTCGACAAAACCACCATCCCCAGAGTTAGAACCACCACGGGCATTGATATTGCCAAAGAATCGAGTAACCTCATCTGCCCAGACAATAACTTTGCCTCCATCACCATTAAGCAGAGCATCAGCATTAATTACTGAGTCACTACTAATGTAAGTGCGTAAAGCCTTCGGCACTGTACCTTGTCCTTGATAATCCCCACCAATCAAGACAGTGCCAGCACCGTTAGTACCAGAAGCATTGATATTAGCACCAAATAATCCTACGCGATCGCCAAATACATTCACTTCACCACCAATGTCACCAGAGACATCAACAGTGCCAGAAGTGAGGGCGACTCCTCCTCCAGCTGGTATCGTCGTGCCAGAATCTGTGAGCTCTACCGTGCCATCTGAGGAAACAGTTAATCCTGTCTCTACACCATTCCCTGCTCCTGTTAATAAAGCTGGTAAATCCACAGGATTAATTGGCAACATCTGCCCCGAAGTATCTCTTGGTGGTTCAATCTCTAAACTTAGCAGGTGTCCCGGTTGACTAATCCGCACCAGATTTCCACCTCCCACTGCGGCGATGGTGATTTTTCCTCCTGTTGCTCTTAGTTGCCCCGTATTGAGCACATTACCACCAATTAAAGCTAAATTTTGACCCTCTGATACTCCTAGCTCACCCCTATTGAGGATACTGCCCCCTTGCGCCAAATCGAAAGCCAACTTACTGGGAGTACCGATTAAATTTTGGTAGTCATTTTCCCCAAAGCCATTGAACCAATTATCTCCACCAAAACCGATTCCAGTAGCAGTAGTAGCCGTAAAATCAGCCGGGACATTGAGCTGAGCATTCCCACCAAAAATCATCCCGGCTGGATTCATCAAAAATAAATTGGAGTTACCACCACTCACCTGAATCAAACCATTAATGATTGAAGGAGCGCCCCCAACTACCCGTGCCAGGATATTTTGAATCTGGGGGTTAGTGTGAAACTCAGCAATTTGACTGGCTGAAAGTCCAAATTGCTCTAAAGAGTGAAACAGATTCTGACTATCTCCAGACAAGGTACCGCCAGTAATCTGGAAATGGTTACCTGTAGTAGTAACGATAGTACCTGTACCATCTATTGCTGGAGTAATTGGTTGTGCTTGCAGTGGCTTTGAGGCGATAGTGGTAGCAAAGGCAATAGCGACTATTGATAGACTCAGTTGTTTCATCTTGAGACACTCTCTATCCTGATAATACAAACTACATATGGATACGTTCGTTGACCTTTGAAGTTGGGCGTAAGGTTTTATTTTTTAGGGAAGAATAAGCAAAAGTAAGTTAAAATGCATTTAAAATATGTTTTAGTAAAGCAAAAGGCAAAAATCCAAAGCCAAAATTGGAGTGTAATCTATCTTTTTAATTTAATTTCACTAATATGCAGTTTAAATGCACAATAGTCTGTTCATTTAGCTCATCCCTACTTTCAGAGGTATAGATTTTTAGTATATCTTTGCTGAAAATATTTGTTTTGTGTAGCTCCTCCGGAGCAAGATGCTCCCACTCCAAAATTAGACAAATGGGATGCTTCTTGCTTAACTAAGTATCATTCGACTAATAACCAATGACTTTAGGTACGAAAGTGCATAAACACGCTCATGCGCTAATGGCTAATAGCTAATGGAAGAGAATTGTTTCTCAATTGCAATTGGGGACGCGAAGCGCTCCTGGGGGGCTCACCATAGTTGGGAATTTGCCCAAATTATGCTCACAGACTATTAAATTAATATTGGTTGTAATCCAGCCTCTACCAGTGGTTCCGGCAAGGTTTCTATTAAAGAAGCTAGGCGAAGCATTTCCGAAAGCTCCTCCTGTTCTACTCTTTTTTGCAGAGCCTCTGCCATCTCACTTGGCTTCGTATAAGCCAAAGCTGTCCACTCCTGAGCCTCCCGCAAATCTTGAGTATCTGCATCATCCTCAGTCAGCCGCTGCGCTACATAATCGAGCAAAAACTCACCTAGCTCATCCAATCGCTGTTGTCCAAACTTCTTCTTCAGTTCCCTCAACAACAAATTGCGATCGCTAATCTCTATCTCATACATCTCATATCCTACCTGACGACACAAGCGCGATAGTAAGACATGAGCTACTGCTGTCCAAGGAGCTTCTGGGAAAAAGTTTGCCCAAATTTGGTAGAGTAAATCAGGGGTGAGAGCCAGGGGAAATGCTGCATGAAGAGCCAAGTTTCGATGTGCTTCCCCAAATTGCTTGGTAAACCATGCCGCTCTCGTAGGCTGTTAAAAATATCGAGTAGTGGCAGTTTGAAGGGAACCACAGAGACACAGAGTTCGCAGAGAGTTTAATGAGTGGTATTGGATTTATAGGCGCATACTTTTTCCATTATTCAATAATAACACAAATGTCGTAGAGACATACTGGCGATAGTCAATATTTCATTTACCTTACTTATCTCATATTGTTCCACAAGTTCCTGTTTCATTAATTCACATAATAATACATTTTTTACCTGGATGTTGAGAGCGGGATTTGGCAACTGCTACCTTTTCATCTTCATCGATAACATACTCTTCACTATCAGGTTCAATAATAATAAACCAATCATAATGCTCTTTAATCAATTCTGGTTGTACTGGCGCGGCAAGCTTAAAATTGTGTGCATCAGTTGGGTGGAAATTTCCAACACAAGAAAAATTGAGCGATCGCTTTACCCCTAGTTTTAAGCTTGCCGTGCTAGTACTACAGCGATATTGATCGCACTTTCAATAACCATTTGTTAGGGGCTGGGCTCACATAATTCTGGCCAGATTGGACAGCAATAATCTCCTTGTTGTTTCAACTCATCTACACGCTTTTCTAAGTCTGCTTTGATTGGCGGATCTGGAAAGTATTGGGTAGAGAGTTGTACCTCTTCAGCAACCTCCTCACCAGCAATCAGCTTGACTAATTCTAGTGCTTCATCCAGCCCTGAGGATATACCTCCTCCGGTAACCCTGATCCCCCTCTGTGTTCCTTTACTATCATCGACAAAAAATCTTGGATAACCATCTACAACGTTGATCTGAGGGAATTGCTTTAAACACGGAATAAATGCCCAGTGGGTTGTAGCAGAGTATCCATCCAGCAATCCCGCACTTGCTAGTAGAAGTGCCCCTTCACAAACTGAGGTAACATACTTAGCTGTCTCACTCCGGGTTCTCAGAAAATTAAGGAAGGTTTCATCTTGCATCTTGTTCTTTAACTCGGAAGGCTCCCCTCCTGGAACCCAGATAACGTCAAGTTGTAGCACTTCGTTAAAGGTTTTGTGTGGTTGGAGTTGTAGACCATTTCCTGTGATGATCGGCTCGTTTATTTCCCCGATCAGATAGACTTTGACTTGGTGTTCCTTTAACTTGCCGCTCATCCAGTTAAAAATCTCGTATGGTGCAGCAATATCAAGTAAATCAACACCTTGATAAATTGGTATGCCGATGATGAAAGGGGAGTTTTGTTGTTTCATAAGGTTCATCTAGAATCCTCCTTTGTGTTTTGTGCCTGATGTTGTTGGCAAAACGTTGCTTAATACGCGGGAAGCCTTGATATTTTGCGATCGCCTCTCAAAAATCAAGTAAAGTTCTTTAAAGCCAGTTATGGCAGAATCAGGCTTTTGGATATGAAGGAATAATTTGCCAACAGCATCCGTTCATCAACCCAACAGCATAAATGTATACGTTGGGTTTCACTTTTGATGTTGTTCTAGAGATGTTGGGCAAAAGTTGAATAACCCTTCACTCAACCTACAGTTGCTTTTCCTATAATCCAACTGTGTTCTCTACTATTCTCCTAACAACATCGTTAAGTATTTGTTCCTGAATATTTTGTCTGGATCCATGCTGTCGCAGAACTCTTTAAACTTTGTCAGGCGCTCTCCTCGGCGCTCCCTTAGATCTGCCAAAAAGCCAGGATTGAAAGGTCTGATGGACTTATCGCCCAGATTATGCGGATTATAGAATCCATACATTTTGCCATGGTGCGGAAAGCCACCCATGGCTACCCACTCTTGCTCCACTGCAGCAAAAAACTCCAGCAATGCTTCATAACGTTGTTGATCATCTCGATCAACGACGTTATTCTTTTCGTTCCTATCTGCCTTCATGAAACCAAGGAGATCCAGATTGACAAAGTATTCATCTGGATTTGCCGAATATGTCCCTGACATTGCCGTGTCGCCGCCTTTGACAAAACGGAATTCCATCGGTCCGGCAATGTAGAAGTCTTGTTGTGATCCTCTTACCTTGTCTGCTACCACTTTCAATGCATCCCAGGCTTTACCTAGCCCAGTTGGTCCTATGTCCCCCAATGGAATAAAATAGGACATGAAGATAACAGGCGGCACAGGTATGATATACCATAGCTCTAAGTTATTTTCGTTCGTCCTTCCCACGACTGCTTCGATCGCTGTCATAAATAGATTCATCATTGCTGTTCGCAATTCCTTACCTTTTGGAAATTGGGCATACCATCCTATATTCTGTACAGCTTTGATGTTTATAATTGGGCTTCCATAGTCACCATTCCCATTATCGGCATCCTCGCATACATTCACATCCTCAGCTTCTGTTTTATATGTCCCGCTAGCTAGATCTTCATCAACATCCCAGAAAAGTGCGAGAAAACCTTTTTGGCTTTCCATTTCTTTGTAGGGATTGAAAAATACCTCCAAGCGGTCATGACCATCTTCTTCGCCCAGTTTACCCATCAACAATACATTAATATTGTTGACAAAGTAATCTTTTTCATTCTCTTCATCAGAATATTCAAAGCACTTCGTTCCTCCCGTGAGGGCTCGTTGTTGAACATTCAGTTTGATTGATGTCACGATCCCAAGCCCACCTAACGAGACGCGAGCAAACTGTATGGGTGACCAACCATTTGGTAGTGGTGTATCATCTGCTGTTATTTCTAATAGCTCCGGAGCATCAGGGTCGTTCATAATTGTGAATGAATACACTGTCTCGGCGAAGATTCCTTCTTGCCAAGTAGCGCCATGTGCGTCTACAGCAGTTATCCCGCCAAGGCTAAAGGAGCCTCCTGCTGTCACCGTCTTCATCATCAAGTCATTGCCATTGTTCGTCAGGAAGGCTTCTAATTCATCCTCGCGCACGCCGGAGTTCATTATGACCCGATAGGGATCCTCTGGATCAATTTTCAGGCGCTCCCCCCCAGTAGCATCATCGGCATAGCACGACATATCGACTAAGAAAACTGGGGGATCCTCGTCTCCTACATCACGGTTGTCGTGGATAACCAGCGGTGGCTGCGAGTGTCGCTGTCCTGAAACACGGACAGTTACCTCTACATTGTTTTCTTTTGCTCGTTTTACTTGTCGAAGCGCATCCCTCAATTCATCCTTGTTTGTTGGCATAAAGTAGTAGGATGTCCCTTTGGAATTATAGGAGATGTTATTGCTCCAGTTATGCCAATCCGGCGACAACGGTTCTAACTTTGAGGATGTGCCAGCTTCATCTGTACCTATCCATTTGCTGAAGATTTTTGTTACCCACTGCCATGCTGGTACTCTATTTTTTTCACTAATCATTGAATGTTCCGTCTTTTGCGTCTTTAATTATTAAGACGCTCTCACTGGTCAATTCAGTCCAATTTTTCGAGTTAGGGGCAATTTTTCGCAAAATTGGGGTATAACTCAAAAAAAAAGCCTGAAATATGGTGATTTAGCAATAAAACTTTACAAATCTGGTTGAGATGTCAAGGACTAAGCAACTTGCATTAGTAGGACGAAGTAATTCAAGGAATGGTGCGTTACGCGATCGCTAACAGCACCCTACTGGGCTGAAATATGGTGATTTAGCAATAAGACTTTACAAATTAGGTTTAAATATCAAGGACAAAACAACTTGCATTAGCTGGGACAAACTAATTCAAGAGGAAATTTAATTGGCCGAAAATACTGTGCATTTTGAATGCATCTTAGAACTACTGGTGTGAGCCCGCTAAAATGATGCAATAAGTAGGGTTTGCTGAATAAGTAGTCAGGAGTCAGGAGTCATACCAAATCCGGTTATTGTGGGGTACTTATCAAAATCCCCAAATCTTTTCCAGACAAAGGCTTTGATTTTTTTTAATAGACCCTTGGTAAAGCGGATTTGGTATCAGGAGTCAGGAGAATAGGAGTTTAGGAGTTTAGAATAGTCTTTAAAGGGGATTATGGGTTAAGAAGATGCAAGGAAATTGCATTGATGAGCTCAATTTTCTTGCACTTTTCAAGGAAAATAAAAGCTTGAAAGCTATACCAGACTCTGCTTTCAATGATTTTTTGACCAAGCCTTGTGCAAGGAAATGGTCTATAGAAGCTTATTTTCCTTGCACTTTGATGGGAAATCCCTGAGTAACCTTGGGGAATGGAAGTGCTCACCCACGAGGATAAATGCTTCATTCCTTCTTACTTGTTACTTTTTACTTGTTACTTGTTACTTATTCAGCAAGCCCTAAGTAAAGTTTTTCTCTCTCCTTGCCAGCAAAAGACCCTGGAAGGTATGGTATAAAGATCTCGTTTTGTTAGGGAAAGGGTGAAGGAAAGGTAAAAAAGTATTTCACCTTTACCTTTGACCTTCAACTCTTTTCCTTTTCCTTCTCCAATGCAACCAACTATTCAGCTGCTGCTTTAGCGGGTTGTGGCTTCACTGTAGGAGTTGCAGGCGGTGGACTGCCAGCAGAATCTAAAGCTTCTGAAACCTTCTTGAAATCAAAGCCAAGAGCTCTTAGAGCGTGCCAGAGATGGCCTTGTAGGAAGAAGAAAGCTAAGAAGAAGTGAGCATTGGCTAACCATGCACGGGAGGTATGTATTCCTACAGGTAAGTCTACGGTATCAGCAAAATAAGGAGTGATCCCCAGTTTAACTTCAAGAGTTGGTCCGTAGAACTCCACTGGATATGCCAAGGTGTTAACTGCGCAGAAGTAAGCCGCCGTAAATCCAGCCAGAGCAATACCGCCGAGAGAGTAAGAAAGAATTGCTTCACCAGAGAAATTCAGTAGCTTCCTTGCCCAACCAGAGGGAGGAATAATGATATGCCAAATACCGCCACCTATTAGTAGTAAGCCAACAAAAATATGACCACCAACTAAATCCTCTAGGCTATTAACTGAGGCAAAGTGAGTTTGATAGCCATAAATGACGGCAGGATTCAAGGTTGGGGCAGTGACTACCCTTACTTCCTCAATCGTGGAGTCGTAAAGCCCGCCCCAAAACATGGCTTTCCCAACTAAAAGTAAGGCTCCTATACCTAAAACTAGTAGATGATGTCCCAATATATAACCAAGAGAGTCAGGATTGCCCCACTCAAAATGGAATTTGCGTGCTTTACCAGAGGCTTGGCTTAAGTCTGGTTCACCTTTGAAGGTGTGGAATAAAGCTCCTGCACCTAAAACAGCAGAGGAAATGAGGTGCACTACACCAATTACAAAGTAGGGGTAAGTATCTACTATTTGACCACCAGAACCAACTCCAAAACCAAGAGTGGCTAGATGAGGCAATAGAATCAATCCTTGTTCGCCCATCGGTAGTTCAGAGCTATAGTTACCGATTTCAAACAAAGTAAATGCCCCCGCCCAAAAGGTAATTAGGGCAGCCTGGGCAACGTGAGCTGCAATAAATAATCCCGACAAGTTGGCAAAGCGAGCATTACCAGCCCACCAATCATACTTGACGCTGGATTGACCGTAGGTTTGCAAAATTTGTCCTCCAAATTTATGGCAATAGGGTCGATTTTGTGACCAATCTTCCTGATGAAGATTTAAGTTACTTGGCTTGATTGTGCAGTATGGAAGAGAGATTTAGATCTTATTGATAATAATTTTTAACAAATTAAGCAAAAAAAATTGGGCATTGAATCAACAAAAAGCTTATTTAGTAGTCTTTTTGGCAACTTTTACACGATTGATGGCTGACTAATATTAGTAATTATTCCTATTAATGGATTTTGTTTAATTAGATTGTTAAGATTAATTATTCTAATCTTTTGGCTAATAAGTCGCAATTAATGGCTTGCTCGTGTAAGCTAATCGAATAAGTTATTGAGTTTAATTCTCAATTGTGTTTAAGGAGATATGCCACGATGACGACTGTATCTGGAACTCCTACGTCAGTGGAGCAATACTCTGAAGATATTCCTTGGTGGGCAGGCAATGCTCGCCTCACTGACTTATCGGGTAGATTACTAGGGGCTCATGTTGCTCATGGAGGTTTAATCGTTTTTTGGGCAGGAGCGATGACCCTATTTGAGTTGTCCCGCTTCGACGCTACAGAGCCCATGTATAATCAAGGTTTGATTCTCCTTCCTCACTTAGCTAGTCAAGGTTGGGGTGTAGGTGCTGGTGGAGATATCATCAGCACTTACCCCTATTTTGTCATTGGGGCTTTACATCTCATTTCCTCCGCCTTTATAGGTTTTGGGGGTGTTTTCCATGCTTTGTTCGGTCCTCCCTATCTGGAAAATTGCTCTGAGTTCTTTAGTTACGACTGGAAAGATAGCAACAAGATGACTACCATCATCGGCATTCATCTAATTTTGTTAGGGTTGGGAGCTTTCCTGCTGGTAGCCAAAGCTATGTTCTTCGGTGGCTTGTATGATCCAGGAGTTGAAGATGTACGAATGATTAGCCATCCCACCCTCAATCCCACAGTCATTTTCGGTTACTTGTTTGGTGCTGTGGGTAAAAACTGGATCGCAGGTGTTGATAATCTAGAGGATGTGATTGGTGGTCACATTTGGATCGGACTCATTTGCCTAGGTGGCGGCATTTGGCATATCCGAACCAAACCCTTTGAGTGGACAGAGCGACTTTTTGTTTGGTCTGGAGAGGCTTATCTTGCTTATAGTTTAGGGGCTTTGGCGCTGATGGGCTTTATCGCTACTTACTTTGTCAGTGTCAATACCACTGTTTACCCAGAAGTCTTCTATGGCTCGGCATTATCGATTAAGCTGGACGTCTTTCCCTACTTTTCTGCTACCGACTCTACCTTACTTTCATCGCGGACTTGGTTGGCTAATGCTCACTTTTGGCTAGCTTTCTTCTTCTTGCAAGGTCATATTTGGCACGCACTACGAGCTGCTGGGTTTAATTTCCGTCAGGGTCAAGTAGTTGAATCTCAAGTCACTCCTGAACTATTAAGTTAATGCAAATAATTAGCAATTTTGAGGTAAAGTAAGTTAAACCTACAGATTGCAATTGCAATATATTCTCATTGAGGTTTAAAGATGACGACAGTAATTGCTGGGAGTCCCCGTGGGGGCAAAATACCAGATGTGGGTTGGTGGGCAGGCAATGCCCGTTTTGTGGAACTATCAGGTAAGCTGTTAGGCGCTCATATTGCCCATGCAGGTTTGATTGTCCTGTGGGCTGGAGGGATGACACTGTTTGAGCTGTCCCGCTATAACCCAGATGTCCCGATGTATGAGCAAGGATTAATACTCTTGCCACACCTAACAACCCTTGGTTTTGGAGTGGGAGCGGGGGGTCAAATCGTCGATACCTATCCCTACTTTGTTATTGCAGTTTTGCATCTCATTTCCTCAGCCGTATTAGGAGCAGGTGGTCTTTACCATGCCCTACTTGGGCCCGAAGAATTAGCCGAAAATAGCTACTTTTCAGGCTTTTTTGGCTATGACTGGAAAAATGGGGACAAAATGACCACCATTCTGGGTATTCACCTGCTGCTGTTAGGTGTAGGTGCTTGGCTGCTAGTGTTTAAAGCCATGTTTTGGGGTGGATTGTTTGACCCTTGGGTTGGTGCTGGAGGAGATGTAAGAGTCATTACTGACCCTACAATAAATGGGGCAAGAATTTTTGGCTATCTCTTTGGTGCATCAGGTGAACAAGGTATGGCTGCTGTCAATAACCTCGAAGATGTAGTAGGTGGTCATATTTGGATTGGTACTATCTGCATTCTCGGTGGCTTATGGCATATAGGGACTAAACCGTTGAAATGGGCGCGGGAAGTATTAGTTTACTCAGGAGAAGCCTATCTAGCCTATAGCCTGGGAGCGCTTGCCTACATGGGCATTTTTGCTGCTTACTTTGTTATGGTTAATAACACCGTTTACCCAGAAACTTTCTATGGTCCGGTTGGTGTCCTAGAAACAGAAAGCGGTATAGTAACAGCTCGTGGCTGGTTAGCAACATTCCATTTTATTTTTGGAATTTTATTTCTATTTGGTCACATCTGGCATGCTATTCGTGCGAGAGGGAAAGCTGCGGGTTTTGACTTCCGGCAAGGGGATACGGTGATTAAAGTTGCAGGTAATCCCATGATTGGCAATCTAGCAACACCGATTAATTCCTCAGACTTGACCCTCAAATTTTTGCAGAACTTGCCAATTTATCGCCCTGGACTCTCCCCCTTATCCAGAGGCTTAGAAATTGGTATGGCTCATGGCTATTTCTTAATTGGACCTTTCGTCAAATTAGGGCCATTCAGAGATTCTGCTCAAGCAAATTTAGCTGGTTTACTCTGTGCCATTGGTCTAACTCTCATCCTCACAGCTGGTCTATCAATTTATGGTACAGCTTCTTTTCAGAAAAAAAGCCAACAGAGATATCAGGAAAGTTACTCTGTTTCAGGACCTAATGTGCCAGAATCTCTGAGAACTGCTGATGGTTGGAGTCAGTTTACTGCTGCTTTCCTCATTGGTGGTGTGGGTGGTGCTCTCTTTGCCTATTTCATTATCGAAAATTTGGATTTATTCCAAGCAATTGCTCTAGGTAAATTTTAAATCTTCAAAAGTTAATAACGACTCCTAATTGGTATTAGGCATTCAGTATTTTATTTACTGTTGCCTAATACTTTCCTTATTTGTGTAATCAATTATTGATTAATTTGATAGTCAAAATTGCTTTTTATTTCAAAAAAAAACTTGACAAATACTTTCAACAAATACTATTATTATTAATAACAGGAGAGATTTCCACGAGAATAAACCTCTTCTCTCACACCGTAATGGGGTTACTTTTGATTAATTAACCCCATTTATCTAGAAATTTAAAGGCAACAAGTAACTCATCTCCACAGTTGCCAGTCAATTCAAGCTTTTTTTAACTTTAATAAAATATTCATCTGTCATGAATAACTGTCCTTGTTGCTCAGATACTCTTCTACGTCAAGTAGATAGAACCGGAATTTATTTTTTTTGCCGACATTGTAGACAAAAAATGCCAACTATTCATGGAGTAATGGGCGTTAGGAAGCATGGTTTATATCAAGCCAATTTACTTGGCAACGATCACTTAATCTAAAACAGGAGTAAAGATGTCAAAAATTGGTCTTTTCTACGGTAGTACTACTGGTAAGACAGCGGAAGCTGCAGAGTCAATTCAAGAAGAATTTGGTGGTGAAAGTGTTGTTACGTTACATGAAATCAATGAAGTTGATAACAGTGACTTTGATAACTATCAGTACATCATTATCGGCTGCCCTACCTGGGATATTGGTGGATTACAAGCTGATTGGGAAGGATTCTATGAAGATGATCTAGACGAGATTGACTTTAGTGGCAAAAAAGTAGCCTATTTTGGGACTGGAGACCAATCTGGTTACCCAGATAACTTTCAGGATGCAATGGGAATACTGGAAGAAAAAATTTCTGAGTTACAAGGGACGACTGTCGGTAATTGGCCTACGGATGGTTATGAATATGATTCATCTAAGGCAGTTAAAAATGGTAAGTTTGTAGGTCTTGCTCTTGATGACGATAATCAGTCAGAGCTGACAGAAGAACGTATCAAGAAGTGGGTTACACAACTCAAAACGGAGTTTGGTCTATAAGTTGTGAGCAAGTAACAGTAGTGCCGTGGCGGAAATAACCCAAAGCGTGAAAAAGAGTTTAAAAGGCTTTCTTACCTTGGAGCCTCCTGTTCCCCTCCTTGGAGGGGTTAGGGGTGGGTTCTGCCTCCTGCCTTCTGCCTTCTTTGTATCTGTCAAGAGTCGCTTCATTGGTAATGGGTAAGTTGTAGATTTTAAAATCTTTACTATTTACCCACTACCCTTTCGTTAATTATTCGCTGGTAACAACAAGCAATATTGTCACTGTCAATGGATACAATTACACAATTATTCATAACCTCTATTTGTTTTATTTGCGCTTGGTCTTTAGTTTTTTTATTTATTTGGTCTACCTTCAAAACAACCAAAAAAGGTTTACATTATGTAAACAAATTACATCAAATTCCTTGTAGTAGTTGTGCATTTTTCACAAATGATTATCGACTCAAATGTACTGTAAATCCCATAACAGCTTTATCGGAGGATGCAATCAATTGTTGTGATTTTGAACCAGCTACATCTCACAATACTTCTGTTGTTAAACAATGTAAATTCGTCAACTATTCCCAGAAACCGGATTTCTCGTGAGGACGACAACTACAGCATTTCTCAGTCTAGTGAGGTACAGATCCTATTCCCTATTCCCCATTCCCCATTCCCAAAAACCAGTCTCTTTGTACTTCATCTAAATGAAAAACGCTGTAAATGTTTTAATTTACCTAAAAGAAACCTGGTTTCTCGACCGAATATATTTATCAATCAAATGGAAATGTTATATGTCTAATTTACCAGCAGTGTTGTGGTTAAGTACGAGTCCCAGCTTTTCTCGTTTTGAGCAACCGCTAATTCGTTACTTATCAAACCAAATATCAATCGCCCAATGGGAGTACTTACAAACTCCAGATGAGCCAGCTTCATTAGATGCAGCTCTAATACTTCTTCATGACTATCTCAAATCTCACAATCGACCGATTCATCTGATTGGTCATAGTACAAGTGGCTTACTGGGACTTCTTTACACTCGTAAGTATCCCGAAAGAGTTAAATCTTTAACTTTACTAGGCGTCGGTGCTCACCCTAATGTTGATTGGCAAGCTCATTACTATAGTTTACTTGAACTGTTAAACTGTAGCCGCCAAATTGTGCTGGCACAAATGGTTTACAATCTTTTTGGGTACCAGAATAACAACTATACCAAGAGGCTGATCCAAATTCTTGAGCAAGACTTAAATACTTCTGTCTCACCCCACTCCTTGTTTCGGAGAGTAAGTAGTACCCCTGGAGGTGTACCAGTGCCTTTGATGGTTTGTGGTAGCACAAATGATGTGATTATCGACCCTCGTGCTTTACAAGAATGGGTCAAGTGCTTTAAGGAGGGAGATGTACTTTGGGAATGTCCTCAAGGACCTCACTTCTTCCATTATTTCTATCCTCAACAAGTAGGAAGAAAAATTATTAAGTTTTGGCAAGGAATTCCTGTAAACCAATCTAATACTACTTCTCAGAAAGTCTGCACTGAAATGTTGCCCCAAACTGAAAGCCATTAGTCATTACTGCAAATGATTAATGGCTAATCACAAACAAGAAAACTTTTTACAATTTAACCAACAGAATCAGCTTGCTCCGCTGGCTCAACTGAGGATTTAAAGGCAAACCTTAAAAATGGCGGTGCTAAAAAGGTCGTGAGAATGACCATAATGATAATTGCAGCTTCCAATGGTTTGCTAAGAACACCACTAGCAGAGCCAATACCAGCAAAAACCAGTCCTACCTCACCCCGTGGAATCATTCCCACTCCAATTGCTAAGCGGTTAATTGGTGTTTTTCCAAAAATACTCCAACCAGTAACCACTTTGCCGAAAATGGCAACCACGATGAGAAAGGTGGCAATAATTAACCCTTCCCGGTTGCTCGGAATAGCAGGGTTAAGTACACTCAAATCAGCTTTAGCGCCAACAGTTACAAAGAAAATTGGTACGAGGATATCAGCAATGGGAATCACTTGCTGATCCAGTTCCTTACGCTTATCAGTTTCATCCAGAACTAAGCCAGCGGCAAAAGCACCTAAGATAGCTTCTAAGTGAATTGCATTGGCAAGAAATGCCATAAAGAAGGCAAAGGTAATAGCTGGAATCACCAATTTTCCTCTAGTTTGCAGCTTATCAGCAATGGCAATGAAGGTTTTATTAAAGAATTTGCCTAGGAGAATTGAACCAATCAAAAAAACGCTAGCGCTGATAATTAGGTAGATAACATTGAGAACATCTACCTCACCAGTTTTCGCAAGACTTGCCACAACTGCCAGAATAATGATACCCAGCACATCATCAATAACAGCAGCACCGACAATAATTTGACCTTCCCGAGATTTAAGACACCCCAGTTCTGACAAAACTTTGGAGGTAATGCCGATACTTGTGGCTGTGAGGGCCGCACCGGCAAAAATCGCTGGAATTACCGGAACATCGAACAACCACATCAATCCTGCAGTACCTGCTCCAAAGGGAACGGCGACTCCTACACAGGCGACAATGGTTGCTTGGTAACCGACTTTACCTAATTCCCGTAAGTCTGATTCCAAGCCAATTTCAAATAAGAGGATAATCACCCCCAATTCTGCTAGAACGGAGATTACTTCACTTTGGCTTTGAAAGATACTTGTCACCGCCTCAGGACTTAAATTCCCAATCGCTTGTAGAATAGTCATGATTACGGAGTCGGTTGCTAATGCTCCATTTTCAGGAAACATCAGCAAGTGTAGAGCGGAAACACCAACAACAACACCCCCCACCAATTCACCTAAAACGGGAGGTAAATCTAGTCGTTTCGAACCCTGTGGTAAAGGTAGTAAATTAAGTTGGGGTGGTGTGGGTAAGCAAGTAGATCTAATCCTTAGTACTGAACGGCTAAACCGCATCATTGATCATGCAGTTGGTGACTTAACAGTGACTGCCGAAG
>JAAHGL010000110.1 GCA_010692635.1 Symploca sp. SIO2C1 | reverse complement strand
TCTGGGATTCTCCTTTAAAGGCAGCGGACATACCTAAAACTATCTTGTTGCCATCGTTGCTTTGTTCTGTAGCTTGGCTGGTAGGTAAATTCGGATTCAGCAGAATGGTAGCGAAAATTGGTAGGAAGAACAATAAAGCAATTTTTAAGATTTTTTGTTTTTGGTGATCGAGAATAGGTATGTTCATTTTAAAGTAATAAGTAATGAGTAATGAGTAATGAGTAATGAGTAATGAGTAATGAGTAATGAGTAATGAGTAATAAGTAATGAGTAATGAGTAATGAGTAATGAGTAATGAGTAATGAGTTAATTGTGCAGGGATTATGAATTATTTTACTCCCTCAGCTCCCTCAGCTACCTCAGCTCCTCAGCTCTCTAATTCCCTACTCCCTTCCCAGCTAATAAAATAAACAGGACATTCTCCATACCTTTTTCAAATCGTAAAGTCTTGAGTAGATCGGACTGTTGCCAAAAATCAGCGTTGGCAATAATCAAGTCAGGTAGCACCGAAGTCACCTTTTCTTGAAATTCTTTGCCATTAAATGCCTCAGTCACACTGTATCCTTGAGCTTGCAGCACCTTGGTTAACAATCTGACGGTTGAGACATCTTCATCTACAACTAGTACTTCCTTCTTAGAAGTTCCCTGGGATAGTAGTAAATCAATATCTCGAAGTAAGACTTCGGTATTAATCGGCTTACTCAAATAACGATCAACTCCTAGCTTATACCCTCGTTCTTGATCCTCGACAATTGAGAGGATGATGATCGGAATATTCAGCGTTTGAGGGTCATTTTTCAACACGGCAGCAGCATCAAACCCATTCATCTGTGGCATCATCACATCCATCACAATCAAGTCTGGTTTGCTTTGTTTTGCTTGCTTAATCGCTTGTAGACCATCTTCTGCCTCGCAAATCTGGTAACCTTGAGCTTCCAACTCTTGGGTAAGTAGGGTACGTATATGAGGATCATCATCTACCACGAGAATTGTCTTCTGTGATTTCTGGGTAGAGGAATAATTGCTACTTACAGGGACTTGTAGCTGTTGAAGCAGGGTATTGATATTAAGAGTTTTGAGACCCTTGTTTACCTGAGAAGCGATCGGTAAAGTAAAAGAAAAACTACTACCTTTACCCAGTTCACTTTCTACCCAAATTTGACCTCCGTGATGTTCCACAATTTGTTTACAAATAGGTAAACCCAAACCAGTTCCTGTGGGTTTGTCGGTTAAAGTGTCCCCTATCTGCCTGAATTTATCAAAGATTTTAGGTCGATTTTCTGGAGCAATACCAATGCCAGTATCAATTACAGTAATGGTGATTTGGTTATCAGTTTTGTGGGTTTTACAGGTTACAGAACCCTGAGGCGTAAATTTAACTGCATTGGAAATCAAATTAATCATCACTTGGATCAGTCTATCCCGATCTCCAGTAATCTTTGGTAATTCTACTGCTAAATCTTTCTTGAGTACTAAACCTTTAGACTGAAATAGAGCTGAAGTAGCTGCGATCGCATGTTCCATTACCCCCTCAATACTGAGTGGTTCCCTCTTCCACTCAACTTTACCTGCCTCCATCTTAGCAATATCGAGAACATCATTAATCAGAGCAGTCAGTCTTTCCCCTTCCGAGACGATAATATCAATATTGTTTCCCACCTGTTTCACCGCTCGCTGGGTTTTCCTGTTTTCAGTATTGACGGCGGGAAAAACCACCTCCTTGAGCTTTTTATCAATGAGTTTGGCAAAGCCTAACACGGAGGTGAGAGGGGTTCTCAGCTCATGGGAGACAGTGGAGAGGAAATCAGTTTTCATCTGAGCGATTTCCAGTAAGTGCTCGTTTTCCGCTTTGAGACGCTCATTAAGAGCAACAATTTCGGCATTAGCTTGAGTCAATTGAGCTGTACGCTCTGCTACTCTAGTTTCTAGTTCCTCATTGAGTTTTTTTAAGGCTTTCTCTGCTTGCTTACGTTGAGCGATCGCTTGATGTACTTGGTAAAACATTTTCTGAAAAGCCATAATCACTTCTTCTAACTGATCTGGAAACCAGACGATGTCGTAGCGCGAACCCTGATAAAAAGTCCCATCAGCTTGATTTGCCTGAGCCAAGGAGAGCTGAGGCAGCTCACCAAAGCTGGCAAAGATCCAGAGAACTATCTGCCGAGACAATCGAGCTGTAGATATCCGGGACAAGTTTTTGAAGCTGAGAGACACTAGTGCCGCTGCGCGGAATTAAGAATTTAGAATTTAGAATTTAGAATGCTTATAGAGTAAGGATTCTAACGATCTCAAACTGATCAGTTACTTTTGCCGCGCTGCACTAGCTTCTGTTGCTCGTAGGTACTGTTTGTTAGAAACAATACAATCTTCAGAAGTTCCAGATTAGATAAGGATTATGAGATTTTACTGAACTTCTTCATCTGGTTGCAATCTTTATTCGGTAAGCGATACAGCTATTCTTGACATTTTGTTAACAAAACAGAATTTACTTGGCAGACTCACTACTAAAGTCAAAATCCTATAGCAATTCTCGCATCCATGAGGTAAGTAGGTGGGCATAAATAAACTCACATGGTCAGGGCGGGTTTTGAAGGAGAGAAACAGTACACGTAGCAAGCATCTTAGCTAAACCCGCCCCTACAAATCCAATGATCGTTTTTTTTCACCTACTTACTTACATCTCCTATTCCCTATTCCCTATTCCCCATTCCCAAAAATCCATAACTAATGTACCTCACAAGTATGAGAAACGCTATATAAGTGTTTTTTAATCTAATCTCAGTCAGTTCTCATCTAGCTATCAATCGAAACTCAGTTCAGCAGATTTAACTAAATAGTACAGATAAAAATTACTCTCTCAACCAGCCAATAGATTGGAGATCAAGCACATGTTTATAAGCAACAAAAATTTGGGTTCAACTAAAGCTCGTTTGCTAGGTACTAGTGCTCTCATGTTGGGTATCTTGCTACCCTCTACCCTATCAAGCTTACCTGCCAACGCAGTGGAGTTGGGAGAAAACAAGACATTTTTTGACCGTTCGCCACGCTTAACTCGGGTTGCGACTAGCACCACTACCGCAAATATTCCAGCTACCTATCAGTTCACTATTTCATTACCTGAAGATGCTGGAGAGCCTCTGCAAGCTGTTACGATTAACCAACAGGAAAATTTAGAAAATATCAAGTTTGACTTGAATCAAAGCAGTGCCTTTATTGGTAACAGTTTTGCTGGTGGTCCTGCAATTTCCTTAGCAAATGTTGGTGGAAGCCAGTCTAGTGATGGTAATGAAGTTACTGTCATGTTTGATGAGCCTGTACTTCCAGGTAGTGAGGTGACAGTTTCTCTAAGAGCGAAGCGTAATCCCCAAGCAGGTGGTGTTTATTTATTCGGTGTTACTGCTTTTTCTATTGGGGACAATAGCCCTGGTCTATACTTAGGTAGTCGGGACTTACACTTAGGTGACTCGGACTGATTAGGTTTTAGGTTTTAGGTTTTAGGTTTTAATCAACCGCCATCTGTTATCTTCGACATTGTAGAGACGTTGCATGCAACGTCTCTACTGGGTTTTGGGGGTTTGCTCAAACTGCACCTTCAATACTTAGATACTTCCAGATGTCCGACTTCTTCAAGAAGTCGGACATCTACCAATTATAGCGAGCTAATTCAAAACCTTGGAGCAGATCTGAGCCAACTGATCCGAAAATTAACAGGAAACCCTTGTAGCACTTAGAGTAAAGTTAAATTTCTAGATTCAGTTCCCTCATGTTGCAGGAACAGAAAGCCAAAAAGGTAGAACCTTGCTCAAGGGTGGAAAAACTGCTGATTAAAACCGGTAGTACATGCTTGATTGTCTTACTAGAACTAATTCTGGCTCTATATTTCCTCAATCAGACTGGTATTCTTAATGCTTGGCAATTGCCCTTGAAAGACATAGGTGTTTTCCTGGGAGGTGGAGGAGTTGCCTGCTTATTAATTGGTTGGGGATTGGGAATACGCCGCAAGAAGCATCTAGTTCGAGCTGTTGTAATCGTCTTTGTGGGAATTAATGCGATCGCTTATTTTGGTGCTTACACTTCAACTCATTTTAGTGCCCCAGGAACATTTAGTATAGGTTTTCCTAGACCTACTAATTCTCAGGTTCCCACAGATATTGGACTGGAGTACGTCACCCACCGTCTTCCAATTAATTCCACTGAGTGGTTAGAGACTTGGTTAATTCCTACTCAACGCTCCTCAGCTAAGGGAACAGTAGTATTATTCCCCGGTAATGGAGGCAGTAAGGGAAAGCAACTGCTAGCACCTGCTAAAGTATTTAATAACTTAAACTACGACACTTTATTAGTAGATTTTCGAGGTGTAGGGGGTTCGAGTGGCAATACCACAACCCTTGGCTTCCGGGAAGGAAAGGATGTTGCTGTTGTTGTTAATCAGGCTGAGGAATTAAATCTCAAACCGCCGATAATACTTTATGGGGTTTCTATGGGCACTGCAGCAATTCTCAAAGCTATAGCTCAAGAAAAGATTGAACCTGATGCTATTATTCTAGAACTTCCCTTTACTCGACTACTCAATGCTGTTAGGAGTCGATGGCGAGCTAGAAATTTTCCTTCATTTCCCACCGCCGAGTTACTGGTATTTTGGGGTAGCCTTCAGCATGGGTTCAATGGCTTTGCTCATAATCCAGTTACCTATGCTAAGCAAGTTAACTGCCCTACCTTAATCTTACAGGGTCAACAAGATAAATGGGTAGATAGGACAGAGATTGAGCAGTTACTCCACAATTTACAAGGGAAAAAACAACTTGTCCTCTTTCCTACCGCAGGGCACGATTTACTTGTTACTGTTGAGCCAAAATACTGGCAACAGAGTATAGAGAAGTTTCTTATCAATTGATAATTGCTAATTGCTAATTGATAATTGCTAATTGCTAATTGGGAATTTCTCCCCCAACTCCCCATCTCTCCACACTCCCCCTGTGATCTTGTTTCTGAAGAACCGCCCCACGGGTGGCGTACCACGCCCGATGAAGGGAAGAAACAAGCTCAAATTCTCTTCCCTCCTGACTCGGAGACTCGGTGTTTATTCAGAGACTAGCCATTAGCCATTAACCATTAACCATTAGCCATTAGCCATTAGCCATTAACCATTAGCCATTAGCCATTAGCCATTAGCCATTAACCATTAACCATTAACCATTAACCATTAGCCATTAGCCATTAACCATTAGCCATTAGCCATTAGCCATTAACCATTAGCCATTAGCCATTAACCATTAGCCATTAGCCATTAGCCATTAGCCATTAACCATTAACCATTAGCCATTAGCCATTAACCATTAACCATTAGCCATTAGCCATTAGCCATTAGCCAACAGAATTAATCAGTCACAGCACCAACACTGCTAGAAGAAACTAATTTTGCATACTTTGCCAGAACCCCAGTCGTATAATGGGGTTTCTTTGGTTGCCAACTGGCACGGCGTTGTTCTAGTTCAGCCTCAGATATATTTAGCTGTAGCGATCGCGCTGGAGCATCAATCGTAATTAGATCTCCTTCCTCAACCAAGGCAATTGTACCGCCAACTGCTGCCTCTGGAGCAACGTGACCGACTACTAGACCATAAGTACCTCCAGAAAACCGCCCATCCGTAATTAAACCGACACTATCTCCCAAACCTGCACCAATGATTGCGGAAGTGGGAGCTAGCATTTCCCGCATTCCAGGGCCACCCTTTGGTCCTTCGTAGCGTACCACAACGACATCCCCAGCTTTAATTTGACCGGCAAGAATTGCCTTGAGGCAAGCTTCCTCTGATTCAAATACCCTTGCAGGGCCAGTAATTTGCGCTTTTTTGACACCGGTTATCTTGGCAACTGCTCCTTCTGTAGCCAGATTACCCTTTAAAATTGCTAAGTGTCCCTGAGCATATATGGGATTATCCCAAGGACGAATCACATCTTGATCTGTAGCTGGCTCTTCTGGAATATCTGCCAAGACTTCCGCTACAGTTTTACCACTAATAGTCAAGGCATCGCCGTGGAGCAAACCATGCACTAGCAGGATTTTCATCACTTGGGGGATCCCACCAGCTCGGTGTAAATCAGTTGCTACATATTTGCCACTAGGCTTCAAGTCACACAGTACCGGTACTTTGGCACGAATGGTTTCAAAGTCATCTAGGGATAACTCAACACCGATAGAATGGGCAATGGCCAGTAAATGCAGAACTGCATTAGTTGAACCACCAATTGCCATAATTACCGCAATGGCATTTTCAAAGGCTTTGCGGGTAAGAATTTGTTTGGGCAGTAGTTGGTTACGAATTGCCTCTACTAACACCAAAGCCGATTGTTCCGCACTATCAGCTTTTTCTGCATCTTCGGCAGCCATAGTAGAAGAATAGGGCAAACTCATGCCCATTACCTCAAAGGCGGAAGACATGGTGTTAGCAGTAAACATACCACCACAGGAACCAGCACCGGGACAAGCATTGCGCTCCACCGCCATCAGTTGCGCTTCATCGATTTTTCCCGCGCTGTGTTGCCCGACAGCCTCGAAAGCGCTAACCACTGTCAAATCCTGTCCATTATAATGTCCGGGTTTAATCGTGCCACCATAGACAAAGATAGCCGGAATATTCATCCTTGCGATCGCAATCATCGCCCCTGGCATATTCTTATCGCAGCCGCCAATTGCCAGTACTCCATCCATACTTTGGCCATTACAAGCTGTTTCAATGGCATCGGCAATCACTTCTCGCGACACCAAGGAATATTTCATTCCTTCAGTACCCATAGAAATGCCATCACTTACCGTAATCGTGCCAAACATCTGAGGCATGGCACCAGCCTCTTTAATACCCGCTTCTGCCCGTTTTGCTAAATCATTCAGCCCCATATTACAAGGGGTAATCGTACTGTATCCATTAGCAAGACCGACAATCGGTTTAGTAAAATCTTGATCTTGGAAACCCACTGCCCTGAGCATCGCTCGATTAGGTGCTCGCTGAACTCCTTGGGTCACTACTTTACTTCTAATATTATCTGACATTGATCGTGTTCTCCCCTTAGCTCTATCGATACAAAATACAAGATGCTGGAATTTAAGGCAAAACTTAAATAGGTATTAGGTGTTAGGTTTTAGGCAATGGTGACAAGTTAAACGGTTGTGCATTTTATCAACTCCCATATATGGTGCTTGAGGGCTCAAAAAAAACTATATATGGAAATACTCAAGAGGTTGAAAAATTATATTCTTCTTCCTCAGCTTCCTCAGCTTCCCTAGCTCCCTCAGCTTCCTCAGCTCCCCCAGCTCCCTTGACAACGACACTTTTACCTTAACTTGTCACCAATGGGTTTTAGGTGGAGGTGAGGATTAGCCACCTGCAATGAAGGAAATCAACAATTTCTTTTCTTCTTCCCTACTGCCGTGACACACCTAAAATGGTGTATTAGTTGTAGGTTGGGTTGAGGAACGAAACCCAACACCAGTAACGCATTGTTGGGTTTCACTTCGTTTAACCAAACCTCCTATTCTCCTGACTCCTGACTCCTGACTCCTGACTCCTGACTACTTATTCAGCAAACCCTATGTAGGTAAGCAAGTCGTTAATGCAGCGTCTTATTTGTTCTGCGTCTTGTTGATTGAGCATCAGGAGAGGCTTTAAACCGGATTGATTAATTATCAATTATCAATTATCAATTATCCATTGGAAAGTATTGACGTTGTAAAAATTCTATGGTAATCAACGCAAAGTGGCTAGCCCACTCAGGACCTCAAGATACTTTTCAAGGTAATGTATGACATTGTTTAACACAGGCGAGGTAGATAATCATGGATGCCGGTGAACTGCTGAAGCGATATGCGGCAGGGGAGAGGGACTTTCACAATGTAGATCTACAAGGCGCGTCTCTGATTGGAGTTAACCTGAACAAAGCTCACTTACGAAGAGCAAACCTGAGTCATACTAATCTTACTGGGGCATCCCTAAAAAGTGTCAATCTGCGGGAGGCTAATCTTTTTCAAGCGAATTTGCAAGGAAGTGACTTACAGGAGGCAAACTTAATTGTCAGTAATTTGGAGCAAGCGAATCTTTCTGGAGCCAACATGATTGATGCCAATCTGCGAGCTTCCAACCTTATTGGAGCTAATTTGACTAGAGCGGCTCTCACAGAAGCGATTCTTAGTGAAGCTGTTTTAAAACAAGCTAACTTAAGTCGAGCTAACTTGCATGATACTTCTCTAAGTCGCAGCAATCTCTCCAAAGCAATATTGATTGATACTATCCTTGATGCGGCAAATTTGACTAATGCCATCCTTGTTGGTGCCAATTTGAAGGGGGCAAATCTTGCAAATGCTCTTTTAAATGGGGCAAACTTGACTGGAGCGGACTTGAGTCAGGGGAACCTCAGTCGGGTAAAAGGCAATGGAACCAACTTGGCAAGCGCTAACCTCACCGACGCCAAACTCAGAGGAGCTAGCTTGAGTTGGACGACTCTACGGGGAGCCAATCTAACTAGGGCGAATCTATACCGAGCTAAACTTTGCTGGTCTAACTTGACTGGAGCTATTTTAGCTGAAGCTGTATTGATTGATGCCAATCTTAATCAGATTACTTGGCGTGATGCTGACTTGAGAAGGGCAATTATGCCGAATGGTTTTCAGCATGATTAGAATTTAGAATAGGGAATAGGGAATGGGGAATGGGGAATGGGGAATGGAGAATAAAGCATAATAAAGTCGTGGACACTTCTCAATTTTCAATTTACTTCTGTCTCAATTAATGAATGGTCAAAAATCCAGGAAAAGCTGAAAACTAATACGGTTAACTTAGCTCAAACCTCATGGCATAGTTGGTCTTATCTTGATAATGATTGGCAAGGTAGGCTGATTTTGATGCGTTTCCCAGAAGAGAGTTGGTTTAAGCAACTACTGGGTTCATCAAAGGATAATTGGCTAGAGGAGAAAGACCAATTTATCCGGACATTGTTAGCTAGGGTTTACCAGGGTAATGATGTTGTTCGGATCTTACAGAGTTTCCAGGAAATTGCAGAATTACAAATTTATCATTTAGAGAGATACGGAAATATTCAGCTAGAAGCAAGGGGAAATTCACTCATTACTCTTCAGAAACACGCTCAAAGCTAATGGCTAATGGCTAATGGCTAATTGCTAATGGAGGAGAATTGTTTCTCCCATTCAATTGGGGGTGCGAAGCGCTCCTGGGGAGCTCTTCAGAAACTAAAAATCATATATTTGGGGCTGAATCCCTTGAGATAAGGAGTTTCTGACTTCTTTTTAGGTAAGGAAAACTCTTGTTCCTCCTGCCTCGGAGCCTCCTGAATCCTGCCTTCTAACGCTCATTACTCATTACTCATTACTCATTACTCATTACTCATTACTCATTATTTTCTACGATACCAACGCACAATTATGTCAGGAGAAATTCCCAGAAGATAGGCAACAATTATCACTTGGTTAATTAATGTAGTTTTGACAATGCCAAGTTTCTGCCAACGACGTCCAGAAGTTAACACTGATGCTGAGAGGATACTAATTTTACCGCGAACTTTTAAGCATCGCATTATCTCAAAATCTTCCATAATCGGTAAGTTAGGAAAGCCGCCAATTTCTTTAAATATAGTGGCTTTTAAAAAGATAGCTTGATCCCCGTAAGGCATTGAAAAAAAACGCGATCGCATATTCACCATCTTTTCAATCAACCGCAGTCCCGGTAATTGAGCATCAATACTCAATTCAAAAGCACCGGCAACTGTTTTAGCATCTTGCAGCGCCTGACGAACCAAGCTCTCGAAGCCAGAAGGTAACGTCGTATCGGCATGCAGAAACAGTAGAATATCTCCAGTAGCAGCGGCAGCACCAACATTCATTTGGCTTGCACGGCTAGTAGTAGTAGAAATTACTTTAACACCTAAAGATTGAGCAATTGTCATAGTTGCATCTTGACTCCCCCCATCGACAACAATCACTTCAACCTGTTGGATATCTAAAAGTCTTACCAACACTTTCTCAATTGTGTGGGCTTCATTTAAAACCGGAATAATAATTGAAATTTTTTCTGCTTCCATCCAGTTTTGCTAATTGCTAATTGCTAATTGCTAATTGCTAATTTAAAATGCGATATTATACTTCATATGCCAGATTTCAAATCTTCTGGACGGTCGATATCATTGAGAAGAGGCAGAAAAGCGATCGCTAAATCCAGCTTCTTCGCAATCTCTACAGTTTGTTGCCGTACTTGAGATGTGCCCCAACTAATTCCCACAAACAGTTCTGCAATCATTCGTTTCAAACCAATCAGATAATAACCCCCATCCTCTGCTGGACCAAGCACTAAGTCACATTGCTCCAATGCCTCAAGAGCCTGTGCCATCAACTCAGCTTTTAAATCGGGGCAATCAATCCCAATAATTACCACCCCAGTCATGCCAGCAGCAAAAGATGCTGCAAATGCTGATGACATCCGCTTACCTAAATCCCCTGTTGTTTGTGGTTGGTAAGCAAAATCATTACCTAACCAAGCTTGCATTAATTGCTGAGTACCACCAGAAAAATGGACTTCTACAGATAAGGGACGGGAAGTTGCAAGTTCCCTCACCTGAAGTAGAGTCTCTTCCGTCAGCTGGCGTTGCAGTTTTGCCGCCCCCTCAGCTCCAAGGGCCGGAATCATTCTTGTCTTAGTTTTTCCCGGCTCAGGATAACGGCTAAAAACGATTAGACGTTCCTCTATGGCTCCAGCTTCTTGTTCATCTCCCATCTGTGCTCTTTGGTTAAGATTACACCATGACTACAGTAGCTGGGATTTCGCATCTTTTGTCAAGTGTCCTTCTCTTAGAAGAAATCACCAGCTTTGATAGTTTATTTGTATCAATGAATAAGGGCGACGGGGGAGAGGGCAAGTCAGACCCCGTGCCACTGGAAGATACAACCGCTAGAGAACGTGGTATCGAAGGTAGATTAAGAGAAAGTACAACTATAGAAGCCTCAAAAATTTAGGATGTATAGCCTGAGACGGAAGATGCTGTACTCCTACAGGATGAGGTATCCTTGGTCTTTTGTACTAATCACAGAAGCCCAAAGTATCCAGTCTGTAAGCTACAATGCAACGATAGTGGGCATTCTGTAAGCTAGCAAAAGCATGATCGAAATATTGCAAACACAACTCTACGAACTGCAACAATTTGCCGAGATCCTTGTCAACAGCCAATTAACTCATTTAGGCTGGCTCAGCATCGGTATTATCTTTGCTGCTGGCTTGCTTACTAGCCTAACTCCTTGTATGCTCTCCATGCTGCCAATTACTATTGCCTATATTGGTGGGTATGAAAGTCAAGGACGGCTTCAAGCTGCTACTCAGTCCACCTGGTTTGCTTTGGGTTTAGCAACTACTTTAGCTGGATTAGGTATTCTAGCTGCGTCTGTAGGGCGAGTCTATGGACAAGTTGGCATTGGTTTACCGATTATAGTCAGTTTAGTTGCCATTATCATGGGCTTGAATTTACTGGAAGCCTTACCCTTACAGCTACCTTCTTTTGGTGGTATGGAGTGGATTTCTCAAGATTTACCAGCAGGAGTACGCTCTTATTTAATTGGCTTGACTTTCGGTGTGGTTGCCTCTCCTTGTAGTACCCCTGTTTTAGCAACCTTACTAGCTTGGGTGGCGGCAACGCAAGATTTGGTTTTAGGAGGTGTCTTACTGCTATCCTACACTGTGGGTTATGTTGCACCCCTAATTTTGGCTGGTACTTTTACTGCTTCGATTAAGAAACTGTTAGAGTTACGCCGTTGGTCTGCTTGGATTACACCGGTTAGTGGAGTTCTCTTGGTAGGATTTGGTGTATTTTCTCTTCTGTCTCGCATTCCTATTATTAGTCATTAGTTATTGATTGTTAGCTTAGGACAAACAACCAATAACAAAAAACAAATAACAAATAACAAAATGGAAGATTCATCTTTAAATATTGGGCATCTATTCCGCCGTCGGCTGTTGCCGTTGCTTGCTAACTTGAAATTGGCGATTTTGTTGCTGTTAGCGATCGCGATTTTTAGTATTAGTGGTACGGTAATTGAACAGGGTCAATCTCTGGCATTTTACCAAGCTAATTATCCTGAAGACCCAGCTTTGTTTGGCTTTCTCAGTTGGAAGGTTATCTTATTTATTGGATTAGATCACGTTTATCGTACCTTCTGGTTTTTATCACTACTTGTACTCTTTGGTAGTAGTCTGACTGCATGTACCTTCACCCGTCAGTTTCCTGCGTTGAAAGCTGCTCGTCGCTGGAAGTTTTACGAGCAACCCCGTCAGTTTCAGAAACTTGCCTTGAGTGCGGAAGTTAATACTGGTTCTCTGGATTCTCTTTCTCAATTGCTAGAAAAGCGTCGCTATCGTGTCTTTCGGGAAGGAGATAAGCTTTATGCTCGTAAGGGTATTGTTGGACGTATTGGTCCGATTGTGGTTCATGCCAGTATGCTAATTATTCTGCTGGGGTCAATTGGAGGAGCACTTACTGGTTTTATGGCTCAGGAAATGATTCCTAGTGGTAGTAGTTTTAAAGTTAGGAACATTATTGATGCTGGTCCCTTTGCCGCTTCGCAAATTCCTAAAGATTGGTCAATGCGGGTAAATCGCTTCTGGATTGATTACACTCCAGAGGGAAATATTGATCAGTTTTACTCAGATATGTCGGTTCTGGATAATCAAGGAGAGGAGGTTGATCAGCAGACTATTTATGTTAACAAACCCTTGCGTTATCGGGGTGTTACTTTCTACCAAACTGACTGGGGAATTGCTGCGGTTCAGGTGCAGGTTAATAAAAGCCCTATTTTCCAGCTACCGATGGCCCAACTTGATACTAATGGTAATGGTCGTATTTGGGGAACTTGGGTTCCAATTAAACCTGATTTGAGTGAAGGGATTTCCCTACTGACAAGGGATCTACAGGGAACTTTGATGGTGTATGATAACTCTGGTCAGCTAGTTTCGACGGTTCGTTCTGGCATGGCAATTGAAGTAAATGGTGTAACCCTCCGCATTAAAAATATTATTGGCAGCACTGGTTTGCAAATTAAGGCTGATCCAGGTATTCCTTTTGTATACACTGGTTTTGGCTTACTTATGTTGGCGGTAATTATGAGCTATTTCTCCCATTCCCAGATTTGGGCATTGTCAAAGGATGATTGTTTCTATGTAGGCGGTAGAACTAATCGAGCACAGGTTTCCTTTGAGCGGGAATTTATCGGGATGTTGGATAAATTGAGTGAGCAGAACCAATCAACAGAGGTAACTACTGTTACCCCAGAATCTCTTGCCAGTCAAACTTAAATTAACTCATCCCCCGGAAGACAGCACGGGGGATGCAAGTGTTATTTGTTGTTAGTTGTTTGTCAAAAAGCAAAAAATGAATCTTCACTTATTACTTATTACTTATTACTTCAAAACCCGAATCAATCGACTTTTTCAGCAAGCCCCAATTAAGAGGGAGTCAGTTTTGACTCCCTCAATTGCTCAGTTCAAAATCTGAAAATTAAGCTAGAGGAGAAATATTACCCAATCGAGTAGCATCGAAGTCTACGTTAGTCGCCACGAAGGTAACATCGTTTGTGATTCCCGATAATGTGACTTTGCCGCCAAAGCTGAATGTTAGCTCTAAATCGCCACTACCAATGGTGTTAAACATCACTTCGTCGATGCTAATGTCTACTAGTCGTAGGCGATCGCCTTCAGCGGCATTGAAATCTAAGATTTGATCCACAAAAGTACCACCAAGGAAGTCACTCTGACGAATTTGGAAAATATCTTTTCCTTCACCGCCAGTCATCTTGTCGCTACCCTTTCCGCCTTCGAGTAGGTCTATACCTTGACCACCCAGTAGGGTATCATTGCCATTCTGACCAAAGAGGCGATCGCTACCATCACCTCCATCCAGGAAATCGTCCATCTGTCCACCCCAAAGGCGGTCATCGTCATCTTCACCAAAGAGGAAATTGTTGCCACCATGGCCCGATAGGTGATCGTTACCGGCTCCACCAAAGATAACATCATTTCCTGCAGCACCACCGATATTATTGTTACGTGCATCCCCAACAATGCGATCGCCTAAGCGTGTACCGACAAAGAACCTCCTGTCGGTTGGTTGAATGGTGATGGGATTGAGTTCTCCCTCGACAGCACCAATATCGAAACCTTTACCCTGAGGACGTGACATACCTCGCTGATCAACGGTGACATTTGCAAGGGGATTGGCAGCATCCAGCACTGGACTACCAGGAAGGGGTGCGTGGGTGAAGGTGGGACCACCGTTATTTTGCAAGTCTCCCAGCATCGCATCGATGGGATTAGTGTTAGTGCCTACTTGGTTCCCTTCGGTTGTCAGGAAGTCAGTGCTGCTAGTGTTGTCACCAAGATCACCAATTAGGTTAAATCGGTTGTTGGAGGAGAATTCACCCCAAACATCAGGACTGTTTCCATCTGAAGTATTATTGTCAAAGTTTTGGGCAATGATCGTGTTATTGATAGAAATCAGGTCATCACTAGAATCGGCTAATCTTGAGAAGATACCCCCACCATTACCATTGGTTGTATTTTGGGTGATGGTACTGCTATTCACAATCAAGGTGTCTCCCCCAGAGGCCTGACCGAAGGAGATACCACCACCGTTATTACCTGCTTGATTGCCGCTGATAGTGACGTTAGCAATTGACAGGAAGTCTGAGCCGTCAATGCCACCACCAGATGACCTTTCTGCCGTATTTCCACTGATGGTGCTATTCTCAATATTTAAACGTCCACCAGAAAAAATACCACCACCGCTGAATTGTGCTGTGTTATCGCGAATCGTGCTGTTGCTGATTAAAAGCTCTTCTTGATTAAAGATGCCGCCACCAAAATTAGCATTGCCATCAGCGATGGTTAACCCACTAATGTTGATATCCATTAAGTTGGAATTATTTCCATCGTCAATATTGAAGATACGAGACGCATTATTGCCACTAATGGTTAACTTATCTGCACCCAGACCGTTGATTGTCAAGTCTTTATTGATTACTAGCTCACCTAGTTGTAAGCCAATTGTCCCCTCGCCAAATCCAGCATCAGCATAAATCAAGTTGGAAGCAAAGTTAATTGTTGCTCCGGGACTACTAAACTGAACTGCTTCCCGTAGGGAAATCTCATTATCAGAAAGATTGACTTCATCTTTCAAAGTGGTAACCGTAATTTGGAAGGGCAAAGCTTCAAATGCTCCAATATCGACGCCATCACCTTGAGGACGAAGCACACCTCGTTGATCGACTCCAGTTCCTCCAGTGCCTGCATCTATGGCTGGACTGTCCTCTAGAAGCGCATGAGTGAAGGTCGGTCCACCATTGTCTTGCAGAGGACCAAGTTTGGGATCTGTGCCAATCAGGTTGTGATCACCAGTGAAGTTACCAAAAACATCAGGGCTACCGGTATTTCCAGCGACGATCGTGTTGCGGATGGTAGCATCAGCAAGGGTGCCTTTAATAGGACCGGTAGTAAATGTTGACAGAAAAATGCCACTACCCTCATCAGCACTGTTTTTGTGAATGGTGCTGCTAGTCACAGTCAGGTTGCTGGTGACATTGTTCAAGATTCCGCCCCCTTCAAAACCTCCTTGGTTGTTGCTGAGGGTACTGTTGAGTATAGTCAACCTGCCAACTGAACCCTCAGTGCGACCGCTCGATATACCACCCCCACCCAGCGGTGCAGAGTTATTGTTGATGGTGCTGCTATTAACGACTAGCACTCCTAGGTTGCTGAGACCACCCCCACGTTCTGTTACGGTGGTGTTGTTGCTAATTGTGCTGGTAGTAACTGTTAGGTCTCCAGAGTTGAAAATCCCTCCACCAGAACTACTGGCCGTGTTTTTGTCGAGGGTGGTATTGATTAAGAATAACTTTTCATTGTTCCTGATGCCACCACCTTTGTCAGACGAGTTACCATTGGCAATGGTGAGTCCGTCAATCCTTACTCTCGCCTGATCATCATTTCCATCGTCAATGTTGAAGACACGGGACGCATTTTTACCGCTGATGGTCAGTTGGTCTGCACCCAGTCCATTAATGGTCAGGTCTTTGTCGATTACCAGTTCACCCAGAGTAAGACCAATAGTTCCACCTGCAAGGTTAGGGTTGAAGTTAATTGTCCCACCCGGCTTGGTGAAGCGAATAGCTTCTCTCAAAGAAACGTCACCAGGGTTGAGATTGCCATCGTCTTCATCAGTCAGGATATCTACTGTGATGCTTGGAATCAATACTTCATTAGCATTCTCAATGAGCCATGCTCCGCGTCCCAGTGTACCGGCCACCAAAACATTATCTGTGAGATCGTAATCAAGATCCCAAACAGGAACATTGGGTAGACCAATGCCAACTTTAGACCAATTACTGAAACCACTGCCTTCATTTGAGGCAAAGATACCGCGATTTGTCCCAACAACAAGAGAATCTAGTCCAGGAAGAGGAATGAACTCAATTGACTGAAAGTCTAAGTCAAAACCATCGGAAAAATCTGTAAAGAGATTGTCTGTGATATCCGTCCAGGTATTGGCATTAGTGGTTTGAAATACCTGGTTACTGTCAATGGCAAAGGCAGTCATCCAGTCGTCGGGATCGAGGACAATATCGCGGGGTGTACTACCAAAGTATGTTGAACGAGTGAAATCTGTTAAGTCTTCATTATTTGTTTCAGTTCGTACTCGAATTCCTTGTGTTGAACCTACGTAAGCTACCTCTTCATTAGGATTGCCATCTCGTTTCCCCCCATAAGCAATAGCAGTTATAGTGCCGAGGTTGCCTGAATTTATCACTGTAAATTCATCACCCTCATCGATCATCATATCGTTATCGTTATCAATTCCATCTGAATTTAGGTCGGTTAAACCTGCCAATGAGTTTAAGTTATCAGCTTGGTCTGTAGATTCATACAAGAAATTTGTCCCAATGAGCATTCGCTTTGGGTTAACGGTATTCAATTCAAAGGGATGGACATTCCGGAACCGAAGAGTTGAGTCAAAGCCAGTGCTTCTGAGATTTGCTCCACCTGCTCCAGTCACCGTCATCGGAATTTCTTCGTTATCTAACTTTGTATTATCTTTGTCGTAAAACTCACGTTTAAAGCCACCAAATTCCTGCCGACTAGAGTAACGAATTGAAACATCCTTGATACTAGTGGCATCTATTGCAACATCACCACCATCAGCTAGAGCAACACTGTCCCAAATACCTGAACTAGGCATTGTTTGCTGCGTTGTTCCTGTATCCTGATTGCCACTAATGATAATGTTGGACACGGGGTCATAGGCAATATTGTAGATCTCAGTAATTTGCAAATTGCCATTGATTGAGAACCAATCGCCGTCAGCGTTCTGCGGACTAGTGCGGCGGTAGATACCTCCATCGTCTACTTCAATAAGATTGCTGTTAGCATCGAAGGTCATTTCGCGAGAATCGGCGTGCGGTGCACTGTTATTAACTGTTCCGCCTCCACTAAATCCACCCGGACCATGAGTTAAAGGCTGCCACTGGGGAGAGTTAATATTTGTTGTACTGCCTGGACTAGTATCAGTCCGAGGAGCTTGAGTCGTATCTCCCCGAAATAGACGCCCAGAGAAATCATTGGCTCCTATGGCATTTCCGACAACGTTCCCCATCGCATCCCGAAATGGACCGTCTTGGCGATCGCCACCAATATAGACTGTATTCGGATTATTCGGATCGGCAATGATTGAAAAATGGATATTTCCTTGACCACCAGGTTTTTGTCTGGGACTGAGTCCTTCAAAGTCACGATCACGCTCTTGGGTAACTGGCAAATCCATTTCAGTCCAAGTTGGATTGGTTGCCGTTGGATTGTTGATATATCCGATATAGGAAGGTTGTCCATCGGACAAAACCGCAGCGTATAAACGACCGTTACTGGCAACTGCCATCTCTGTGTTATTGTTATCTATTCCACGCTGTGCGGGAGTAATTGTTGTGATAGCTGTATTTAGGGCTGTGTCCCCGCTAGAAATATCAATCCAACTCGCGCCACCATTATCAGACCGAAAAATACCTTGACCTTGAACTGATACGTAGAAGCGCTCGTTGTCAGTTGGGTCACCTACTAGATCGAAGGCAGCTCCAGTAGGAAGTCCATTCATACCATCTAAGAGCTTCCAGGTTGCACCACTATCGATACTGCGATAGACACCCCCAATAAAAATATTATTAAAGCGGTCGATGACTTTACTAGTACTGACCAAGATGCTGTTCCCACGAGAAGCAACGCCTGAAATATTTTCTTCCGATAACAGAGTTTCATCCGGTTCGTCAACCAGACCGTCATTATCATTGTCCAGGTTATCGGATGTTCCAAGTTGAGTCCAAGTTTTTCCTCCGTTAGTGGTTTTTATCAGACCCGTTAAAGGTCCACCACGTTGGCTGAAAGAACTAAAGCGACCAATACCAGCAACAATAGTTTGATTGCTTTTATCAATCGGATCGAATTCCATTGCGCCAATGGAGTTCCCTGGCAAATTATCAGTCAGGGGTGTCCAGTTAGGACTGCTGTCCGTTGCATTCGTTGTTTTCCAGATGCCACCATTGACAGTACCAATATAAAGAATGTCTGCGTTCTCAGGGTGAGCAAGCACCGTATGAATTGCCCCAGCCACCTCGTTATTTGGAGTAACATTCTCAACTTGCCCTCCCGTTGCTGGACTCGGTCCCTGGGCGATCCACTGTCCTTTAGGAGTAGCTAAAACTGAGCCATAAGCTGCTCGTGCTGCTGCTGGAAATGCCAACGGTACTTCAATATTACTTGTCGTAAGTTCCAGTTTCCAGTCTCCTCCCAATGCAGCACTACCAGTGCGCTTGGCAGAAGCCGCAATATTTGCCCCTGTCAGTTGTCCGAGTCGTGCCAAAAACTCTTCCCCTGCATCCCCAGCAGCTACATTGCAACCGTAGAGCAGAATCGGAATAGAAGCAGACTTACCTTCCTGAGTAACAGAAGTTGAAGGAATCCAGCTCTTTATTTGTGCAGCATAGTGATTTAGAGTATCTAGACTAAGTTGACTATTCCCTAAATACAAACACCCCGGCGAACCATGGGAAATAATATGAATAGCAGCAATCTCAGTGCGTCCTTGCAGTACCTTGGTAATTTGTTCAATCCCATCCTGTGCAGAGTCCAGAACAATTACCTCAGCCTCCGGTACCGCACCATCAACCAAACTTTGATAATCATCAACCCCTGAGTCGATAAAAACAATAGTGCTAGAGGTTTTGGAGGGACTTTCCAGAGTTTTTTGTTGCTCTATTGCACTATAATTCAACACCCGATACAGTCGGTTGTCCCTTGCATCTTTGATGTCTAACATGTTGAGTTTCCCTTAAAAGTGTGTGTGTTTGCAAAAGTAGTCATCGCTGATAACCACTATCTCAGCAGCACTCTATAATCCGGTTAGTTACTGTTAACATTCACCGCATTATCGTTAGTACCTGGCTATAACCAACCACTAATATTAATAATGATTAATAGCTCAAAGCCTTGACTGGCAATGATTTTAATGATTGAAATTTCAATCAATTCAGCAATCTTTCTCCGGAAATTCTCAGTAAAAAGACTGAGATTGCCTACGATACCAGAGAAGTTGATCACTTCTTGGAGATAGCAGTAATCCAAATAAATCTGATTACCATAACTATTCCTTAAGTAAAGACCAGCTCACCAGAAAATACTTTATCCAGAGAAAATTAGGATATTTGATGCCTAACTTAAGAACTAAAATGATCTTAAATTAAATCCGGACAAGATCTATAAAGCTTTGATAAAGTCTTATTGAGAGTAGATGAAGATTCAGTAAAGAGATTTTGGTATAGCAACCGCCACAACGGTTAGGACACTCTTGTGTACATTGAAACAATATATATAGCGTTTCTCATTTAGATGAGGCACAAAGATACTGGTTTTTGGGAATTGGGAATTGGGAATTGGGAATTGGATCTGTACCTCACGGATGGGAGAACTGCTATAGCTCAGGACTTACACAGCTACACCACATATAGCGCTAGGCGCTAGGTAACAGTCAACTTCGTCAAAAATCTTCCTGGTCTACTTGTCTACTTTCCTTCCTTGTCTTATTTTGACCGAAATATTAAAAATCTACCCTTGTGAGGCATCCAATTCTGGGGGAGCTAGGACTCAAAGTCCCCCAGAATTGAAGGAAATTGATGAATTAATCAATGTCAATTGATTTGGGTGAAGAACTATTGGTTGCAGTAGATGGCAAAGGTTGGCGATAATCGTTATAGAGGCGATCGCGCCAGTCGAAAAATGTTTCATAAAGACCACTATCAACTAAGCCTGGGATTCCTTTGCCTCTAACGGTTTCCGGCACATCTAGATAGGGTCCACTAGGAAGCTTGATAACGATACTTAAACCAGCTACTGCAAAATCAGCTAAGCAAGGGGAGTCACCTATCAGATAGGGGCTATCTAGTAGAATTAAGCTTAGGGCTTCTAAGTCTTGCTTGAGAGCATCTTTCGCTTCTTTTACCGAGTCTGAGCTAAAACCAACACCAGCCCCCAAAGCCTTGAGCAATTCTGGAGGGACAGCACCGACTAGAGTCTTGAACAAATCGGGAGTATTATTGGGCAAAAAAGAGGTCCTAAAGCTTTGATTTTGGGTTAAGGCTCCATACAGAGCTTTCCTGCTTTTGACACCAATTGACTCATCCGCCCATTCTTCCATCATTAAGCAGAGTCCCCTTTCTCTAGAGCCCTCTGGAATTAGGGGTTTTTCTGGATACTTGCGGTCCAAATACATCGCGATCGCGGTAGAATCACTAATCACTGTATCTCCATCTTTGAGTACTGGTACCTGTTTTTGACCAGACATTTTGAAGATGTCGATCTGTCCTACTCCTGGTGTTACTTCAATCTTGCGATACTCTAGTCCCTTGTAATCGAGGATGAACCGGACTTTTTCTGAGTATTGGGACAGTTCAAATTGATATAACTCCAGCATGTTGAATCTCCCAGCTATTTACCTAAATACCATTGCCAATTTAACGTTTCCGGCTTTGGGTATGCTGCTGTCTAGAGGTTCGGCAATTACACCACGGTACGACTCAGGTTCAGTTCAACAGGCTCCCCTGGTGGAGGTTCAATCACTTGGGTGGAAAGGTTATGCTTTGCTAGTTGGGACTTTAATTCTTCCACACTGCCAAAGGTGCGCAGCAGAGCATCCAGGATTCCTGTATATTGCACATTGCCTCCTGCTGCTGTTGGCAGAAACACTTGGGGTTGTACTAATTGTGCCAATTGTAAAGCTGTAGTGTTGCCTTGAATGATTGGTCCTAATAGGGGTAGTTCCAAGTTCAGTACGGGACTAATGACTACATCCACTGGAAGATAATTCTTCAATTCATCAGGGGGATAGCCATGAGGCTCATAATAGAGGGTTGTATCATTATCTAACTGTTTGAGAAGATAGGAATTCTCTACTTGTAGTGGTCCAAGCGGTGCTCCCACCATTGCCCTGATTTCAATTTGATTGCCCAGGATGAATGTTTCACCAGGGGGGAGACTAGTAACTTGAGTATAGCCTAGCTGTTCTACTACTTGAGCAGCGCTGATGGAACCAACTACAGGAATAGTCTTGTCCAGTTGTTTTAGAGTTGGTTTATGGGCATGGTCTTCTAAACCTTGAGAAAGTAGAATTAAGTCAATCTGATTAGGAAGAGAGTCAAGGGCTGCTGGTTTGTCACCTTTGAAGAACCAGGGAAGATTACCAAAGACCAAGGAGTCCACTAACCAGGGGTCAATGAGTATCTTTTGCTGTCCTAGTTCCACTAGCCAGCTGTTTGCTCCGAAGTAAGTCAGATGCATAAAAGGGAGATAATTTACTTTAAGTTTAATAATTTTAACAAAAACCCCAGGTATTCTCTGAAGAAACACGCTCAAAGCTAATGGCTAATGGTTAATGGCTAATGGTTAATGGCTAATGGCTAATGGCTAATAGCTAATCTCGGAAGAAACAAGGCAGAGGGCAGAAGGAAAGAGGAAAGAGGAAAGAGGAAAGAGGAAAGAGGAAAAGACCTTGTTTTTGACCTTCGTAGCGGGCGGTGCGCTACCAGTGGGGCGGCTCTTATTTTCACTGTGTGATAACAAATCTTGTAGACAAGGCGATCGCTAGCTAGGGTTTGCTGAATAAGTAGTCAGGAGTCAGGAGTCAGGAGTCAGGAGAATAGGAGTTTAGGAGTTTAGAATAGTCTTTAAAGGGGATTATGGGTTAAGAAGATGCAAGGAAATTGCATTGATGAG
>JAAHGL010000011.1 GCA_010692635.1 Symploca sp. SIO2C1 | reverse complement strand
TGGGCATAAATAAACTCACATGGGCAGGGCGGGTTTTGAAGGAGAGAAACAGGACACGTAGCAAGCATCTTAGCTAAACCCGCCCCTACAAATCCAATGATCGTTTTTTTTCACCTACTTACTTAAACGGCTTTGATGAACCCATTTCAAACATTCTCTGAGATCGTCTCCCTCCCAAATACCTGCAAACTCTAGCAGATCGGCAAGGGTAGAACCCTGAGTACTAGAGTTAGCCTTCGGTATAGACTCAGGTATTTCAGTTTGGACAACCTCCGAGAGATTGTTTTGTGAAATAATTACCCCCTTAAGTTGTTTCTGATTCAAAAAATCTACAAAGTTAGCTACTAAAGCTAGATGTTCTGGTGATAGTTGGTCAAGCCATTGGTTAATTTGATGTCGAAGTTCAACTGTGTTCATAATTAATTTGCTGATAATACGCATCTATCCACAGAGCCTCAAGAAATCAAAAGAGCTTGAGCAGTTAAAATGATGAAGTCGCGCTTACTACCGTAAAGTGGATCTAATGCGATCGCTACCCTAACATGAATCCGCCGAATTCCAGAGAATGGCAACCTATTGAGGATTTAACTCAAAACTGGCAGACAATGGCTAGTTCAGAATTGCCACCTTTGGTAACAGTGTGGAATGAACAAGCACAGCGGCTGCGGGAGTCTGGTGCATTTAAGTCCTATATGACGAAAATGCGTCGTGAGATAGCGATTGAAACTGGTATTATCGAAAGATTGTACGCGATTGACCGAGGTATTACCCGTATCCTGATTGAGCAAGGAATTGATGAAGCTCTAATTCCTCACGGAGCAACAGACAAACCTGCCAGACAAGTCATTGCCTTGATTCGCTCTCAAGAGGCAGCAGTTGAAGGATTATTTGACTTTGTTGGTGGACAACGGGAACTCACTACTTTCTACATTAAGCAACTGCATCAAGTGCTCACAGAACATCAAGCAACAACAGAAGCATTTGATCCATTGACAGGAAAAATTAAAAACATACCCATATTACGAGGTGAGTGGAAACAATGGTCTAATAATCCCTTGCGACCTGATGGTATAGTTCATCAGTATGCACTTCCTGAGCAGGTTATTTCTGAGATGGATAATCTGGTGCAGTGGCATCAGCAGCATCAGGAGAGCCAAGTTGCACCTGAAGTCGAGGCTGCATGGCTACACCACCGATTCACACAAATTCATCCTTTTCAAGATGGTAATGGTCGAGTCGCTCGTTGTCTTGCTAGCTTAGTTTTTATTAAGGCTGGTTGGTTTCCGTTGGCATTGACTCGTGATGACCGTTCTGCATATATTACTGCTTTAGAACAAGCAGATCACGGCAGTCTTTCTAGCTTGATTGATTTATTTGCCAAAAGCCAGAAGCAATCATTTATCCGCAGTCTCGGACTTTCAGAACAAGTATTGTCAGAAACCAGACAAGCTCGTACCATTTTAGCATCGATTACCGAAACCTTAAAACAGCGTCAGCAAGCATCAATTTCCCAAAGATGCCAAGAGGCAGAAAACTACGCTACTACGCTTTTTGACTTAGCATCTCATCGATTTGATGAACTCTCCGACGAAATTACCCTAGCGATTCAGAACTTAGTACCAAACGCCAAGGTATATTTAAACAGTGCATCAGCAACAGATGAGCGCTCCTACTATCATCGTTACCCAATTGTCGAGACAGCCAAACAACAGCGCTACTTCGCTAATACTCAAAGTTACAGCAGTTGGATACAACTAGTGATCAAAATGGAATCACGTACCGAACTGTTGTTATCATTTCATGGGCTAGGGCGCGAGTATTTAGGTTTATTGGTTTGTTCGGCTTGTGCTTATCGTAAAGATGCTAATGATGAGAGTGAAGGTAGTATCAACGATATGATTAACGATATTCAGCCTTTGTCTGAATCACCCTTTAACTTCTCCTATGCAGATGAACTCAGTAGTCTTGAGGAGCGATTTGGTAAGTGGTTGGAAGAAGCGATTGTCAACGGACTGGAATACTGGCGTCAAGGTCTTTGATAACTATTTTGTTATTTGTTAAATTGTCAATTGAAAATTGAGAATGGTCTTGTTGGAAATCTATTGCTTCAATCAACCCAACACGCCTGGTACACTGTGTTGGGTTACGCTATCCCTACCCCCAACCTACAATCAATCAGAGAAAATGAATCAGTTGGTTAGTTTATCAAGGACAAAGGTAGTCTAATGCAGATGGTTCAGAAATGGTTGGCTGATAAAGCCAATCAGTCAGTACTTTGGTTACTGCTTGGGGGACTACTATTTCGGAGTATCATTGCTTTTTGGCTCTACCCAGGCATTGATGAAACCTACTACTACCTCTATAGCCTGCATTTGGATTGGAGCTATTTTGATCATCCAGTGTTAGTGGCACTCACTACTGGTTTTGGTCCTTGGATAACAGGAGTTGTTTCTCAATTCACTATCCGTCTGGCAACCTTGATTTTGTATACAGGCAGTTTATTCCTGCTTTATCTGACGAGTGCTCAACTATTTGGTCTTAAAGCTGCCAGACTAACTTTAGCGATCGCAACCATCATTCCCATCTTTCAGGTTGGTTTTGGTGTTCTCAGCTTACCAGACTCTCCTCTGATCTTTTTCTGGTCGGCTAGTTTATGTTTAGCAGCTTACGAATTTTTTGGACAATCTACAGAGGATGAGAGAGTAATAGAATCTGATGTAGGGGCGAAGCATTTGGGCGATAATTCATCAAAGAAACCCAAAGTATACAGTCCAAATGCTTCGCCCTCCGGTAGTTGGCAAGTTTCCTACCGCCCTAGCTATCGCTTAGCCATTCTCAGTGTCTTAGTCGGCTTGGCTTGTTTGGGTAAATATCATGGCTTTATTCTGGGTTTAGGACTAGTGGGTTTCTGCTTAACCAGTCCTCGCCATCGCTGTGCGTTACTATCCCCTTGGGCGTGGTTAGGGTTAGGCTTATTTATCCTCACCCTCTTTCCCATTTGGTTCTGGAATATGCAGCATGATTGGGTCTCCTTTCGCTTTCAATTATCCTTGCGCTTTCAACCAGGGTCAGAGGAAACCAAAAGTGGCTATGATTTGCTGGGCGTTGCAGTTGCTTTTTTAGCTGGAATCGGTTATCTGTTTCCTACGATGGGATTCCCTTTATGGTGGGTAAGTTTGCGATCTGCTTGCAGCAGCGTTTCGCTATCGCTATGGGAAATGGTGAGATGGGGAGACGCGGAGACGCGGAGACGCGGGGACGCGGGGCAAGGAACTAGAGGGAGCTGGGGGAAAGATAATAGTGCTGATTTGAGTGGTGTTGCCACTAGTCCACCACTACCATTAACCAGCAATAAAGATCTAGCAGCAAAGCAGTTGTTGATTTTATGGGTATCCCTACCCCTAACTATCGGATTTACCCTCTTAGGAGGAGCTCAACCAATTTTACCAACTTGGTCAATGCCGGGATTTTGGGGGCTAACCTTGTTACTAGGAGACAAAGCTCTTAGCTGGCAGCAGCAATCTCAGCGTTGGGTGCGACGCTGGTTGCAAGGTTCAGGGCTATTCTTAGGGAGCTGTATCCTTTTAGTACTCTTACATGTAACTACTGGTACATTGCAAAAGTCCGGTCAATATGCCCTACTAGGAGGATTCTTATCTGTTAAAGATGACCCTTCAACAGAATTGATCGATATTATGCAACTGCGGCGAGGTTTTAAGGAATCCCCTATCCTTAACCAAGCTTTGCAGGACTCGGGCTTTGTCTTTACCAATGGCTTTTACTTAGGTGGTATGGTAGGTATGGCTCTTAGTCCGATTACTACCACACCAATTACTTGCTTCGGTGAGGATGTGCGAGGCTTTGCTTTCTGGTCTCAACCAGAGCAATGGTTGGGGAAAGAGGGACTATACGTTACCCTTGAGCGCTTTCATGACCTATTTCAACTAACGGATTCCTATCGAGCTTACTTTAGCAGTTTCCAGGAGATTGCCACAGTACCGATTCGACGGGGAGGGGCAGTGACAGAAGTTTTCCATGTCTATCAAACTGGAAAAATGCTCAAGCCTTATCCTTAAGGCAGGAGGCAGGAGGCAGGAGGCAGAAGGCAGAAGGCAGGAGGCAGGAGGCAGAAGGCAGTCCCGATGAAACAATTTCACCACCAGGTGATGAAAGTAGGGGCGAATGGCCATCATTCGTGTCAACTTAAGCCACAACCCTTGCCAATTGATTGTTTCAAGGCGTTCTACTTCAACTGAGCGCGTAGCGTTACCCTACCTGATTAATAGGAGAAAGAGCCAGCGACAGGAGCATTCTCTTGCTTCCCCAGCTCCCTCAGCTCCCCCAGCTCCCCCAGCTTCAAGCGCTTTTCAGCTTAAGTTGACACCAATACTACTACTCCCTACTCCCTGCTCCCTACTTACAAGAATGAATAATAATCCCACCACATCCTGGAATCATGTCCGCGCTGCTTTTCAGAAAATCTGGGGATATGATGATTTCCGCCCACCTCAAGGAGAAATTGTTCGCACTCTGCTGTCAAAACGAGATGCGCTGATTGTGTTGCCGACTGGTGGTGGCAAGTCAATTTGCTTTCAACTCCCAGCCCTGCTACAAACTGGATTAACCTTAGTAATTTCCCCTCTGGTAGCTCTGATGGAAAATCAGGTACAGGAACTCCATGAGCGCAAGCTACCCGCTTCCTTGTTACACAGTGAAATACCTTCTTGGAAACGCAAGCAAACTCTCCAAGCATTAGAAAAGCAACAGCTAAGATTGCTTTATCTGTCCCCAGAAACTCTACTCAGTGCTCCGGTGTGGGAACGACTATGCCAACCGCAGCTCAAGATTAATGGGTTGATTTTGGATGAAGCTCATTGTCTGGTACAGTGGGGCGACACCTTTAGACCAGCTTATCGACGTTTGGGTGCAGTACGAACAGCCTTACTCCAAAGTAAATCAAAGGGGACAAAAATAGGGAACCTAGCACAGCGAAGTTCCTTTGGCATCGCCGCCTTCACTGCTACCGCAGATCCCAGCGCCCAACAAACCATCTGCAATGTTTTGCAACTACACCAACCAGAAGTCTTTTTAATCAGTCCCTATCGACAAAATCTCCATCTCAAGGTGCAGATTGTCTGGACACCTAGAGGGCGCCGACAGCAAATGCTGAAGTTTATCCAAGCAAGAGCGAAACAAGCAGGTTTAGTCTATGTCCGTTCCCGAAGAGATAGTGAGGATTTAGCCCAGTGGTTTAGGCAACTAGGTTATACAACAGCAGCTTACCATGCTGGGTTAAGTGCCCAAGAGCGCCGCTCAATTGAAGCTAGTTGGTTAGGCGGAAAAACTCAATTTGTAGTTTGCACCTGTGCCTTTGGCATGGGTATCAATAAACCAAATGTCCGCTGGGTAGTGCATTTTCAAGCTCCCCAACTATTATCAGAATATATTCAAGAAGTAGGTCGAGGGGGAAGAGATGGTAAGCCAGCAGCTGCCTTAACCTTGGTAAGTGAACCCACAGGCTGGCTCAATCCCGAGGATAAGCAACGACGGGAATTTTTTGAGAATAAGTTGCGATCGCAATATCAACATGCCCAAGGGCTGATCAATAAATTACCAGATCAAGGAGAAGTGGCAGCGGTAGCAAGGAAATTTCGTGACGGTGCAGTTGCTCTAGCTCTCCTCCATAGTGCTGGACAATTAGAGTGGCAAGATCCCTTCCATTACCGCAAACAGTCTTCAACTAAATCCCGCTCCCTCGACCAGTTGAGTGGTATCCAGCAACAGATACAATCCCAAATGACTCAATATTTAACTACCCGCAACTGCCGTTGGCAATTTCTGTTAAGAGCTTTTGGCTTTACGAAGGAAGCAGCAGGGTTTAGGTGCGATCGTTGTGATAATTGTTTGAGACGCTAGTGCCGCTGCGCGGAATTTAGAATTTAGAATTTAGAATTTAGAATGCTTATAGAGTAAGGATTATAACGATATCAAACTGGTCAGTTACTTTTGCCTTCTTGCACTAGTGCAAGAAGGCAGAAGGCAGGAGGCAGAAGGCTCCAAGCTTATCCCCTACTGTTGGCAAAAAAACGGGGTAGTTCACCCGGATTTGGTATAATTTCTAGTCACCTTGAATATGTAGTGGTCAATATACACCATGCAAAATGTTAATCCAATTGATTTAATTTACCTAAGGTGAGGACCAAAATCTCTAATATACAGCACTTTGCAGCTTAATGAGGTACATCTTACTCCTGCCTCGGAGTCTTCTGCCTCCTGCCTTCAAGCAACAAACTCTGTACTTCACTTAGATGAAAACCGCTGTAACTACTAATTGCAATCAATTACCCAGAAAATATTTACAAAAAGGTGATATCTGTGGTTCAAAATCTCAAATCTCCCATCTGAAACTCCCTAGACTGAAGTTAGCACTCAACCTAGAACTCAATTGGAGGGCTTGCCTTGACTGAAAACACAACTTCCCTCCAAACTATCTCGCGCAGTGAACTTCGCCAGCTGGTGCGTAGACAAATGTTAATGCTGCTGGAGCAAGAAAACCTCCAGGGAGCAAAAGCGCTGTTAGTGCCAGTGCAACCAGTAGATATAGCTGAAGCAATTGAAGGGTTGCCAGAAGGGATGCAAGTGATTGCTTTCCGCTTACTATCCAAAAATGAGGCGATTGAAGTTTATGAATATCTGGATTCTACTGTCCAACAGTCGTTGATTGAGGAGTTCAAGCGTCAGGAAGTCATTGACATTGTTGATAAAATGTCCCCAGATGACCGAGCACGATTATTTGACGAATTACCAGCAAAAATTGTCCGGCGTCTGTTAGCAGAACTGAGTCCAAAAGAACGCCAAACTACTGCCTTGCTGTTGGGTTATGAGGAGGATACAGCTGGGCGGATTATGACCCCTGAATACATTTCTCTTAAAGAAAACTTAACTGTTACTGAAACCCTGGAAAGGATTCGCAGTTTAGCAAATGTTTCGGAAATTATCTATTATCTCTATGTTACAGATAACTCTAGAGGCTTAACAGGAATCGTTTCACTGCGAGATTTGGTGCTTTCCTCCCCAGAAAAAACCCTAGGGGAAATTATGACTCGTGATTTGGTTAGTGTCCCTACTGATACAGATCAAGAAGAGGTAGCACGTATGATCCAACGATATGATTTATTTGCCCTACCAATTGTTGATAAAGAAAAACGATTAGTAGGGGTTGTGACAGTAGATGACGTTATTGACATTATAGAGCAGGAAGCAACAGAAGATATCTATGCCTTGGGTGGCGGCGTGCAATCGGGGGGTGACAATTATTTTCAAACGAATTTGTTAACCGTTGCTCGTAGACGAGTTGTCTGGTTATTTGTCTTACTATTTACCAACGGTGTCACCAGTACAATTATCCAATCCCAGGGGGAGCTCTTGAAGCAAATGGTGCTACTAGCAGCATTTATCCCTCTGCTAACTGGTACTGGAGGTAATGTTGGTGCTCAGTCTTCAACAGTAGTCATCCGTGGCTTAAATACAGATGAGATTCGTGACTTAGGTACAGCTCAGGTTATTTGGCGAGAGGCTCTAGCTGGAACCATTCTGGGGACAATTCTCGGAACAGTAGCAACAGTATGGGCTTACTTACTGCTACAAAATTGGAGTTTTTTCGCTCCCTTCTCGATAGAACATGGTCTTGTTGCTGTATGTGTAGGAACTAGTCTAATTGCGATCGCGATTCTTGCTTCTGTTGCTGGCTCAGCATTACCGTTTCTCTTCCGATCCCTTAGTTTAGATCCTGCTCTGATGTCAGCACCGTTTATCACCACAGTAGTTGACGTTTTAGGTGTGCTGATTTATTTTAACATTGCCAGAGTCATCTTAGGGCTTTAATTAGCATCATTTGGCTTTCCCACCCCTTTTTGTTACTAAGGGAAATAGGGCTTGCTGAATAAGTCCATTTAATAATGGCTCTGACCACTTATGTCCCACTGAGGATACAATAAATCTAATTTTGAGGAGTTGTTTGTTATACTTTTTTCGTATATAATATCCAGTTTAAAATAACTGTCGGTGACACCAAAAGATCTCAACAATGAACAGTAATAACTGGTAAGTGATGAAGAGTTTTGGTGTAATTCTACTTTTACGGCAAATTAACTAAATTATTCTCTTGAACAGTCGTGTCATCATAAACAGTAGTGGAGTGGTTCGCGATGAGCGAGCAATATAACGGCCGAAGATGGCAACCGCCAGCTATTTGCCGCATTTTGGATGCCAATTTAGATCGAGCTAGAGAAGGACTGCGGATTATTGAAGAGTGGTGTCGCTTTGGGCTCAACAATCTTGAGTTTGCTGCTGATTGCAAGGAAATGCGCCAGGAATTAGCTAGCTGGCATACTCAGGATCTCCGAGACTGGCGCGATACCCCTGGAGATATAGGTACCGAACTAACTCATCCTGGGGAAGAACAACGCTTGAGCATCCAGCAGGTGCTACAGGCTAATTTTTGCCGTATTCAAGAGGCACTGCGAGTCTTGGAAGAATATGGCAAACTGAACAATCCAGTAATGGGGAGCTTGTGCAAGCAAATGCGCTACCGGGTTTATACCCTAGAGAGCAATCTATTGGCATCCCACCGTTATCAACTACTCCAGCGATCGCAACTTTATCTGGTTACTGCTACTAATGAACAGCTGTTTTCCACCGTTGAGGCTGCCCTACAAGGGGGACTTACTATAGTACAGTATCGGGAAAAAACGGCAGATGATACGGTAAAAATATCCCATGGTCAAAAACTCTGCCAACTCTGCCATCACTATGGTGCCCTGTTTATTATGAACGACCGGGTAGATTTAGCCTTGGCAATTGATGCAGATGGAGTTCACCTGGGACAACATGATGTGCCAATAAATCTAGCACGACAGTTACTCGGACCACAGCGCCTAATTGGTCGTTCTACCACCAACCCCGATGAAATGCACCGTGCGATCGCAGAAGGTGCAGATTACATCGGTGTTGGACCAGTTTATGATACACCCACCAAACCTGGTAAAGCTGCCGCTGGTCTAGAGTATGTCAAGTATGCCACCCAGAATGCAACTGTACCCTGGTTCGCGATCGGGGGAATTGATCCGAGTAACTTACAAGAAGTTCTGAGTGCTGGTGCTCAGCGGGTGGCTATTGTTCGTGCGATTATGCAAGCAGAACAACCTACCTTAGTTACCCAATATTTTTTATCTCAGCTTACCAAAGAGCAAACTCTCCGTCGCCTTGAAGTTCGCGTTTATCAATCTGATGAATAACCAATCTAAGCAAATCACTCTTCAAGTTAATGGTGAAGTTCATAGCTGTTCGAGTTCAACTCAGTTACCCCAACTCTTAGAACAGCTAGGCTTAAACCCACGCCTCTTAGCAGTGGAATACAATGGTGAAATTCTTCATCGACAGTTTTGGTCACAAACTCAGGTTCAAGAGGGGGATAAAATTGAAATTGTTACTATTGTTGGTGGCGGTTAGTTAGAGCTTGCTGAATAATTCAACAGCACTTAGGTGATTTCTAGGAAAGAATGTACCCATCGTAGGGGCTTGTTTTCATAGGCTAGTTTTCCCTCCTCAACTTGACCCAAGGACTTATTCAGTAAGCCACAATAAACTCTTTACTTATTACTTATTACTTATTACTTATTACTCATTAGCGATTATTCCTGATGAATTCATCAAAATATCCTGACTCGTAATCTCAACCCTTGTATGGTTATTTAAGGACATCTAAATAAACAAATAAAATAATTGCTCTGAATCTAGGAAACTACATAGATTTGGAGAGTTAAACCAACAGGTCGAGTCCAAAAAGTGGATGGATTTTATTTATGGACAGTAAATTGTATTATACGATAATCAATCGTAGCACTTCCCAAAAACAGCTAACTCAACCACTTACTAGTGTAATTTTACTAAGTATTCTTGCCATTATACCTGCTCCAGTAAAAGCGCAACTTCCTACTTTTATCCCCATCCCTCCCGCTGAAGTTAACACAGAAACACCGATACAATTACCAGTTCCTGAACCAAACCCTATCGGTGGAAGTAATAGTCCTTCACCATCAGCATTACCACTTCGTGATCCTGCCACTTCCACTGGAATTAACACAGTACCGGTGAGACAATTGCCAGCTTGTGTAGCTGTCAACTCCACTGGCATTAATACAGCACCAGTCGAAAAAGCTTATCTGCTCGGAGCAGGGGATCAACTCCGTGTGGATGTCTTTGATGTTCCCGAATACAGTGGTGAGTTTGAAGTACTAGTGGATGGTAGGCTCAACTTGCCGGTGATTGGTAGTATCTCTGTTCAGGGATTAAGCATCCCCGCTGCCAATGCAGAAATTACCAGTCGATACGCTCGCTATATTAAAAGACCTCTGGTTACCCTAACACTGGTAGCTGCACGTCCCATGACTATTGCCCTAGCAGGGGAAATAAATCGTCCTGGTTCTTACACCATACCTCTGACTGATGAGAACAATTTTCCTAAGGTAACCGAAGCTATTAACCTAGCCGGAGGTATTACCCGTGCCTCAGCAGTTCGTGAGGTGCGCATCCGACGCCGTAATGCTGCCCCTTGTAATGTCAATCTCTGGGAGTTGTTCCAGAACGGCAATCTGAGCCAAGATATTAGTTTGAGGGATGGAGACGAAATTTTTATCCCTGCCACTACTAGTGTGGATACAGTGGAGAATACCCTGTTGGCAACTGCCAGCTTTTCACCAGAAGAAACCAGACCTGTTAAGATTGCAGTTACTGGAGAAGTCGAGCGCCCAGGACCTTATATCGTCTCAGGAACCACTGATGCTGTCGCTACAGGTGGAGGACCTGGTGACCCACCAAGAGTTGCCCAAGCTCTCCAAGCTGCTGGGGGTGTTACCCAATTAGCAGATATGCGTAATATTCAGGTACAACGGCTAACGAAAAGCGGCTCACAGCAAGTGATTAATGTTGATTTGTGGCAACTGTTGAAAGGAGGTGACTTCTCTCAAAATATTCTGTTGCAAGAAGGTGACTTGGTGGTAATACCTACAGCTCAAGAGCCTTTTGCCGATGAGGTAACTGAGTTAGCTGATTCGAGTTTTGCTCCTGATATTATCCAGGTAAATGTGGTTGGAGAAGTAGACAGCCCTGGGGTAGTAGAAATTAGACCAAATGCTCCTTTGAATGACGCAATTTTAGCAGCTGGGGGATTTGATGAAGTTCGTGCTAATCGCGGTTCTGTAGAGTTGATTCGCCTCAACCGCAATGGCACAGTAGAAAAGCGGAAAATATCGGTAGATTTTGAAGCAGGAGTCAATGAGGAAACCAATCCTCCTCTGCGCCCTGATGATATCATCGTGATCAATCGTTCTGGACTGACTTCCTTTACAGATACCGTAGGTCAGATTTTAGACCCCCTCAGCAACATATTGGGTATATTTAATGTCTTCCAGGGTTTCGTTGAAGGTTTCGGAGGCAACAATAATTAGGGATTACTGAATAAGTAACAAGTAACAAGTAAAAAGTAACAAGTCAGAAGGAATTAAGCATTTATCCTCGTTTTGAGCACTTGTATTCCCCAAGGTTACCCAGGGATTTCCCATGAAAGTGCAAGGTTTCTGGAGCCCATCGATACAATTTCCACGGCACTCCTAAGGCACAAAAATGCTTCAAATCGATGTTTGGCATAGCTTCCACACTTATGCAGCAAACCCTAATTAAACATCATTAAACCAGCTGTCCACCCAAGTTATATGACAGCTGGCTTGTTTATCCTTTCCAGTACTGTAGGCTCCAGTACTCTTAGAGGATTTATTTATTCAGATTTATCTAGAAAGCCCTGAACTTGTTGCAAGGCAAGAGCACCAATATTGAATGCTACCCAGCCTAGGGCTAGGAGTAGGGGCAACGCAACTATCAATATACGCCAATCCATGTTTTTAGTTTCCTCCTTTAAGGATTAAAGTTTTTTGACTTTTTCTCATTTTTCTATTTTTAAGCAAATTGGCGCGATTTACCACAGAACATTTGCTTATTGATACCCATTATCCATAGAGTGTGGATGATTCTTGCTGACGGAGGCTCTTCAGAAACAAGGCAGGAGGCAGAGGGCAGGAGGCAGGAGGGAAGAGAATTTGACAAAAGTTTCTTCACTCATTACTCATTACTCATTACTCATTACTCAAAAAAGCTCTCCCACTCCTTTTTTCACCTCACCCCTCTGAAGAAATTATGTCATCGAGAGCAGTAGTGTTCTCCATACCTCATTTTTAGTATCGGTTTATTCGTAATTTACTCTTAAATAAGAGTAACTTTTTATACTTTACTTACGTTGTTGTTGTAGGCGATCGCAAAAGCAAAATCTCCAAACAGCCGAAATTCATAGTATTGTACTTTAGTGTGCTGAATCTGGGTTGCCATTTCCCGATAACGCCGTGCTACACTGAAAAAAATCAAAGCATGTTCGCAGTTATGGCGCGATCTCGATTGGGTAAAAGTACAAAAAGCCGGGTGCTAAAAATGTTACAACCCAATTTGAGGTTATGATTGCTGCCTTAGCTCAAAACTTAGGATGTGCATCGAAAATTTCTTTCAATCAGAGGATGCGTGAAATTGAGCAGAGGCTAGCAGAAGCAAAAGCCAAGGTAGGAAAAAATTAAATAGACCATCATCAGGAAGAAAGCAGATTTGATTATAGATATTTGTAAATCTGAGAGATATGCTTTTTCTTAACTAATTACCATGCAACGTTTTGGTGCTCAACCACCCAATGGGATTATTGGGTAACTTTAAAAATAATTAGAGATTACTATCCATTGTTCTGAAAGCATTAGAAACCAGGGAATTTCAGAGCAGGGGAGAAAAATTATGACAAGAGAAAGGAGGTATTCAACGCAAAGTTATTTATTATAACTTGCCTTGAATACATGATTATCCTGTAAATTTTTCTTCTTTATTCAGAGTTTTCTCACTAGTGCAGCGCGACGGAAATAATCAAAGTGTGAAAAAGGGTTAAAAAGCTTTCCATACAAGCTTTCTTTCCTTCTGCTTTCCGCCTTGTTGCACTAGTTAGTTTCTACTGCAAAAGATTAAGTACTAAACTTACGCAAATAAGTTATTCTCCAGGTTTTTATAATGAAATTGTCTCATGGGAATAGGTTCATGTCGCTTACTATAAGTAGTTTCGCTCTAGTGTTAGTAGCTGGCTGTACTCCATTCATGTCTAATATACTAGAGAGGATTTTACCTTCATCTTCACCTAAAACCATTGAAGTTGAGTTGATTGTGAAGACGGAGCAAGGAGAATTTATAGAAGGAGCAAAAATACAATTTACATTTGATGGTCCGCCAGAAACTAGATGGACTAATGATGAGGGTTATGCTCGTGTCGAAATTCCTCAAAGAGATGATATTGATGTTGACATAACTAAGGAGGGATTTAAAACTTTAAATAAAACAATGAACTTAAAAGCAGATCCTCGTAGAACGAGAACTTATAGACTAGAGAAAGAAGAAATTTCTGATAATTCAAAATCTGCTGGAGAAGGTAATCCGATTATTATATATCCGTACCCCGGTATAGAACCAAAGAAACCACCAGGTATTCTACCGAATAGTGAAAATGGACATACGTTAACAAGACCATTAGGTCACTTTAAAGGTAATAGATGGTTATTGGATTTATCATATGAAAACAATGTGTATCATTACAAAGGAACAGAAATTTCCACTGGAGATTCACTTAGGCTTACAAATCCTCAAGTTTCCGGCAATAATAATCGTAAAATATATACTTGGAAGAATGGACAATATAAGTATCAAGTAATATGGCAGCCAGGTGATCCAGATTTTGTCCGTTTACAAGTATTTGTTCCCAATGGCACAAAATTGGTGGATGACCTGCTAGAAAAATAGTTATCTTCAAGTAAAAACTAACAATTCATCATTTTAGTTTCCACAACTAAAGATTAAGTATAAAAGTGATACCAAGGAGTATTATGCAGAGCTTTGTGAATAACTTACCTGACCAAGTTAAATTTGGATTGTTTTTGGTTGCCTTAGTAATAGCATTAGTGACTGGTTATAGTTTTAATGGCTCTGACATTCCTAAAATAGATAATCCAATACAAGTTGACTTTGTTGTACAAACAGAGCAAAAACAACCTGTAGAAGGAGCAAAAATACAGTTTATTTTTGATGGCGCACCAGAACCGAGATGGACTAATGATCTGGGTTATGCTCGTGTCGAAATTCCTCAAAGAGATGATATTGATATTGTCATAACTAAGAAGGGATTTAAAACTTTAAGTCAAACCATGAACTTAAAAGCAGATACTGAAAGAACAAGAATTTATCAATTAGAAGCTGATAATAGTTCATCTAATCAGCCTACATATAAGTATCACACAGCACAAAACGAAGTGATATTCCTCTAGAAGCCTAAATCAGTTCCTTTTCCTGCATGTACGAGAGCTAGCTTCTCATATGCTTTGGCATGTTCAACAAGTTCAGCTGCCTCGGCTTCAGAAATATCTCGCAATTGTTTAGCTGGAACTCCAGCGACAAGGGAAAATGGTGGAACATCCTTTGTAACTACAGCTCCAGCACCAACAATGCTACCTGTACCGACTCTGACACCATCTAGCACAACAGCACCAATACCAATCAGACAACCTCGTTCAATATAAGCAGAATGAATCACAGCACGATGACCAACGGTGATATGATCTTCTAGAATTGTTGGCTTACCGGGATCTCCGTGTAAAATCGCCCCATCCTGAATATTAGTTCGTTCACCAATTTCAATGCGCTCCACATCTCCCCGCGCAACAGCACCATACCAGATGCTGACTCCTGCTGCTAGCAACACCTGACCCATAACCACTGCATTTGGAGCAATAAAAGCAGCTTGAGATAAGTCAGGGGTAGGCCAATAGGTAGTTGACAATAAGGATTGATTAAAATGATTCACGATTATGGATAGATATCACCACACACGGGGATAGTGAGTGTATTCTATAATAAAAAAGCCATAGATACGAGTACACATGCTAAAAACACAGATAAGTACTTGATGATTAATTCAGGTTCACAGTATCCCATATTTGGTTCGGAGATTCAGTGTCCTCACTGCCACCAAGTAATTCAGGCATTGACACTGACAGATACTTATCTGTGTCCTCGCCATGGTGCCTTTGAGGCCAACCCAAAAACGGGTGAATTGGTTCATTTACAGTCAGGGCGTCACTGGCGTCGGTGGAAAGATAAATGGTATCGCCAGCACACCCATCCCGATGGAATTCGTTTTGAGATTCATGAAGCTCTAGACAAACTCTATACACAAGGTTACCGAGCGACACGAGTGATTATTGCTAGTCGTTATCGGGATTTAGTCAGTTCCTACTTAGAGCGTAGCACTCCTTGGCGTGGTAACTCAGAGCCTGCACAACCTAGGCTTTATGGTTTACCGGTGGAATTTAGCCCCGAACCGGAAGCAGACAGTTGCTGGGAGGTGATCAATTTCGATCTAGAAAAAGAACCAGGTGTTCCTGTACGCTATCCCTACTTCCGTCTATTTGAGTAAGACTAACAACAAACCAATGCATCATGCTTCGATTCGTACAGCGAACATTCACCGCGCGATCGCTTTCTACGAACAATTGGGATTTACTGTTTCTGAACGCTTTACCACCGGGATAACGCTAGCCTGTTGGATGGAGGGACTAGGTGGACGTATCGAACTGATCCAAATTCCGGAACCCAAACCTGCCCCCGATGCTTTTGGTGATGAACATTATGTAGGATACTACCATTTGTCTTTTGAGTTAACTGATACTCCTACAGATCTTCCAACCTGGTTAGAATCCCTGCAAAATAAATTTGATGAGGCTTCCAGTAAAAATCCCGATCAGTTTCAACCACTGAAAGTTCTCCTGGAACCTACTCAACAGATCATTGGAAATCACGTCTACGAAGTTGCTTTTATTGCTGATATTGATGGACTCCCCCTAGAATTTTTGCGAGTTTTAGGGAAAGGATAGCTCAAATAGGATTGCTATAGTCTTGTAAAGTTTGAGATATGAACTGCAACAAGGGTTGTCTATTTTCATTCAGATAGAAATGTCCACCTGGAAATGTCTGTACTGAAAATGACGAACGGGTGTACTCACGCCAACTAACAAGACGCTCATAACTAGCTTCCTCATCTTCAAGACTACCCAAAGCAAAAATGGGACAATCAAGAGGCTCGACTTGGGAACTGCTATATGTTTGTGCTAAAGTCATGTCTGCTCGCAAGACAGGCAAGAACAACTGCATGAGTTCTTCTTCTTTGAGGACTGCATCTGGTATATTCGGGTAAATCTTAGTTAACCTTTCAATAAATTCCGCATCAGGTAAAAAATAAAACGGTGGATAGAATTCAGGTTCGTTAGGAGCCTGACGACCTGATACAAATAGATAAGCTGGACTGACGTTTTTTTGTTGAAGTTTCCTCGCTAGTTCATAAACAATTAGTGCTCCCATACTATGACCAAAGAGCGCAAATGGCTTATCTAAATGTTGCAGCAAAACTTCGACTAATTTCTCTGTCAGAATTTCAAGATTGTCAATTGGCTTTTCTTTAATGCGATTTTCTCTTCCAGGTAGCTCAATGGGACAAAGCTCTACATTTGATGGCAATTCTCGATGCCAGAGATGAAAAATCGATGCTCCACCTCCTGCATAAGGCAGGCAAAATAGGCGTAAATTCGCTTGCGGATTGGGTTGGGGACATTTAATCCAGAGATTAGGTATCTCTGGAGTATGCTTCACTTTAACCTCTTCAACCTGTATGCCAGATTGCCGCAGAGGTTGTTTTTGTTCTACGTCAATCCAATAGCGTTCTCGCTGCCAAGGATAGGTAGGCAAGCCAACTGAACTATAGCCGGAGTCGCGATGGTAGCTCTCCCAATCGATCGCCACACCCTGGACATATAATTGCCCCAAAGCCTGAAGCACTCCTTGCCAATCGCTGTGCTCTCGCTGTAATGTCGGTAGCCAGGTTCCATACTCAGATGGTAAACAATCCTGTCCCATACCCAGCAAAATTGGCTCTGGTCCCATCTCCACAAATATCTCTACCCCTTGTCGATGTAAGGTTTCCATTCCTGAGGCAAACCTCACTGGTTTGACCATATGATCTAACCAATATTCCGGGTCAGTCGGTAAAATGTTCTCCTCAGAGCCAGTAATACCAAATCCGCTTTACCAAGGGTCTATTAAAAAAAATCAAAGCCTTTGTCTGGAAAAGATTTGGTGATTTTGATAAGTACCCCACAATAACCGGATTTGGTATCAGATACTGGGAACCTTGATCTGTAAACAGAAAAGCGATTTGAGGTTGAGTTTCGTTCTTGCTGCCTTGAAAATAGACGCGGGGACGCGGGGACGCGGGGACGCGGAGAGATTGATTTTTATCTATGGTGGTGAAATTTTTTTCATCGGGACTGCCTTGTAATTGGTGAGTGTTTTCTGTCCCCGCTTGATAAGCTAATAACTGTTCCCGTGCCTGAGCAGTGGAGTCAGCAACAATAGCCAAACGTTCCGGGAAATGGGTGCGGCGAGTATTGGTGGTAAAGCAGATATCCGCCCAGTCTAAGTTGGGATGAGCGGCTAAGTGCTTTGAGTAGTTGTGAACCATTTGCTCAAGAGCGGGTTTGGTTTTAGCGCTAAGGGTGAGCAGATGTAGGGAGCGCTCGACAGTTTTATCCTCACTTTTGGATGTAACTGCGGGAGCTTCTGAAAGGACAGCATGGATATTGATACCACTAAACCCAAAAGAACTGAGTCCAGCAATCCTAGTTTTGTCTGTTGGTGGCCATTGTATCCGTTCAGTTACCACTTTGAGCGGTAGATCCTCCCAAGCAATGTAAGGACTAGGCTCCTTAAAGTGTAGGTGAGGTGGAATCTCTTCATTCTGTAGAGAGAGAACGATTTTGATCAGCCCTGCTATGCCAGATGCTCCTTCCAAATGTCCGATATTAGTTTTCGCGGTTCCTAAGAGCAGAGGTTCTTCTCGTTTGCGAAAGACTCTCCCTAAAGCATTAGCTTCAATTGGATCTCCCCAAGAAGTCCCTGTGCCATGAGCCTCAATATAATTGACTTCACTCGGCTTAACACCTGCATTAGCAAGCGCTCTGCGAATCACCGCTTGTTGAGAAGAGCCACTGGGTACAGTTAGACCACTAGTTCGTCCATCTTGCCCATGAGCCGTACCTCTAATCAAGGCCAGAATCTTATCACCATCAGCTTGTGTATCGGCAAGACGTTTGAGAACAACTATGCCACAACCTTCCCCACGAGCGTAACCATCTGCACTCGCATCAAAGGTTTTACAACGACCATCTGGAGACAACATCCCCGATTTACAAAGGTTAATCCAATATTCTGGTGAGAGGTATAGCTGGACACCTCCAGCCAGTGCCAGATTACAATCTCCCTTGCGCAAGCTACCAACTGCCAAGTGAACGGCAGCCAAGGAAGAAGCACAACCAGTATCAACGGCTAGACAAGGTCCGGTAAAATCGAAGAAGTAGGAAAGGCGTCCTGCTGCTGGGCTATAGGCATTCCCCGATCCGATGTAAAAATCTGTTTCCCTAGGGTCTTGTTTAACAAGTTGCCAAGCGTAGTCATTGGCGCATATCCCGACAAAAACTCCTGTCTGGCTACCTGCCAATTTTTCCGGCACCAGCGAAGCACGCTCTAAAGCTTCCCAAGCTACTTCCATCAACAACCGATGTTGAGGATCTAAACTCGCCGCCTCCTGAGGCGAAATGCCAAAAAAACTGGCATCAAAATCGGCGGGAGATTGGTTGAGAAACGCAGCACGATTTATGTATATCTTACCTGGTAGACTAGACTCCGGATCGTAGTATGGATCGAGATAAGCATGATGACCTTTGGGTGCTTCTCGAATGGCATCTACACCATTGGCAAGTAAGTCCCAAAATTCTTCAGGATTATCCGCTGGTCCCAAGCGACAACCCATACCAACAATGGCGATCGGTTCCCGTTCTTTTTGTTTTAATCTCTCAATTTCGGCTTGTAAATCAGCTATTTTTTGTGACGCTACCTTCATCAATTGAACATAGCGTTGTTCATTATTTGTACTCATTAGTTTAGCCCCAAGCTTACTTTATCTGATAGACCCAAGTTTGAAAATATATAGAACCTTGCTCTGTGTGTTCTGCTTGATATTTATCTCCAAGCTCTGCTAATTTCCACTTGTCTTGTGCTTCTAAGTCCGCCATTTTGGCTTGAAAATCGCTGTTCTCGTAGAAGTCGGGGCGTAGAGTAAAAATAATATACCCTTCTGGTTTGGTAACACGAATCAACTCATCAAAAGAACGACTTGGAGCATGTCCGTAAGTAAATACGCCACAAGCAGTAACACCATCAAAAGTAGCAGTAGGAAAATCTAAAGGTTCCCCCAATACCATGGTGCGTAACTCAGTGTAGATATTCTTGCTTTGAGCCTCAGCAAGCATCCCTTCGGACATATCGATTCCCACCAAGTTGTGATAGCCTTCCTCATGCAGCCATTCACCGACTAGACCTGTGCCTGCTCCCACATCTAATACCAAATCCGCTTTACCAAGGGTCTATTAAAAAAAATCAAAGCCTTTGTCTGGAAAAGATTTGGGGATTTTGATAAGTACCCCACAATAACCGGATTTGGTATAAAATTCGACCGTTTCTAGGAACGTATTTAAACGTTAGATCAGCAATGGGTTCGCGTTTGAGACGACCAAAAGTTTCATTTAAATCTCGTTCGTAGTCTTTAGCCCATTGGTTATAGCGATCGCTAAGTTCGTAGTTATTTGGCGCACTATAGACCCACTGGATTTTATTATCTTGCATATTTACCTATGAAATTAGGTTCTTCACTATTGCCTATTGCCTACTTACAAGGCAGTCCAAATGAAAAATTTTTTTCACCACCATGAACGAAAATCAATCTCTCCTGACTCCTGACTCCTATTTTCAAGTCAGACTTCCATGAACTTTCGTTCACAACGAAGGATGAAAATCTCTCTTTCTCCGCGTCTCCGCGTCCCCGCGTCCCCGCATCTATTTTCAGATTAGAAGGCTCCAAGGGAAGAGGATTTATTTGTTTCTTCCCTTTTGCTTACGTCGAACTCAGGTTAATTTAAGATCAGAAAGTAGCGTTTCTACTGCTGTTGTTTCTAAAATATCACGCGGAACTATGAGAAATAATTCGGCCAATAAGTAGTCAGAAACTTTTTCAAGTTCAGCACTTAGTCCTTGTTGCTCAATAAGCTCAATCATATGTTTTTTCTCACTAACAGATGAGAATTTACGCTGCTTGATTGTCACCGCAGTTTTTATCGGAACTAAGTGATATTTGTCTAGAACTCCATTAAATTTAGAAAAATCGAAAACTCTCAAAACGAAAACTCCACCCCAGAGTTGACCGGGATTGCCTACAGCAGCAAGAATTTTGTCAAATGTAACTTCTGTAATATATCCTACGCATCCAGTTGAGATTAACAGATTGAGATCTCGCAGTTTACTATAATGCTCCTTGGACAATGGCTGATTTTCAAGATCGGCACAAATCCCAACGTCCAATAGTTGGGACTCCACTGAGTAATCAATAGCTGCCTTAGAAATGTCTAGACCTAAAAGCTGCAATTTCTTATCGAAGCTAGATTGATGAAGCCAATGGTAATCTAGGTCTCTACGCAAAGTTTTTGTCAGTTCAAGGCGTGAGGAACTAGTGTAATGCTGATAAAGCTCATTAATGGTTTTGTTAAATTTCAAGATCGCAGCATTAATACCGTAAGAGCATCCTAAGTCTAAGATTTTTAAAGGAGTCACAGGTTGATACTTCAAATAAGCATCAATAATGGTAGTGAAATAGGGTTTGGCTAACTCTGGCAATTCATACTCTTTTTGAAGACATAAAGATTCATAATAACTTACCGGATCGTCTACATTATAAATGTCATCAAATTTTGATTTACCCTTATTAACTTCTTGATTTGAGATCATCATTGACTGCCCTATAACTCCTGAAAAAAATATTCTGTATTAATTTGCGAAGGCTTACACAACTCAATAATACTAGGTTAAGGGAAAAAAGAGCAGGGGGAGCCGAGGGAGTCGAGGAAGCAAGGGGGGGGTGAGCAAAAAAAAAGCAGGGAGATGGGGAGATAAAGGAGAACTAATGATTATTTGGATACTTCGCTAGAAATTCCAACCAAAATTTTGTTTACCGGGAGCAGGAGGGAGAAAGCAAAACTTGTCAAAGTACAACAAACAGGTTCAGAAGATTTGGACTCTCTTTCAACAAAATCCTCCCCGTATGACCAACTCTTCTGCCGCCAGGAAAGCTTTGACCATATATGTGGCATAATATTTTTCTGCAGAAAAAAGAGTTACAAAACTACTAGTTTATTGTGTATGAAAAAGCAGCGTACTTTTTCCAAAATTGCCAGACAAGTTCTCACCTATCTCTCGGCTTTGAGTCTGAGTGCTCTCCCTCTGACAGCAGTGGCTGAAACATTTCGCTTGAGGGAAGCAACGATCGCCGATATTAACAGAGCTTTCGATGATGGGGCACTCACCTCCGAAAAATTAGTGCAACTCTATCTCAATCGTATTCAAGCCTACGACGAGCAGGGTCCGAAACTTAATGCGCTGATTTCTATTAATCCCAATGCCCTTGCTAGAGCTAGAGAACTTGACCAGGAACGCCAACAGAAGGGTCCGCGTAGTCCCCTGCACGGAATTCCCATTATTCTTAAAGATAACTACGACACTGCCGATCTGCCCACCGCAGCCGGTTCTGTTCTCTTGCAGGGGTCTCTACCTGCTGATGATGCTTTTACAGTCCAAAAGCTGCGAGAGGCGGGAGCCATTATCCTTGCTAAAGCCAATATGAGCGAATTCGCCGAATCCTATGGCTGGCTTGGTTACAGTTCCCTAGGGGGACTGACCCTCAATCCCTACAACTTGAGACGCGATCCTTCTGGTTCGAGTGGGGGGAGTGGAGCCGTGATCGCGGCAAATTTTGCTATGCTAGCAACCGGAACCGATACCTCTGGCTCTATTCGCGGTCCAGCGGCGGTAGCTGGCATTGTCGGCATCAAGCCAACCCAAGGCTTGGTGAGTCGGAATGGCATTGTTCCTCTAACTCTCTCCTTCGATTCGGCAGGTCCGATGGCACGGACAGTCAGGGATGCAGCGATCGGCCTTGGCATTATGGCAGGAGTTGATCCCGATGACCACCGCACCCTGGAAAGTAAGGAGAAGTCCTACCAAGATTACACCCAGTTTCTCGATAACAATGCCCTCAAAGGCGCACGAATTGGGGTAGCAATCGATTTTCAGGGGGGGAATCGAGAGGTAGATGCCTTAACGGAGGCAGCGGTTGCCAAACTAAAGGAATTAGGTGCAACGGTAGAGGTTGTGGACTTCTCCCCCAAGTTGGAAAACCTCTGGCCTTTTATGGCAAAGGTCACAGAAGCCGAGTTTGAACCGCAAATCGAGCATTACCTCAAAACTCTCCAACCCCCATTTCCCGACAGTCTCGAGGAAATGCTCTCCCTCAGCATGTCTAATCAAATTGCCAATTCGGAACAAAGCCTCAATCCCGGTCGAGTGAGGGGTTTTGAAGAAGCTTTAAAACACTCAGGACTTGCCGATACAGAATATCTCTACATCATCCACTTCGAGTTTCCACGGGTCCGCCAAGAGATTTTGTCTGCTATGAGTGCTAAAAATCTCGACGCGATCATTTTTCCTACCATGACTTGTCCCGCTGGTCCTGTGTACACAGTCGAAGATCCCACGTACCAATGTCAGTCAGATGACCCTTATATACCAGGATACTTAGCTAATGTTTCCGGTTTTCCGGCAATTTCCGTGCCGATGGGCTTTACTCAGCAGGGATTGCCGATAGGATTGACCTTCTTTGGCTCCCCTTACAGCGAGCCAACCTTACTGGGATTGGCTTACGCTTACGAACAGGCGACCCAGTTTAGGAGAGCGCCAGCAAACACTCCCGCCTTACCCGGTGAAAATTTTGACTATTGATTGTTTAATAACAATAATCTTTACTCAAGATTGTTTTGAGAATCCCCCTTTTTTCTAAAAGGGGGATTCTTAGCACCTTGGTTATAGCAATCTCCTTTGCCAATGTCCAGTTTACCTTAATGTCGGCAGAAGGCTCCCGCTATAACCGAGGCGGATTTATCGAGGCGTAGCCGAGTACCGCCAATGGTTTAACGGTGAGATGAATGCCGACCAGCTAACAATTGAGCGGTAGGGAATCTTGCTAAGGTAGAAGCAGTAATATCTAAGATACGCATAAAGTAAAGGTAATATCAAAAAAAAAGTCTGCCTACTCAAGAAAACAGAATTTGCTGCCTTCATCAGGACAAATTACTTCAAAAATTTTTCTAATTTTTGAAGTAATGAGTAATGAGTAATGAGTAATGAGTCAAGAATTCATGTTTAGATTTCCCGGTTAAAGTGCAAGGTTTTTATATCGATAGACTCAAAAACCTTGGCTCAAGTTTTGCCTAAAAAGGATTGAAACCCTTGTCTGCCATAGCTTTCACACTCATGCAGCAAGCCCTAATTAAAGGGCAGCGATCGCTTCTTCTCTGAAAATAGACACGGGGATGCTGGGATGCTCGGAGGCTGGGACGCTGGGAAAGCTGGGAGAGACAAGAAAGATATTCGCAAACAACAAACAACAAATGACAAATGACAAATTGCTTGCGATCGCACAACAGATTTTCGTATGATGGGGTGTTCTGAAGCACAACTGTGATTGTGAAGTCCTTAACAGAGAAAACACTATGTCTAAACGAGTGCAAGTAGTTCTTAATCAAGATGTTAGAAAGCTAGGAAAAAATGGAGATCTAGTGGAAGTAGCTCCTGGCTATGCCCGCAATTATCTTATTCCCAGATCCATCGGCTCCCTGGCTACTGCTGGCATTATTAAGCAAGTTGAACAGCGCAAAGAGCGAGAGCGGCAACGTTTAATTGAGATTCAAAGGCAAGCTGAAGCCCGTAAAACGGCCCTGGAAACCATCGGTCGTTTTACCATCCGCAAGCAAGTGGGTGAAGATGAAGCAATCTTTGGTACTGTTACTGCCTCAGAAGTAGCCGAAATAATTCAGGAGGCTACTAGTCATGAAGTAGACAGGCGAGGAATCACCGTACCGGAAATCAGCAAGCTTGGTTTCTACAAGGCTGAAGTTAAGCTACATCCAGAAGTCACAGCAACAATAGAAATTCATGTTGCACCAAATTAAGGTGTTAGGTGTTAGGTTTTAGGTATTAGGTGTTAGGTATGGGAAGAGGAGAATCTTCCCATACTCTACGTACACTCCCCTTTTATTTCTTCGTAAACCAAGAGGTCTTAGACCAAAATTCTAAATTCTAAATTCTAAATTCTAAATTCTAAATTATCTACCGTCTTCCATAATCTATGATTTGGTGTGGGAGTATGTCACACTAAGCCAGTTTGAGCTTTAAATTACTGCTTTGGCTATGGCACAAGAACTTAATTTTTCTGCATTGAGCAACTCTTTACCCCCTCAGAACATCGATGCTGAGGAGTCAATTCTCGGAGGCATTTTGCTAGACCCTGAAGCTATCGGTCGGATTGCTGATATGCTGAAGCCAGAAGCTTTCTATATCAATGCTCACAAAGATATTTACCAAGTTGCTTTATTGCTCTATAGTCAGGGTAAACCAACAGATTTGATGAGTGTCACTAGCTGGCTGTATGACCATGAATCATTAGAAAAAATTGGTGGTCAGAGTAAGTTAGCGCAGCTAGTTGAGCGCACTGTATCAGCTGTCAATATTGATCGCTACGCGACATTGGTTATGGACAAGTACCTGCGTCGGCAATTGATTAAGGCTGGTAACGAGATTGTACAGCTGGGTTATGAAACATCTACCGAGTTGGAAAATGTCCTCGACAAAGCAGAACAAAAGATTTTCAGCATTACTCAATCTCGTCCTCAACAAGGTTTGGTACGAATTTCAGAAACTTTAATCCAGACTTTTCAGGAAATAGAAACCCGCCATGAAGGTGTTGCTCTACCTGGGCTTCCCTCGAATTTCTATGACCTAGATGCATTAACTGGTGGCTTTCAGCGTTCTGATCTTATTATCGTTGCTGGTAGACCGGCAATGGGCAAAACTAGTTTTGCTTTAGGAATTGCTCGTAACATTGCTGAAAATTTGCCCGTAGCAATTTTTAGTTTGGAAATGTCGAAAGAGCAACTAGTACAGCGACTGCTGGCTAGCGAGGCAGGCATTGAAAGTAACTATCTGCGGACTGGGCGTATTAGTCAAAATCAATGGGGAGCTTTGAGCCACGCTTTGGGAGCTTTATCAGAATTGCCGATTTTCATTGATGATACTGCGAATCAGACAGTCATGCAGATACGAGCTCAGACCCGGCGTCTTCAGGCAGCACAAGGGAGTAAGTTAGGCTTAGTTTTAATTGATTATTTGCAATTGATGGAAGGAACTAGCTCTGATAATAGAGTGCAAGAACTGTCTCGGATTACCCGAAGCCTTAAAGGATTAGCTCGAGAACTGAATGTTCCCATTATTGCCCTTTCTCAGCTGAGTCGAGGGGTTGAATCTCGTACTAACAAGCGACCGATGATGTCCGATTTGCGTGAGAGTGGCAGTATAGAACAAGATAGTGATTTAATTATGATGTTATATAGAGACTCTTATTATCATGAGGATTCTCCAGATCGAGATGTAGCCGAGGTAATAATTGTCAAACATCGTAATGGTCCTACTGGAACAATCAAACTTCTGTTCCAGTCTGCGGTAACAAAGTTTTTAAACCTAGCAAACAAAGCAAGTTATTAAGGTTATCCCTAGTGCTTAAGCAATTTTCAATTTACCAGAAGAAAGGCAGAGGGCAGAGGGCAGAAGGCTCCAAGGAAAGAATGTAGTTTTTAATACAAAAGTAAGTCCTCTGTGCTCTGCCAGATGGTTTAAAGCCCCATTATTTATTTATGGAGACAAATAAATGGGTAGCAACTTTATTAAATCCCCCGCTTTCAAGCGTGGGGAACCTTCTGCCTTCTGCCTTGGTACTTCTGCCTTCTTTAAGGATCAAGGGGAATAAGGAATTGGGAAACGGTGCTCCCATTATTCCTGTTCCTTGGGTAAAATATGTAAATTTTTCCTGAGTAAATGCTCAAGAAATGTAACATTATTGCTCAAATTGAATAATAAATAAGTATTTTTGTAACTTTAATGTAGCAAAGTAAAGAACTACTGTTTTATGATTGATACAGACAAATATAAAAAAAATATTAAAAATTTAGCTTAACCAGAGGCAAGCTAAGTCTAGTATATAAGGCTTGCGGCATGAGTTCACTACTCAGTAGGAGGTCTGTTAATAATGACTGGAAATATCATAGTTGTTGAACCTCACCAGAGGAACAAAATTTCGCTTTTCGCACAATACAAAGCTCTGAGAATCTCGACTCCTAGCAAGTTCAAGAAATGGATTATGAGTGTAGATGAGTGCTGGATAGGGGAAATTTCTGCATGTATCCAGGGTGACTTTCCTGATTGGCGAGGATAAAAAAGTGGATTTCAACAATGGATAATGGATAATGGATAATGAATAATGGATAATGAATAATGAATAATGGATAATGAATAATGGATAATGGATAATCAACGATTATCTATCTTTGACAGAAGAGGATTGAACTTAAGGAAAATATTTTCTTTTTATTTTCTTCATAAATGAAGAGGTTTTAGAACAAATTAACCAATTATTCATTATCAATTATCCATTATCAATTATCCATTATCAATTATCAATCGCAGACCTGTTGTAATGTAGTAACAAAGTCTGGGTAAGAAATCGCAGCAGCTTCTGCACCGTGGATGGTAGTAGTGTTAGTAGCATTGAGAGCCGCGATCGCAAGACTCATGGCAATCCGATGATCGGTATAACTCTCAACCTCTGTACCGGTTAAAGGAGTACCGCCAGTAATTTCTAAACCATCAGGCAATTCTGTAACCCTTGCTCCCATCTTGTTAAGTTGGGATGCCATTACCGCCAAGCGATCGCTTTCTTTAACTCGCAGTTCTGCTGCATCCTGAATTACTGTAGTTCCTTCGGCAAAAACTGCTGCTACTGCTAAAATGGGAATCTCATCAATCAAGCGGGGAATTATATCACCAGCTATTTTGCAGGCTTTTAGCCGTCCGTGACGTACTCGCAAGTCTGCTACAGGTTCCCCAGCAACCACTCGTTGATTTTCCAGCTGAATATCAGCCCCCATCATTTCCAAAGCCTCCAAAATACCGGTGCGGGTGGGATTGACACCAACATTGGCAATCAACAATTCTGAATCAGGCACAATTGCACCTGCAACTAACCAAAAGGCGGCTGAACTAATATCACCGGGAACAATTACTGTTTGCCCCTGCAACTGTGCAGGACCGGCTATAGTAACACTATTAGTTTCTGGTTCAATCCTCAGTTTAGCTCCAAAAGCTTGCAGCATTCGTTCGCTATGGTCTCGGGAGAGAGCTGGTTCAGTAACCGTGGTTTCTCCTTCTACCATTAAACCAGCCAGGAGAATACAGGATTTAACTTGGGCTGAAGCAATGGGGGAATGGTAATGAATTGGTTGCAGCTGTGAGCCTTGAATTGCCAAAGGTGCTAGGGAGTTGCCCTGACGTCCCCAGATATTCGCTCCCATTTCTTGTAAAGGCTTAACAACTCGAGACATCGGACGCGAGCGCAAGGAACTATCCCCAGTTACAGCAAAAAATCTTTCTGGGTGAGAAGCAAGGATACCCAACATTAGTCGGAGAGTAGTGCCAGAGTTACCTGCATTCAAAACTTCAACTGGTTCTTGCAGCTTACCTAAACCAATACCTTTTACTGTTACCTGTTCTGTATTCAGTTCAGAAATCTCTGCACCCATTGCCCGGAAACAACCAGCGGTACTGCGGGGGTCTTCTCCTAGTAACAGTCCTTGAATCTGAGTTTCTCCTTGAGCCAGAGCTCCCAACATCAAGGCTCGGTGGGAAATGGATTTATCTCCTGGTACTCGGAGGGTTCCCTGTAAAGATAGCCCGGATATTGGTCTATGAATGATTAAATCTAATTGATTATCGGTTCTTTTAGGAGTGATGATAGCAGTTGACATGGGAATAGACTCTCTTTGACACTGGGAAGCTGGGTTATCCTAGCAATTTAATTCATCTAAGCCAGACATGCCAACTTCTCTTCTTTATGTAGGGCTTACCTCATCGAGTCCATTAATTCGGGTTTTGAAGTAATGAGTAATAAGTAATAAGTAATAAGTAAAGAGTTCATTATCTCTTGCTGTATAAGTCAAATGGGAGCATTTTAGGAAGTAAAAAGTAACGAGTAACAAGTAATATCAAGTTCGGTTGAATAGTTATAAATAACGAGGGAGGAGTCAGGAGTCAGGAGTCAGAATTCAGAAGGGAAGAAAGAAGTTTGCAAGGTAGAAGGGAATTATAAGTGATTATCCGAACTTGATATAACAAGTAACAAGTTTTGAGTTAATCTCAACGAAAGTGCAAGGTTTTTGAACTATATAATTGGAAAATTAACAATTTATGAGTTCAAGCGTCTTCCTTAACTTGTCACCAATGGCTTTGCTGGTGTCTTAGGTAATCTATAAGCATTAGCAAACACTAAATATTTCCTAGGAGTTTGTTTAGTTTTTCGTACTTGCTGGCTAGTAAGCTTTCCGCTTCTTCTTCTGAGAGTTCTTCAAATTCTTGACTAGATGTTGCTATGTCTTCATTTGTTTGCTGATCACTCACATCCTCTAGAACAAGAACATCTTGCAACAGGTAATTCACTAAAGCTTCTAAGGTTGGGTAGTCAAAGAGTAACGTTGAGCGCAAGGAATGTTCGGTACTTTTTTCCAGATTGTTTCTTAATTCCACCGCCATCAGGGAGTCAAGTCCCAAGTCAAACACAGACTGTCGCGGCTCAATCCTGGTACTGGCATTCAAGCCAATTATCTTTCTAATCGTGTCACGAACATGCTCCATTAAAATTGTGCGACGCTCATTGGCTAGAGTCGCTTTTAGTTGGGAAAGTAAGGCTGGCTGCTCTTGAGCAGGTGTAGCAATGGTTGTCTGGAAATTTTCCAAAAATGGTCTATTTTCCGGGAGTCGTTCTAGGAATTTTGACCAATTCATTGGTAAAACTCCGACTTGAGCATTGTTTGAGTGTTTTACTAAATGGTCTAATGCTTGCAAGCCTTGTTCAGGGCTAATAATACCCCAACCTTGGGCTTTTAAACGATTAGCTAGGGTTGCTGCCATTCCTACTTCGCCCCAAGGTCCCCAATTGATGCTCAAGCTTGGTAACCCTTGCGCACGCCGATAATGAGCTAGGGCATCAAGGAAGGCATTGGCTGCTGCATAGTTACTTTGACCTGCATTGCCCAATAAAGAGGCAGCGGAAGAATAACAGACAAAAAAGTCTAAGGGTAAATCTTGAGTCAAGACATGCAAATTCCAAGCTCCTTCTACTTTGGCTGCCATGACTGTTTGGAAGCGTATCGGTGTTTGCTCCCTTAACAAACCATCAGCTAAAACACCTGCGGTATGGACAATCCCGGCTAAATTAGGACATTGTGCCAGTATTTTTTTGACATCCTCTTGATTAGCAATATCTGCCTGAATGACTGAGACTTTAGCACCAGAATGCTCTAGTTGTTGGATAACCTCCTTTGCTGTTGGTTTGACAGGGCTTCTTCCTGTGAGGACTAGGTGTTTAGCACCTTGTTCTACCAGCAACTGAGCTGCCTTTAAGCCTAACGCGCCCAATCCTCCGGCAATCAGGTAACTGCTATCTTGGCGAACCAAACAAGGTTCTGGATTCTGAAAATTCAACACTACTTTACCAATGTGCTTGGCTTGCTGCATATAGCGGAAAGCGTTGACAAATTCAGTAATGGGGAAAGTTTTAAGGGGTAATGGTTTAATTTGACCTTCCTTGAAGATAGTCATCAGTTCCAGCAACATGGCAGAAATTTTTGCCCCATCCATCTCCCCTAAATCAAAGGGGAAGTAAGCAACATCAGGACGTAGCTCTTGCAATTTTTGCTCATCCCAAATGCCAAGTTTACCGATTTCTAGAAAACGCCCTCCTTCAGCAAGTACGTCAAAGCTTTTATCAATAAAATTGCCAGCTAGACTGTTGAGGAGAACATTCACACCTTTGCCATTGGTGTCAGCCATCACTTGCTCAGCAAACTCAAGGGTGCGTGAGTTATAGATATGTTTAATACCCAGGGACTTTAAGAAATCCCACTTGGGTGGGCTAGCCGTGGCAAAGATTTCTGCTCCTTTCAGCTTCGCTAATTGAACCGCCGCTTGACCGACACCGCCAGCCGCATTATGAATCAATACGCGATCGGTTGGACCAATTTGGGCACATTTAACTAAACCGTAATAGGCTGTCAAAAAAGTAACAGGAACCGTCGCCGCCTCTTCAAAGCTGAGTTCTGGTGGTTTAGGCACTACTAATGTTGCTTTAGCCTTGACTACACTTGCCAAACTACCTGAGGCGTAGGCAATCACAGCATCACCCACTTTCAAGTCTGAGACTTGTTCACCAACGCGCTCGATCGTACCTGCACATTCAAAACCAAATAATATATCGCTTGCCGAAGCAGCAATCCCTAAAGACTCCTCAATTTCCCGCATCATGCCTAAGGCACGCAACACATCTCTAAAATTAAGTCCACTGGCTCGAACTCTGACTTCTACTTCATCGGGGGCCAAAGATGAGGAAGCTAAGGGTACTAATGCCAAATTGTCAAGGGTGCCGTAGCTGGTTAGCTTCAGCGCTACAGGAGTAGTAGTTGATGCCTGTATCGGCTGGAAATACTCCAGTCTCGCCCCATAGCGTACCCCGTTACGATAAGCAATTTGGTCTTCTAAATCAGCGGTGAGTAATTCCTGGAGTAAAGACTTAGCTGTTTCTTGGGAGGAGTCATCAGGGGTGAGGGAAATTTTGGGTGATATTTCCATTCTCCGCGTCTGGTGCGTCTCGTGTCTCCGTGTCTGCTGATTCTTTTCCCCAACCTTTTTTTCGTTCACCCAGTCATCAGAGGGTAAGTCTAAACAGGTTGTGGAAAATTCTGGGTGTTCCAGAGAGAGGGTTTTACCTAGCCCCCAGAGAGGGGTTTGCCAGATATTAACGACATCATCCTTGAGCGCTGATTGTGCCCCTTTTGTGACTAACCATAATCGAGGGGAGATATTAGCTGTAGTCAGAGCTTGAACTAGATGTAATACTTGCTCGCATTTGGAATCACAGGAGTTATTTTCATCAAGACCCCAAAGATAAACTACTCCTTGATACGATCGCTTAGCCAACAATTGCTGCCAGTCGTCTGGGTTTGTCCAGGTAATAGAATCTCGATCGCATTTCTCATCAGCTTTTTGGGCATAAACTAGGTGTGCACGCATCTCACGTCCATTTAACAAGTCTGCCAACATTTCCCCTAGACCAGTGCGGTCTGCTAAAATTAGCCAATCGCCTTGGTCTGTTGAGTCTACAGTCCCTGCTGTTATTTCAACTTCTTGCCAGACTACTTGGCAAAGCCAATCTTTCCAGAGTTCCTTCTGCTGTAATGCTTGCGATCGCGCCTTTCTCAGTTGCAAGCCGAGGGCTTCAGCATAGACTTGCCCATCTTTGCCAATTAACTGCAAGTCTGCTTTGAGGGTTTCTTGACCGGGCTGAGCATGAAGTTTAACGTAACTGAAAACCTCTCGTTTAGGATACTCCCAAAAGGTGAAATGGGTATAGGCAACAGGTAAATAAGTTTCTGAATAGTCGGTAGGTAAAGCTGCTAAAATCACTTGGAAACATCCATCTAAGAAAGCTGGATGCCAATGATAGGGATGATTGAGAAAATGTTTAGGCAGCATAATTTGTCCGAGGGCTTCTCCCTCAGAACGCCACAAGCGGCGCACATTTTGGAAGCTTCTCTCGTAGACAAATTCTTGGGTGGCGACTTGCTGATAGAAAGCTTTGATGTCCTTATGTTCTTGCAGACGAGTTTGTAAGGTTGTTAAATCCGTGTTGAGTTCCAGAGTTGGTAGCTCTTTGCCTCTACCAATCTTTCCTGCTGCGTAGCGTGTCCAAGTCGGTTCTTCATCAATCAACACCAAACCAAAAATTTGCCATGAATAGCCTTCGCCATCAGGGTTCAAAACCAATTGCACTGTCTGAATTTCTTCTAACTTGAGTGCTTTTTCAATTACTACCTCTTCAAAAGTTATTGAAGGAGTCCCTAAAAGTTGATTTCCTGCTGCCAAAACCATCTCAAAGTAGGCGCTAGCAGGCATAATTGCTTGACCGAAGGCACGATGTTCTAACAAGTAAGTTAAATCACTCGTAGCAAGGTAAGCCTCAAACTGAACTTCTCCCGGTTTGAGCAAAGATGAGTAGAGTCGCTCTTGTAGTAAGGGATGGGCAGAAATTTTACTGCTCTTTCTGGCAACCCGCTCCTGTTCTACCTCCACCCAACAGCGTTCTTTTTGAAAGGGATAAGTGGGTAACACCACTTTTTGACGGTGTTCACTTTGGAAAAACTCTTGCCAATTGATATTGATACCGCGAACGTACAATTGAGCTAAACTTTCTACCAGCGTGGATGCTTCTGCATCAGGACGGATACTCGGTAGCCAGGTGAGGTTAGTTTCCTCATCAACCAGGCAACTCGCTCCCATACCCAAGAGAATTGGTTTGGGTCCGATTTCTACAAAGCATTTTATCCCCATCTGTTGTAGGGTATTCATGCTATCGGCAAATCTCACGGGCTGACGAATATGGCGCACCCAATAATCAGTGGTTGCTACATCATCCGTCACTTGAACTCCTGTAACATTTGAGATGAGGGGGATTTGGGGTACAGAGTATGTAACTTCCGCTGCAACTTGAGCAAACGGCTCCAGCACTGGTTCCATCAGCGGCGAATGGAAGGCGTGAGAAACCGTTAACTCACGGGTTTTGATTTCCTTAGCTTTCAGTTCGGCAACAATGGTATCTATGGCTGCGCTATCACCAGAGATAACGATGCTCTGGGGTCCATTTCACCCTTGACAAAAGCCTCAAGCTGGTGAACGATTTCTTCCCTTGAGTCAGCAACGATCGCTAATCGATGGGCAAAATGGGAACGTCCGACGGCAGCGGTGTAGCAAATATTGGCTAAAGAATCCTCTGTTTTATCTAAGAAAGTTAAATAACGCTGTGCGATCGCATTTAGAGCTTTTTCACTCTTAGCAGATAGAGTAAGTAAATGATATCTAGGTTCGATTTCCTCAGTAGCAAGCTCAACTTGCGGTAGCTTGGGAGCTGCTTCCACAATGACGTGAGCATTAGTTCCACTCATACCAAAACAACTTACCCCTGCCAGTTTTGGTTCATCTTCTGACCAAGGCATTAGTTCAGTTGCTACGGTAACGGGTAATTTACGCCAAGGAATCCGTCGATTAGGTTTATCGAAATGTAAATTGGGAGGGATTTGGTCATTTTGAAGCGCCAGGACAGTTTTAATTAAACCAGCCACCCCTGCCGCTGCTCCCAAGTGCCCCATATTAGTCTTCAGGGAGCCCATGACCAATGGTTCTTGACGCTCTTGACCTAATATTTTGGCTAAGGCTTTGACTTCAATGGGGTCACCTAAAGGTGTTCCTGTGCCATGAGTCTCCACATATTGAACCTGCTTCGGCTCAATTTGAGCGTTTTCTACTGCTTGCTGTAGCATGGCTTCCTGTGCAGCACTAGCAGGGGTTGTTAGAGTCAAACTGTACCCATCATGATTGACTACCGAGCTTCTAATCGTCGCCAAGATCGGATCGCGATCGTTTATAGCATCACTGAGACGTTTGAGAATGACCATACCACAGCCCTCTCCCTGTACGAATCCATCTACTGAGTCCGAGAAGGTTTTGCAGCGTCCATCTTTGGCTAAGACCTTCATTTGACAGAAACCAACAGTTAGTTTCGGAGAGAGTAGTAGACTAACACCACCAGCGATCGCCAAATTACACTCGCGATCGTATAGTGATTGACAAGCCAAATGAACGGATACTAATGCTGAGGAACAAGCTGTATCAACTTGCAGTGTGGGACCATGCAAGTCCAAGACATAGGCAATGCGCCCTGCTGATAGACTGCGTAAATTGCTCAAGGTAGGGTAAGCATTGAGGTCATTGGGATTGACCATATAAAAGCGTTCTGCTGAGTAATCATCCCAGTGAATCCCAACAAACACACCTGTCTGGCTACCCGCCAAAGAGGTGGGTGCAACTCCAGCATGTTCGAGAGCTTCCCAACTTACTTCTAGAAGTAAACGTTGTTGCGGATCTAAGCTTGCTGCTTCTCGCGATGCCATCCGAAAAAATTCCGCATCAAACTGTTCTATCTCATCTGGTTGTAGGAAAGCCGCAGAACGGATATAAAACTTGCCTGGTGCAGGATTAGGGTCATAATATCTCTCTAGATCCCAGCGAGAAGAGGGAATATCTGTAACCGCATTGACGCCATTGCGCAACAATTGCCAGAATGCCTCCGGGGAATCAGCCTTCCCTGGAAAACGACATCCCATCCCAATGATTGCGATTGGTTCCTTATTACGATTTTCTATAAGGTCAGACTCATGATCAGAGTAAGCAGTTTTGTTCATGATGGGATTTGTTGAAAACCAGGGAATAGGCAACAGGGAATAGGCAACAGGGTAAGAATACCACGTCGAAAAAAAAGATGAGAAAAAAGAAGCAATTTTGATAGAACGCTTGCTCTATAAGCATTCTCAATTCTTAATTCTTAATTCCGCGCAACGGTACTAGGCTGACAAACCTACAATGAGGTAAAGCGAGTAGTGCGTGCGCGTAGGTGCAAACATCTTACTCACATTTCACTAAGCGCGAGCGAGACGCTCCCACTACTGCCGTGACATACCTAAAGCGGATAATTATGGCAACACTGACCCTAGAAGACTTACCTGACTACTTAATAAAAGAAATTCAACAACTTGCTCAGCAAAATAACCAAAGCATTAACGAACAAATTATCAACCTGTTACAACAAGCCATACAAAAACCCCAACCTCCTCTCAAATTCCTTATTTCTCCTGAAACTGACCCTACTTGGGAAAAACGTCGTGAGGCAACATCACAAATTCTTGCCGATATTGACAAACGCCGTCGCCTCAACCCCGCAGACTTCGGACTACCTGACAGTACCGAACTTCTTAGTGAGGACAGAGAAAGATGAGTAATCCTTTAAGGTGTGTTATTGATGCTAATGTTGGCGTTAAAAGATTTATCGCCGATCCCCTCACTATAAAGGTAAATCAACTTCTAGCACACTTGAACGTCTCCAGCACCCAAATCTATATTCCAGATCTGTTTTATATTGAAGTCGCCAATATTTTCTGGAAATACGTCCGCGCTGGAATGTATACGAGGGAGGAAGTACAAGCTGATTTAGCAACTCTCAAAAGCCTATCTTTGCAAGTTGTTTCTACGGCAGAGTTGATGGAAGAAGCGGTTAATATTGCGATCGCTTACGGAATTTCCGCCTACGATGCCTCTTATGTTGTTCTTTCCCAGCGAGTTAGTTCCCCTTTATTAACCTTAGACCGGAAGTTGGTTAATACTTTAGCAACAGCACCCTATAACGTGTGTTTGTTTACCGACTTCTCTGTTCCTTCCTTGCTCTAACTCTCTTGAAAGCTGCCATACAACCTTAACTTCTCACCAATGAGAACTCCCCAAAGTGATTAAAGTTTACTAATCATCTTCTGATGCCAATTTACCGAGTATGTAAGCTTTGATATGGTCAACGGTTTCAAAGTTTTTTAATACAAGTTCTTCAGGTTCCCAGAGAATTCCTACTTCATCTTCGACAAAGCGAACCAATCGAAAGAGATCCATCGAGTCTACGACTCGTTGCTCAATGATCTTTAAATCGTTGGTTAGAACCAAATCTGGTTGGTCATAAGCCAACTCTTCAGTAATAAAATCTTTGAGCATTTGTTCGATCTGAGTTTCTGTAGCAGTTTCTGTCATTATTTCTGTACTTGTCTTGTTTTCTGTTATTCGATTACTGGCTACCAGCCTTAGGCAGGAAAAAAGGCTATGAGCAGATATACCACGGATATAAAAACCTAACACCTAATACCTAAAAACCTAACACCTAATCTTGCTGAGACAACTTAACTTTGTCTATCTTCCCAGTTGAAGTTTGGGGTAAGGCACTACGGAACTCAAACAAATCGGGAACCATATATTTGGGAAGCCGCTTGGCACAAAAAGATTTTAAAGCCTGTATTGATAAATCATCTCAGCTCCCAACTCATGACGCAATGTAAAGGGAGCCAGGACTTGGTGAGTCTTTTCCGGCAAATCCCAATAGCCTGACATTAATCCAGGTCCCCGTACACAAAGTTCACCTACCTCACCTTGAGGCATTAATTCATTACTGGCACTCAATACAAAAACTTCAGTATTAGCGCAACTTTTACCAATGGGAAGGGATTCAGTTAATTCAGTATCAAGTGGTGGAACTTGGTAATAGGTACAAACATTTGTTTCCGTCGGACCATAGAGGTTATAATAGTAGGCATGGGGAATATGTTCCCTCAACTGACGCAAATATTTGATGGGGAAAACTTCACCTGCAAACAAAATAGTTTTCAGAGCAGGGAAAGTATGTTTTTCTAATTGACCATATAAGACCAAACTTGTCAGAATAGAGGGGACTGAATACCAGATAGAAATCTTTGCTTCGGCTATAAATTTAGCCAGATTAATGGGAAAAACTGATAAAGCAGCTGAGAGTAGAATTATCGTTCCTCCTGCTTTGATCGTTGTAAAGATATCAAAGATGGAAAGATCGAAATGAAACGGTGCATGATTGGAAACACGGTCTTCTGCAGTAACCTGAAATGTTTCATACGCCCAATTCACAAAGGTAAGAGACGCGCGATGGCTAATCATTACCCCTTTTGGGGTTCCTGTGGAGCCAGATGTATAAAGAATATAAGCCAAATCGTTTTCAATCAGATTTGGGTCTGGCGGTGGACTACAAGGAGCTTGTAAAACCTCTGACCATTGGACGATTTTCCCCAACCACTCTGTTGCTTGCTCATCCTCATCTGTTAGAATCACACCGTTGAGACTCTGCAACTCCTCTAAGGAATTAACTCCTAATTTATCTATTCTTTTTTTTGTCCCAATCAGTATCTTGATCTGACAGTTTTGAATGATAAAGGCAATCCGCTTGGTGGGAGCGTAAGGGTCTAAAGGTACATAAGTCGCACCACTCTTTAATATGCCAAAGATAGCAATTACAGCTTCAATGGACTTATCGAGGTAAATGCCAACTCTATCTCCCCGCTCTACCCCTAAATAACTCAAGGTATTTGCCAGCTGGTTACTTCTCTCATCTAACTGCCGATAGGTGATAGTCTGTTCTTGTTGCTGCACAGCGACGCGATCGCTATGGGTTTGGGCGCTACTTATTAACAGATGATGCAGTAAATAGGACATAATGGTGCGGTTTTACACTCCCAAGAATTTAGCAATAACGACTCGCTGAATTTCAGAAGTGCCAGAGTAGAATTTACTAGCAATCGCATCTCGCAGCTCTCGTTCTAACTCTGTATTTGTTAAATAGCCATGGGCACCATGAATCTCGATCGCTTCGAGAGCAGACTGAACCCAAGCTTCACTAATGTACAAGTTAGTCATGGAGGCTTCCATCAGAGCCATTCTGCGATTTTCTTTCATCCAAGCGACTTTATACAAATGCGCTTTGGCACTCTCCAACCGCAACTTCATATCAACTAACTTGTTGGCAACTAATTGAAATTTGCCAATCGCTTGACCAAATTGTTTGTGGGTTCTAGCGTAACGAATAGACTGCTCCAGCAACCGTTCCATGGTTCCTACAGCAGAGGCAAGAATAAATCCTCGCTCCCACTCCATACTATGATTGAATATGGCTAACCCTGCGCCTTCCTCACCTAATCGATTAGCGACAGATACTTCGCAATTTTCTAGCGTTGCTTCTGCTACTTGAGCGGTACGTACTCCCATTGTTGATGTAGACTTGCGGACGATTAGACCAGGTGTATCTTTTTCGATCATAAAAGCTGTCAAACCTTCTTTACCTAAAGCTGGATCGACGGTAGCAAAAATGATAAAAAGGTCGGCTATCGTTCCATTTGTCACATAATGTTTGTGTCCGTTGAGAATGTATTTGTCTCCATCTTTTTGAGCCGTTGTCTTGAGGCTATAGATATCAGATCCTGCTTGTGGTTCACTAGCGGCGTGGGAGGCAATCCAGCCTTCCCGACACAGCAAAGGGAGATATTTTTCCTTTTGTTCTTCACTCCCGAAAGTCAGTAGGGGCATTTCGCCAGCCCAGATATGGGCATTCATCGCAAAGATCAACCCGTTATCCTTGCAACCGTATCCTAATCCTTGCAAAGCACAGGCGATAGTGAGGATATCTAGTTCCTGTCCACCATAACGTACAGGTATAGGCCATCCGTGAATACCAAACTCACAGCATTTTTGCCACGCATCGCGATTAAATATTTCCTCTTTGTCCTGTTTAATGAGATCAGATTTTAAGGACTGTTGGGCAAATTTAATAACCTTTCTTTTAAATTCAATTTGTTGACGGTTCCAAGCAAAATCCATTTACACCCTCTGCAATTTCAACTGATTTATCGCTTGTGTTGGCATATTAACTCCATCTTCCGTTGGTACATTACTAGTCATGATTAGTTTATCAAAGAAATGGTTTTAAAACCCCGTCCTTCTGGGACGGCGGGAGCAGGTAAATTTTACAGAACAGATGAACTACTTGACAAGATGAATAAATTTTCGTGGCAGATCGAGCTTTTTAGATTATTGCTTGAATATGGTTTAAAAACTCGTTCATCGCTTCCACTTTGGACGGCATTAGCACGCAATGGGCTAACATTTTTAAGTCCAAGTCTGGTAATAATTCACTTTTGTTTTTGAGTTAGAACCCTATCTTCTCTTTATTTTCTGCATTCTGCAATACATAAACTGAAATTCAGAAATTTTGAATGATAGTAGGAAAAGAATAAAAAAGTCTCCAAGGTGATAAAATGGAGACCAATAAAAAAATCAAAATAAGTATGCGATCGCTTCTGAGGCGGGTTTAGGGATAATCTGGGAACATGCAAGATAACTTGAGTACAAAACCCACCCCAATACTAACTCCAGTCAGTAGATGAAAAACTGGGTAGGGGCGCACCGACGTGCGCCCTTAAAGTGCTACCTCTAATTAATTGTCATCGAACTCGTTCTGAGAAGACTTGCGTTCTAGGCTCCTAAGCCTATCCTCGACCTTCTTATAGCTAACGTTTGCGCTCATTTTCAAGGACAATAGGTACTCCTTTCGCTATGGCAGTTAATACTCCTGTGATAGGACTTTGGTTCAGGGCAGTTATGACCAAGGTAGCAACTGCTACCATGTGCAGTACTTTCAGTGCAGCAATGTCTTTTTTAGTCATTGTAATTTTAAAATTACTACACTATTGAGCATAACCCTTGCTGTATATAGCTTTGAGCCAATGTTCAGCTCTTATTCAGTTCACAGTTGTTGAATTCCCCAAAAGTGATCCAGAATTGATCCTATGTAGAGAATTGATGTGCTAAGTAAGCATGGCAGTTACCCTAAAGGCCTCACAAGAAGGATTGGATCTAGTAGATAAAGCTAGAAGAAGGAAAGGCTGGAGAGCCACAGCATCGACTTGGTGCGATACTGCCGGAACCTCGGTAGCTACCTTGAAGCGTTTTAGGCTAGGGAAAGCTATTCAACAAGATGCTTTTATCGGCATTTGCCAAGCTGTTGGGGTTAATTGGGAAGAAATTATTGATGATACTCCTGCACCACCAACCCAAACATGGATAGATTTTTTTGGCTATGATGATGTTTGGGTAGGTCGAGAAAATTTAGTTGCCCAATTGCAGGAGAAAATTGAGGGCTCTTGTCGAGCTTTAATTCTCTTAGGTATTACTGGTATTGGTAAAACAGCCTTAGCAGAATGCTTGGCAGTGGAGTTAAAGGATGATTGGTTACAGGGGAACTGGCATAATTTTCTCCAAGAGAACTTTGATGATGAAGCACAATCCTCTGACTTTGGCAGCGTAGCTGCAAGATGGTTAGAGAAGTGGGGAGAACCCATTACCCCCGATGATCGTAAGGATAACCAGCGCTTGTTGTATCGTTTGGTGAGACATTTGCGAGAAAATCGCCGTTTGGTGCTGATGGATTCTTTGGAGAAAATCCTCCAAGGCAATGAAGAGGAGGGATGGAGTGATTTTACTGATGATTGGTGGGTAAAATTTTTCCAAAGTTTGTTCTCAGCAGAATCTTGCCAAAGTCGCATTATCATAACTTCCCAGGATTTGCCCAAGCAGATAGAAGAAGCAGGAAATCGTTACCCAAATTTCTGGTATTGCCAACTTTTAATCGGCTTGGAGAAAGAGGAACGATTGCAGTTATTCGATAAAACTGGATTAGAAGTAGATACAGATTCGCCCAATAGAACTTATTTAGAGCGAATAGGAAGTATCTACGAGGGTCATCCCCTAGCTTTGCGGGTAATTGCTGGAGAAATTGGCAGCAGACCTTTTTATGGGAATGTGGTGGCTTATTGGAACAAATATCGCAATGAAATAGAAGAAGTAGAAAAAGCGATAGAAGAGGCAGAAACCCAGGGAATTACTGCTTCGGCTGATGATGAGTGGAAGTTAGACCGCTATACTCGTCATTTGAGAAGAAAAGTGCGATCGCGGCTAGAAACAACTTTTAATCGCTTGGAAAAAGATGTCAAGTCTGCTTATTTATTACTTTGCGAAGGTTCAGTATATCGCTGTGCAGTACCGGAGGAGTTTTGGTTATCCCATTTAGAGGATTGGGATTGCGACGAGGATGAGCAATTGGTGGCATTGGAGGCACTACGCGATCGTTATTTGGTTGAGGAGGTAGTGGAGAAGGATCAATTGAAGCTTAGGCAGCATAATTTGATTCGCAGTGTATCCCTAGAAAGGTTAAAGCAACTGGATGATGAAGATGAGTAGTATTACGCCTTCTGGTGAATCAGTTTTGGCAAAACTGGGGATTGACTCTGCTACAGTCAAAGCAATGAAACGAGGAATTAAACGGTCTTCCTATCGAGCAGTTATTAATTGGCTAATCAAATATAAACCACTACCAGAAGCTTCTAATTTAGAGAAGGTTAAAGGGTTATTAGAGGTTTTCTTTCATTTGTGTGAAGTTGAAGAGTGGAAACGAGCTAATGAAATTATTTTTACTTCTCTTCTTACTTCTACTAATGAAGAATTGCACGCTCAACTTGATACCTGGGGTTACTACAATCAACAATTTAACTTATACATTAGAGTTTTAGGCAAGATAAATCCTAGTTTAGACACTATTTTTTGCAATTGTATAGGAAATACTTACTATTTTCGAGGAGACTATGAGCAGGCCATTGGTTACTATCAGCAAGCGTTGGTATTGGCACAAGAAATTAGCGACAGACAGAGAGAAGGTGAAGCATTGGGAAACTTAGGGAACGTCTACAGTTTTTTAGGAATCTACGATAAGGCCTTAGATTATCAGCAGCAGAGTTTGACGCTCGCACGAGAGATTAACGATCTACAAGGCGAAGCTGAGGTGCTCAGAGATTTTGGGAGTGTTTACTATTTTCGAGGAGATTATAACCAAGCTATTGATTACTATCAGCAAGCCTTAGTGTTGATAAAGACTCTCGGCAACAGACAAAGAGAAAGTGAGATACAGGCAAATTTAGGCAGTTGTTACCATTCTCTACAAGATTACGAACAAGCTATTGATTACTATCAGCAGGCTTTAGGGTTAGCAAAAGAAATTGGCTACAGGCGAGGAGAGGGTTTAGCATTGGGGAATCTGGGCAATGCTTACTATTCTTACAAAGATTATGAACAAGCTATTAATTATCAGAAAAAAAGTTTAGTCATTGCACGAGAAATTGGCAACCAGGAAGGAGAAGCAATTGCTTTGGGAGGACTGGGTCTTACCTACGATTCTTTGGGAGAATACAAACAAGCAATTAATTACCATGAGCAAGATTTAGCTGTAGCAAGGAAAATTGGCAGCCGATGGGGAGAATCTGGTGCTCTATGCAACTTAGCAAGCACATACTGTTCCCTAAAAGAATATAATAAAGCTACTAATTATTTTCAGAAAAGTTTGATAAGTTCACAAGAAATAAATAATCATCAATTGAAAGAAAAAGCGTTGAAAGGTTTAGAGCATATGGCTAGTTTATACCATTCTCTAGGGCAATATTACCATTCCATAGACAACCATCAAAAGGCGATTGATTATTATCAACAAAACTTAGTTATTGCACAAGAGACAGGCGATAAGAAGGGAGAAGTTATAGCTTATGGCTGTCTTGGGGTTGCCTGTGATTCTTTAGAAAATTATGATGAAGCTATTGACTATTTTTCCCAGAGTTTGGCTGCGTCTAAGGAAATTGGCGACCGACAGGGAGAAAGCTGTGCATTAAGTGGTTTGGGACTGATCTACGATTCCTTAGGAAATTACGGGCGAGTCACTGAATATCTGAAACAAAGTTTGATTATTGCACAAGAAATTAACGATCGAAAGGGAAAAATGACAGCATTAAGTGGCCTAGGTTGTGCCTATAGTTCACTAGGAGACTATACTCAATCCGTTGATTACTATAAGCAATATCTAGCTATTGCACAGGAGATTGAAGATAACTGGAGAGAAGGAGCAGTGTTATGTAATTTGGGAGAAAGTTTAATCAAACTTGAGCAGTATTCAGAAGCTAGAGAAAAGTTGCAAATAGGGCTGGATATTTTTAGGAAAGTTAGTGACCTTGCGGGACAAGCAGAAGTTCTCAAGAACTTAGCCAAAGTACATCAAAAATTAGGTGATTATCATATTGCTAATGAATATTGCACTCAAGCTTTAACAATCGCCGCAGAGATAGAACTTTCTTGGGTACAAGAATGCCAAGAATTAATGACAGCAATAAAGAATAGTGAGCCACTAGCTCAAGAATGTCAAGAGTTGCAAAAGCTAAAAGATAAGTTGCGATCGCAAGTTGATGGGGAGGTTGAAGATGACTAACCAGACTCAACCAAAACTTCTACAACAGCAAAAGTCTGATAGTAGGGATATTCTGCCCTCTAGCGAGTCTGTTTTGGCAAAGCTAGGTATAGATCCAGCTCAGATTAAATCTATCCATCCTCGCAGTAAACGTCGTCAATTCAGAGCCGTTATTAACTGGCTGACAAAATATAAATCCCAACCTGATGCCACTAATCTGGACAAAGTAAAGGGCTGCTTGGAGGCTTTTCATCATCTATGTGAAGTAGAAGCATGGCAGCAAGCAGGAACAATTCTCTTCACTCGCATGCAAACTCTTGACCAGGAGGTACTACATGTTCAACTTAATTATTGGGGCTATTACCAAAAAGAAATTGAATTGTATGAGCGAATTTTATATAAGTTAGATGATCCCAAAAACTCACTATTTTTAAACAGCATAGGTGGTTCTTATAGTTTAATAGGCAAATACAACGAATCGATAAATCACTATCAACAAAGCTTAAAAATTTTGAGAAAAGTTAATAATCAAGTAGGAATTGCTTCTGCCTTGGCAGGTATAGGCATTGTTCACTATAATATTGGAGATTATTCTCAAGCTTTTGAGTGTCAACAGCTATCTCTCAAAGTTGCCCAGCAGATAGATAATTTAGAACTGCAAGCCATTATTTTAACAAGTTTAGGCAATACCTATGATGCTTTGGGTTATTACCACGAAGCCTTAGAATACCATAAGCAAAGCCTGAGGATAATTGAAAAGCTTGGTGACAACAAAACAAGAGGTTCAATCTTAGGAAATATAGCTGCAATTTACGATTCTTTAGGTGATTATCATCAAGCCATTAAATACCAAAAACAGTATTTGAGCATTGCTAGAGAAAATGATTATAAAGAAGGGGAAATAAATTCCCTTGGAGGGATGGCTAGTAGCTACACTTATCTAGGAAATTATGAGCGAGCGTTTGAATGTTATCAGCAAGATTTAAAAATAGCCAGCGAAATAAAGTATCTTCAAGGACAAAGTATTGCCTTAGGAGGTTTAGGTGTTGCTCACCATTCCTTAGGTAATTATAAAGAAGCTCTTGATTGTCATCAACAAAATTTGCAAATAGCCAGAAGCATTGGTGATCGTCGAGGAGAGAGTGAAGCTCTAGGAAACTTAGGTAATGTTTATCGCTCTTTGAGTAACTTTACTGAAGCTATGATCTACTATCAACAAGACTTACAGATAGCTGAAGAAATTGGCGATCTACAAGGTAAATGTTCTGCTTTGGGAAATATTGCCAATACTCTGGATAGTTTGGAAGAGTATCAACCAGCAATTGATTACTATCACAAAACTCTCGCTCTAGCTCAACAACTAGAAAACAAGCATATTATTGCTTTGGGTAAGTGTAATCTAGCCGATACCCTCATAAAAGTCGGGCAGTTTGCAGAGGCTCAAGAATATTTAAGCCAAGCTTTGGAGTTATCCAGAAACATTAGTGATCGCTCTACAGAGGCTCTGGCTCTCCAGAACCTGGCTGAGCTTAATTACAATTTGGGTAATTACTTGGAGACAAAAAAGTATTGCAGTAAGGCTCTAGCACTGGCTACTAAGTTAGGTAAACCGTTAGCAAAAGAGTGTCAGGAGTTAAAGGAGAAACTGCTAGCAAAGCAATGAGTAAATGTATACCACCAGACCATTCGGTTCTCTTGATGACGGATACTTCATCTGAAGAAAAACTAGCTCTGACTACCAACTTGGCATCGATAAAATCCATCAGACCTCTAGAAAAACGCTCTCATCACAAAGCTGTCGTTAACTGGCTCACCAAGTACGAGTCCCAGCCTAATGCCTCCAATTTAGATAAAGTTAAGGGCTACTTAGAGGCATTTTATCACCTTTGCGAGATAGAAGAATGGATAGCAGCAGGTAGTATCCGAATTTTCAAGCTTGACATAGCCGCTAAAGTAGAACTTATACAACAGCTAGAATTTTGGGGCTACTTCCAAGAAGCTATTGAGATGAATAAGGTACTGCTGGGTAAATTTGGTTCTAGCATGGACTATTATTTGCTAATCAATATTGGAGACGTTTACCAAAAACTGGGTCAATATCGACAGGCTCTCGATTTTTTTGAGCAGGCAAAAAAACTAAACGAAGAAGTTCAAGATCCAGCCAATGAAATTAGTGTTTTATTCCATATTGGCCAAGTCCACTACGCTCTTGGAGAAGTTCAACAGGCGATTAAACTATATAAACAATCCCTGGAAACTATGGAAAAGATTGGGGACTATACTAGCAAAGGTCATTGCTTGTGCGCCTTGGGTAATGCTTACCGTTCCTTGAGTAAAGCGAAGGAAGCACTGCCACTACTCGAAGAAGCAGTGGAAATAGCCAAAGAAGGTAGCGATCGCTCTTTTGAAGCAACTGCTCTGGTCAATTTAGGAGCTGTCTATAATGAGCTAAACCATCAAAAGCAAGCAGTTCAGTGCTTCGAGCAGTCGCTGGAGATTAGAAGAAAACAGGAGGATAGTTGGGGTGAAGCTAACTCTGTGGGACATTTAGCCAATACCCATCGCATATTGAAACAATTTGAACAAGCGATCGCACTACATCAGCAGCGACTGGAGATTGTAAAGGAGATCAGCGATCTTCAAGGGAAAGCTGATTCTCTCTTAGATTTAGGCACTACCTACCTCCAATGGGGTAAGTACAAACAGGCTATTGATTTCCTCAAGCAATCCTTAAATATTGAACGCCAGATAGAAGATATTCGAGGACAAGGAATGTCTTTAGGAAATCTAGGTGCTGCCTATTTTGCCTTGGGAAATTGCCAGCAGGCCAGCTGTTGCTATCTTGAAGGTATAGATATTGCTGGTAAGATGGGCGATAACTTAAGGCAAGCGAGTTATGCTCAAGATTTAGCCAAGGTTTACTCATCCCTTGAGCAGTATGAACAGATAAAACAGTGCTATCAAGGATTGCTAACAATAGCTAAGGCAACTGAAGATCGCTATTACGAAGGTCATTATTTACTAGAATTAGGTCTTGCTAACTTTGATGAGGACGAACTCAAGTAATGATTCAGGCTTGGCTAGATTGGGGACTGGCAAAGGGGTATCAATGGTAGAAAAATTCCAAAATCAAACACAAGACAGACCACAAAGACCCGTACATCCCGGAGAAGTGATTGCAGATATTCTGGAAGATTTGGAAATTACTCAAACACAATTTGCAGAGATTTTAGGAGTATCTCATGAAATACTTAATGAGATTATTCAAGGCAAACAACCAATTACAGTTGATTTAGCTATTAGACTTGGTAAAGCTTTGGGTAATGGTCATAGACTATGGTTAAATCTACAGCAAAAAATTGATGTTTGGGACGCTTGGCAAATTCATAAAAAAGAATATGAGCAAGTTTTAACATTAGTATGAGCCCTTGTAGGGTGGGCATTGCCAAAAGACTGACTGCCAATTCTCGGTTACGAGCCTGTAAGCAATGCTCACCACCCCAAATTGGATGGAGAATAGCGAAGATGAGTAATATTACACCTAGTGGTGAGTCAATTTTAACAGAGCTTGGGATTGCTCCATCTGCTATTAAGTCCATTAAGCCACGTTGGAAACGCACCCATTACAGGGCAGTTATCAACTGGCTCCTGAAATATCAATCTCAATCAGATTCTCCGAATCTAGAGAAAGTAAAAGGTCTTTTGGAAGCTTTTCACCATTGCTGCGAAGTAGAAGCCTGGGAGAAAGCCAGCGGAATCCTTTCTCTATTTTTAAACACTCCTACCCAGGAAAAATTACACAATCAGCTTCAGACTTGGAGCTACTATCAAGAACAGATTACCTTATATAGTAGACTTTTAAGTAAGTTAAGCCCGAAATGGGATGCAATTTGTTTAGGGGGTTTAGGGAATGCTCATCAGTTTTTAGGAAACTATACTCTTGCTATTGATTTCCATCAGCAGTGTTTATCAATCGCAAAGGAAGAAGGTTTTCGGAAAGGAGAAGCGAATGCCCTAGGTAATTTGGGCAACGCCTACTCATCCCTGGGAAACTATGACCGTGCTATTGAGTTATACGAGCAGGATTTAATTATTGCACAGGAGCTCAAAAATCGTCGTGGAGAAGGAGGAGCATTAGGTAATCTGGGTAGTGTTTACCATGCTTTGGGGAATTACACTCGTGCCATCGATTTTAATCAGCAGTGTTTATCAATCACAAAGGAAGAAGGGTTTCGGAAAGGAGAAGCGAATGCCCTAGGTAATTTAGGCAATGACTACTTATGCCTCGGAAACTATGCCCGTGCCATTGAATTCCATCAGCAGCGTTTATTAATCACACGTAAGATAGGCGATAAACGAGGAGAAGGGGAAACTTTGGGCAATCTTGGCATTGCTTACTATTTTCTGGGAGATTATCAAAAGGCAATTTCCTATTTTGAGCAAGATTTGGCTATTGCTAAAGAAATTGGCAATCAAAGGGGACAAGGGTCTGCATTAGGCAATCTAGGCAATATTTATGAGTCCCTAGGCAAATACAGGCAGGCGATTGAATACTTTGAGCAGCATTTGTCTATCACAAAAAAAATTGGTGATCCTGTGGGCGAGGGGGCAGCCTTGGGTAATCTTGGCATTGTTTATCGCTCTTTGGGAGATTATCAGAAAGCGATTTCCTATTTTAAGCAGGATCTGGCTATTGCCAAAGAAATTGGTAATCAACGAGGAGAAGGAATGGCATTGGGCAATCTGGGTATTGCCCACTTGTCTATAGGAGATTATCGCCAAGCAATTTCCTATTTTGAGCAGGATTTAACTATTGCTAAAGAAATTGGTGATTGTGCTGGAGAAGGATCTGCACTGGGCAATCTAGGTGTTGCTTATAGATACCTAGGAGATTATTTCAAAGCCATGTTTTGCTTCACACAACGTTTGCAGTTAGCAAGGGAAATTGGAGATCGTGCAGGAGAAAAGTCAGCATTGGGTAATATGGGTGTTGTTTACAATTTTCTGGGAGACTATACATGTGCAATTGACTGCTTTGGGAAGCATTTGTCTATTGCACAAGAATTAGGGGAGCGCTCTAGTGAAGGAACAGCCCTAGGTAACTTAGGTGTTGCTTACAGATTTTTAGGAAACTATTCTCAGGCGATTGACTACTTCAAGCAGCACTTGGCTATTGCCAAGGAAATTGGTGATCCGGCTGGAGAAGTGAAAGCAATAGGAAATTTAGGAATTACTGCAACCAAGCTTGGGAAGTATTCAGAAGCTTTGGAATATTTGCACTCAGCAGTGAAGAGTGCTAAAAAAATTGGTGATCGCTATGCTGAAGCTATAGCTTTATCTAATATAGCAAGAGTATATGAGAAATTAGGCAATCGCGCTCTGGCTCTTGAATTTTGCGATCGCGCTTTATCCATTGCCACAGAACTAGGCATCCCGCTAGCCCAAGCATGTCAACAGTTACAAGAAAAACTGCGATCGCAAGTCGATGGGGAGGTTGAAGATGACTCACCAGACTCAGCCAAAACTTCTACAACCACAGAAACCAGCTCTTAGCAAGCTTCTCCCTTCTAGCGAGTCTGTTTTGGCAAAGCTAGGTATAGATCCAGCACAGATCAAATCTATCAATCCTCGCAGTAAACGTCGCCAATACAGAGCTGCGATTAACTGGCTTACTAGAGACTATGAGCCACAAGATGATTCTAATCTGGAAAAAGTACGTTGCTATTTGGAGGCTTTCCATCATCTTTGCGAAGTAGAAGATTGGGAAAAAGCTAGCTTTATCTTAGGTATTCGCCTAGGGCTTTCTGCTGAATCTTTACACAATCAACTGGGCAATTGGGGTTACTATCGTCAACAAATTGAACTCTACAGCAGCATTTCTGGCAAACTAGACCCTGAAGCCAACGCCATTACCTTGAATGGTTTGGGTAATGTCTATGGCTACCTGGGAGACTATCCTAGCTCCATAGACTACCATCAGCAAGCTTTGAGGATTGCTCAGCAAATAGGGGACTATTCTGTTCAAGGAACAGTGATTAACAGTTTGGGCAATACCTACTATTCCTTGGGAGAATATCAACAAGCTGTTAACTTATACCAGCTTGCTCGGGAAATTTTGCAAGAACTTGGCGATGTCGAAGGAGTTGAAATCTCATTAGGTAATCTGGGCAATGCCTACCATGCTCTAGGAGATTATTCCCAAGCTATTGAATTGAGTCAACAATATCTAGCTGTAGCCAAGGAAATGGGCAATTTTTCTTGGCAAGGAGTAGCTTTAAATAATATTGGCAATGCCTATATTTCCCTAGGAAACTACCATAAAGCTCTCGATTATTACCAGGAAAGTTTAAAAGTTGCCAGAGCTATAGGTGATCGTGCGGGGGAAGGAACAGCCTTGGGCAACATAGGACATACTTACAATTTCCTAGGAAACTACCGCCAAGCAATTGAGTTTGGAAAGCAGCATTTGGCACTAGCCAAAGAAATAGAAAGCCGTGCCGCTGAGGGTTGGGCGCTGGGTATCCTTGGCAATGCTTATAATTTTAAGGGAGAATACCACAAAGCAATTGAGCTTTGCCAACAAAGTTTAGCGATCGCTAAGGAAATTGAGGACAGTACAGTTAAAGGTTGGGCATTGGGTGGATTGGGAACTGCTTTACTTGCTCTAGGCAAATATCGCCAAGCAATTGATTGTTGTCGTGACAGCTTAGAGATACTGGAAAAAATAGGAGATCGTTCTGGAGTAGGAAGAACTTTAGATCATTTGGGAATTATCTATCGATCTCTAGGAGAGTATCAACAAGCCACAGATTATCATCAACAAGCTCTGAAAATTGCTCTGAAAATAGGCAACCGTACAACAGAAGGCTCAGCACTATGTAACTTAGGAAGTGTTTATAATTCTTTGGGCAATTACCAACAAGCAATCGATATCTATCAACAGTCTTTAGCTATTACTAGGGAAATAGAAGATCTTCCTGGGGAAGAAGCAGCATTGGCTAACTTAGGCATTAGTTATGGTGAATTGGGAGCATACAACCAAGCCATCAGTTACTCTCAACAATCTTTAAACCTTGCCAGGGAAATAGGAGACAACATTACTGAGGCAAAAGCCTTGGGCAATTTGGGTAATGTTTACAATTACCTAGGAGATTATTCCCAGGCGATTGAGTTCTCAAAACATTACCTGGCTATGGCTAGGGAAACGGGAGATAGAGCTGGAGAAGCAAGTGCTCTGGGCAATTTAGGTAATAGCTACCGTTTTCTAGGAGATTATCCCCAAGCCATTAAATTCCATCAAGAGTATTTGGCTATTGCTAGGGAAATTGAAGACAGAGCAGGAGAAGGATTGGCTCTTGGCTATTTAGGTTGTACCTACGATTCTTTAGGACAATATCACCAAGCCATTGAGTATCATCAGCAGTGTCTAGCTATTGCTAGGGAAATAGGAAACAAAGCAGGGGAAAGTTCTGCTCTGGGTAATCTGGGTAATGTCTACAAAGTCCTGGGGCAATATCAGAAAGCTATAAGTTACCATCAGCAGCATTTGGCGATTGCGAGGGCAACAGGAAACCGAGCAGGAGAAGGCTCTGCCCTCAATAATTTGGGCTGTGTCTATCATGCTGTGGGAGAGTACCAACAAGCAAAGGATTGCCATCAAAACTGTTTGGAAATTGCACGAGATCTAGGAGACAGAAACGGGCAAGCAAAAGCTCTAAATAACTTGGGCAATCTTGGCAATTCTCTAGGGGATTATCTACAGGCAATTGAGTTCTGTCAAGAGAGCCTAACTATTGCTCAGAAAATAGGTGAGCTACCTGGAGAAATTTTAGCCCTGAACAATTTGGGTAATGCCTACGATTATCTCGGAGAGCATAAGAAAGCAGTGAAGTATTATCAACAGTCTTTAGCAATTGCTCAAGAAATTGGAGACCTAGCTAGAGAATCAGCTATACTAGGTAATCTGGGCAGTAGTTATAGTTCTCTACAAAACTATGACCAAGCAATTAACTACCATCAGCGGTGTTTAACTATTGCCAAAAGCATTGGCGATCGCGTTCTGGAAAGTGGTGTAATAGGTAATTTGGGTACTATCTACAGTTCCTTAGGAAAACACGCTCAAGCTTTTGATTGTTACCAAGAGTGTTTAGCAATAGCCAGAACCACAGGCTATCCTGCCATAGAAGCAACAGTCCTTTTTAATTTAGGAGATACTTTAAACCAACTCCATCGGTATCCCGAAGCTAGGGAATATCTCCAAACAGCTCTAGATCTGGCAATGAAAATTAGCGATTCTGCTACTGAAGCTTATGCTCTCAATGGTCTAGCTGAGTTGTATTATCAGTTGGGAGAGCTTCCTTTGGCTGTTGAATACTGTGATCACGCTTTAGGGATAGCTACTAGTTTAGGCATACCTTTACAACAGGAGTGCCTGGAATTGAAGGAAAAACTACAGCAGTGAAGCACAAAAATAGCTCAGGTTTACCGATTGGTTGCATTTGCCATGATTTTAGTGATATTCTCTGTAGTTTTAATTTCCCAACATAAACGCAATATCATAATCTTGCATTAAAGAAGTAGGGGCGCACGTCGGTGCGCCCCTACTTCTGGATTTACGCCATAATCCTGGTACAATCGCTCAAATGCCTTCTGCTCTGGGAATGTCAAGATAGATAATCACCTCAAACCTCACCTAACACCTAACACCTAACACCTAATACCTATTCAAACCCGAAAATTACGACTTATTCAGCAAGCCCTACTTAATATGGTTCAAACTCCCTCCAAACCAACAACAATACAGCTGCTAAAAGCTCTAGAAGAAGCAAGTTCCAAATTAGAGGCTGTTCAGCAAGCAAAAGCAGAACCGATCGCTATCATTGGCATGAGTTGTCGTTTTCCCGGTGCAAAAGATCCAGAGTCTTTTTGGCAGCTGCTCTCCAATGGCGTGGATGCAATTGAGGAAGTCCCTGCCAACCGCTGGAAGATTGATGAGTGTTACGATCCTGATCCAGACGCTCCAGGAAAAATGTCTAGCCGTTATGGTGGCTTTTTGTCCGAAGTGGATCAATTTGACGCTCACTTCTTTGGCATCTCGCCTCGGGAAGCCATGTCCCTTGATCCACAGCAACGGCTATTATTAGAAACTAGTTTTGAAGCTTTAGAAAATAGTGGTCATTCATCAGAAAAGCTATTTGGCACGGCAACGGGTGTATTTGTAGCCATTAGCACCTTTGACTATGGAATGCGCTTGTCGGCAGCGCGATCGCAAATTGATGCTCACCTGGGTACAGGCACTCTTTTGAGTCCAGCAGCAGGACGCTTGTCCTATAGTCTGGGTTTGAGAGGAGCAAGCATGGTGGTGGATACAGCTTGTTCTTCTTCCCTCGTGGCGACGCATCTGGCTCTCAATAGCTTGCGTAACAGAGAATCTGACTTAGCTTTAGTTGGAGGTGTGAACTTGTTGCTGGCACCGAGCCTGAGTATCAACTTCTCAAAAGCGCGGATGCTGGCTCCAGATGGTCGTTGTAAAACCTTTGATGCTAGTGCCAATGGCTATGTCCGTAGTGAAGGTTGTGGCGTGGTGGTTTTGAAGCGCCTTAGTCAAGCCATAGAGGATGGTAACAATATCTTAGCCTTAATTCGAGGTTCTGCTATCAATCAGGATGGGGCGAGTGGGGGTTTGACAGTACCGAGTGGTCCTTCTCAGGAAGCAGTAATTCGTCAAGCACTAAAAAATGCAGGTGTCAAGGCGAAGGAAATCAGTTATATCGAGGCTCATGGTACAGGCACTTCCTTGGGAGATCCTATTGAAGCCAATGCTTTGGGTAGCGTCTTTAGCGAGAGAGAAGAACCCTTGACTATAGGCTCCGTTAAAACTAATATTGGACACCCAGAAGCAGCGGCTGGTATAGCCAGTCTGATCAAAGTTGTTCTGTGTCTGCAACATCAACAAATTCCCCCTCACCTACACTTTCAGGAACCTAACCCTTATATTGCTTGGGAGCAACTACCGCTCAAAGTACCTAGGGAATTGATACCTTGGTCAACAGTCAATCAACAACGGTTTGCTGGAGTTAGTTCTTTTGGGTTTAGTGGTACAAATGCTCATGTGATCCTTGCAGAAGCACCAGCAGTTACACCAAAAAGTGAAGGGAAAACTGCCCAGCACCCCCTACACTTACTTACCCTCAGTGCTAAAACTAAACCTGCTCTTGAGCAAATGGCTCACAACTACTCAGAGTACTTAGCCACTCATCCCAACTTAGAGTGGGCGGATATCTGTTTTACCACCAATACTCGCCGCACTCATTTCCAGGAGCGCTTGGCTGTGGTTGCCGACTCAGTTGCCCAGGCAAGAGAACAGTTATCAGTCTATCAAGCTGAGACGGACAACACTCACCAATTACAAGGCAGTCCCGATGAAAAAAATTTCACCACCATACATAAAAATCAATCTCTCCGCGTCCCCGCGTCCCCGCGTCCCCGCGTCTATTTTCAAGGCAGCAAGAGGGAAAGTCAACCTCAAATCGCTTTCCTGTTCACTGGTCAAGGTTCCCAGTATCTGGGCATGGGAAGGGAGTTATACGAAACACAGCCAATTTTCCGTCAAACCCTAGACCGTTGTCAGGATATTTTACAGACAATTGGTAATCAAAAGCGATCGCTTCTTGAACTCCTCTACCAGAGTGATGAAAGTTCTTTGCTAGAGCAAACCGCCTATACCCAACCCGCTTTGTTTGCCTTAGAGTATGCTCTAGCCCAAATGTGGAAGTCTTGGGGCATCGAACCAACCGCAGTCACAGGTCATAGTGTAGGGGAATATGTGGCAGCTTGTATCGCGGGGATTTTCTCCTTAGAAGATGGCTTGAAACTCATGGCTGCCAGAGGACGCTTGATGCAACAACTGCCGACTAAGGGAGAAATGGTTTCCCTGTTAGCATCCCTTGAACAAGTAACAGAGGCACTTCAAGGTAACAACTTGGTCAGTATAGCAGCGATCAATGGTCCTGAGAGTGTGGTCATCTCTGGAGAACAGGAAGCGATAGATTCTGTGGTGCAGAAGTTAGAACGCAAGGGCATTAAGCACAAACGCTTGAAGGTTTCCCATGCCTTCCATTCAGATTTGATGCAGCCCATGCTGGCTGAGTTTCGCAAGGGGGCAATTATATGTTCAGGGTGTGGCGATCGATTGGGAGGACTACCATCGTGACTCTGGCTACAGTCCAATTGCTTTACCCACCTATCCTTGGCAGCGAGAACGCTATTGGATCGAGGTGGCAGCAACACAACCTCTGCCAAATACTAATAGACAAAACATTGGCCATCCGCTTTTGGGTCACCGTCTTCGTAGTGCAGCGCTAAAGCAGCAGCAAATCGTATTTGAAAGTCAAGTTAGGGCTGATTTCCCTGCCTATTTAGGGGATCATCGTCTTTATGAGAAGGTCATTTTCCCTACCGCAGCTTATGTTGAGATAGTCTTAGCCGCAGGGGCGCAAATCTTTGCCTCAGGAAAGGTGGATAATCACCCACCCTTAGTTGTGGAAGACTTGCTGATGCAGCAACCACTTGTTTTGGATGCAGTAGAAACAACCTCGGTTCAATTAGTGTTAACACCCAATCAATCAGGGTATGATTTTGGGATTTTCAGCCTCAAGAACTCAGATGATAAGCATGAAACATGGACGCAACATGTCCAAGGTTATCTTTTGGCTGTAGAAGCTCCAGCGGCAAAAGCCCGACTAGATTTAGCTGCCCTTCAGCAAAAAGTTAACCAAGAAATTGCGATCGCCAGCTATTACCAAACATTCTTGGATGTGGGTGTAGAATATGGACCAAACTTCCAAACCATTGAGGAGTTGTGGTGTTCCCAGGGGGACTCGGTAGAAGTGCTCGGTAAGATTACATTACCTGAGACGATAGAGAGTAATACCAATGACAGCTTACATCCGCTTCTATTAGATGGTTGCTTGCAGCTTTTAGCAACTGCCCTTGAAGATAGTCCTGATAGCGATACCAAAACTTATTTCTTAGTCGGCTTAGAGCGTCTAAATTTCTTCAGTCAACCTGGAACAAGTATTTGGTGTCATATTCAGCCCTCAAGTCAGCCAAGCCCCGTGTCTCTAAGGATAACAAAACATCTCAAGCAGGTAATTGGCTAATCTTTAGCGATGAGGGAGAAGTAAGCGGTACCTTAGCTGAGCTTCTCAATCAGCAAGGCGAACACTGTATTTTGGTCTCCCAAGGGTCTACTTTTTCAAAATTAAATAGCGATCGCTATTTAATCAACCCTGCTGAACCACAAGATTTCGAGAAGCTACTTTCGGAAATAGTCAAGAAGGAGCAGTCAGTCTACCGTGGAATAGTTTACCTCTGGGGACTTGAGCAAAAGTCCGAGATGTCCGATATTCCCACAACAGCACTGGAGCTATGTACTGGCATATTGCATTTGGTTCAAGCCTTAACTGCAATTCCCCCCCATCATTGGGGAAAAACCATGCCTCGTTTATGCTTAGTCACTCATAATGCCCAAGCAGTGACAAAAAATTCCTTACAAGTACAACAAGCACCATTGTTGGGCTTAGCCCGTGTGATTGTTTTAGAACATCCTGAATTAGAAACCGTCTGTATCGATCTGAGTTCGCAGCAAGTTAAGGAAACCGAAATGCTCCTCGAGGAAATCCTCTTTCCAGAGACAGAAGAGCAAGTAGCTTTTCGGGATTATGAACGTTATGTCGCGCGATTGCAACGTGCTGATGCTCAAACTATTGTTAACTCAGCAGAAATTGATTCATCAGGTAGTTATTTAATCACTGGTGGTTTAGGGGCATTGGGACTACAAGTAGCAAATTACCTGGTAGAACAAGGCGCACGTCATCTGTTACTAGTGGGACGAAAAGGGGCAGTATCACCCGAAGCACAAGCAGGAGTTAGGCAATTAGAAGAGAAAGGGGCGTTGGTAAAGATTGTTAAAGCTGATATTTCTCAACCCGATAGCGTCGCTACGCTAATTGCCGCAACTGATATCCCTTTGCGAGGGGTGGTTCATGTTGCAGGTGTTTTAGATGATGGGATGCTCAGGGATCAAACCCAGAAACGCTTCTCCAAAGTGATGGCTCCCAAAGTTCAAGGCGCTTGGAACTTGCACCAACTAACCAAAGACATGCCTTTAGACTTCTTTGTCTGCTTTTCCTCTATGACCTCAGTTATAGGGGCACTAGGTCAAGGAAATTATGCTGCGGCTAATGCCTTTATGGATGCCCTTTGTCATCATCGGCAGGCATTGGAATTACCTGCTGTCAGCATTAACTGGGGACCTTGGGCTACCTCTGGGATGGCGACTAAATTAGATGCTAATCTGCAAAGTCGTTGGGATGCCATAGGTTTTGGTATGATCTCACCTAATCAGGGAATATCTCTATTGGCTAAATTGTTGAACAGTAAGATACCCCAAGTTGGTGCAATGCCCATCGATTGGTCGAAGTATCCTACTGAAAGTACTTTCTTCACTTACCTCCAGAAAACTACTAATCAAAAGCAAGCGCAAGAGCAAACATCAGTTAATGTATTGACACAAATCAAGGCAGCTGAAAAAGAACAGCGCTATAAACTTTTAGTGACTCACGTTCAGTCTCAAGTTTCCCAAATCTTGGGCTATCAACAAGGGAAAGTCGTCTCTGTCTCAGAAGGATTTTTTGAATTAGGCATGGGTTCTCTGACATCAGTAGAGTTGAGGAATAGTTTGCAAAATAGCTTAGGCTGTCGTTTGCCTGCTACACTAACTTTTGACTATCCAACTGTGAAAAAGTTGGTCGATTATCTGATAGCAGAGTTTATAGAAGAGGAGGATGAAGACGAGATATTTGACTCCGAACAATCCTTCCCAACAGAGACAACAGTGTCCCCATTCGGGACCCTAGGAGACAGTGATGATGCCGAAGAAATTGCCAAACAATTTGCAGAACAATTAGGTGTACAATGGGATGATTAGATGAGTAAAAAATGACTCTTGACTTATTACTCTTGAGAAACATGCTCATGCGCTAATGGCTGATGGCTAATGGCTAATGGAAGAGAATTGTTTCTCAATTGCAATTGGGAGCGCGAAGTCTTCCTGGGGGCTCTTGAGAAAAAAGGCAGGAGTCAGGAAGGGAGAAGACTACAAGGGAAAATAGTTTTGCTTGTTTCTTATCTTCTTTTTGGGGCGCTGTCCCTCTAATACTTATTATATCAAGTTCGGTTGAATAGTTATAAATAACGAGGGAGGAGTCAGGAGTCAGGAGTCAGAAGTCAGAAGGGAAGAAAGAAGTTTGCAAGGTAGAAGGTAATTATAAGTGATTATCCGAATTTGATATTACTTATTACTTATTACTTATTACTTATTACTTATTACTTATTACTTATTACTTATTACTTATTACTTATTACTTCAAAAAATATGCTTAGTACCACTACCTCTACCCTGAATCTTCAAGATAGCTTTTTGGTGCTTGAAAACAAGCGTTTCCATTACATTTGGTTGCGTCACCATTGTTTGTCTGCCAAATGTTGCGATTCTTGGTCCGGACAAAGAATCTACGACATTAGCACATCTACTGATTTGCCTAAACCACTATCTGCAACACTCAACGGTGAAAACCTAGTGATTGATTGGCAAGAAGATCCCCCCCACCAAAGTGTGTTTCCTATTTCTTGGTTACTGAACCATGCCTATGACCCTAAACCGAATCCTGACTTTGAGCCAGAATATATTCTGTGGAATAGCGATTGGTTGAGGGCACATCCACCAGAGCAGCATGATTTTAACAACTGCGATCAACAGACATGGATGAATCAGCTCTATACGCTTGGATTTACTCTGATTAAAAATGTGCCTCACGAGGCTTTTGAGTCGCTTCTAACCTTAATTGGACCACTCCATGAGTATGCTAGGGATGGAAAGTTCTCCATACTTAAATCTGCTCGTCCATCATCGGAGTATGCCTGCTCAGACTTGGGATCTTTATCTAATGAGTTGATACCGCACAATGATTTAGTTTCGCGCGATGCATCCCCACTTGTTGGAGCACTTTACTGTGTAGAAAATACAACCACCGGAGGTGAGTCTATCCTTATTGATGGCTTCAAGCTGGCAGAGGATCTACATCGAGAAAAGCTTCATAATTTCTCAACCTTGACAGAAATACTAGTGGATTATTGGCATTATTTTGATTGCGGCTCTTACTTAATGCGGAGCAAGAAACCTCTTATTGAGTTAGATCGCAAGGGCGAGGTGGTTAGCCTTTATTACTCCTACAAAAATATGATTATTAACTTGCCATTTGACCAGACTCAGCACTTTTACGAGGCTTTTGCAGTGTTTATGAGCTATGTAAGGAGTCCAAAGTACCAATACAAGTTCCGACTTCAGGCTGGAGATTGTTTGCTGTATAACAACTCACGGATGCTTCACGGACGCAAATCTTTCGATCCGAGTACTGGATTTCGCTATCTTGAATCTGCTGCCGTTGAATGGGATTATCTGAGGTCACTTCTGAACTTAAAATATCTCCAACATCCTACTATTCAAGGTTTATCTATCTTGGGTACTCATAGATCTGGCGTGCAGTCTAGTTATTAAATGCTTCAGTTAATTGACATCCTCCCTCCGCTAACCTCGTTAGAGGTATAGCGGGGGATTCCCAAGAGTTCTTGGTTCGCAGTTCATCGAACCGACTTAAAACAAGAGCGTCTCCATTCTTGAGCCAGAGGCCAGTTTCTCCCTGCGCTTTCGAGCTTTTGGCTCCAGATTCTGTATGCCCTACAGTACTGTTTACATATTCAGCTAATAGCTTAAATCCTTTTACCAAGATGTTTTTTGCTGCATTATGGTCCCGGTCTAATACCGCCTTACAACTACTACATTTATGCGTTCTGGTGCTCAGTGTTTTCTTCACCTTTGCCCCACAACATGAACAATCAACACTTGTATTGTGAGGCGGCACAC
>JAAHGL010000109.1 GCA_010692635.1 Symploca sp. SIO2C1 | reverse complement strand
AATCCTTTTTTTCGTGACTCCCTGTTCCCTCTTACCTGTTCCCTATTTTTGAGCTAGGAAGCGATCACTGACAACAGCCCTACCCCTATGAAAGGGTGAGCGAAAAAAAGGGTGGGGAGATAGGGAGATGGGGAGATGGGGAGATAGGGAAACAAAGGAGAACTAATGATTTGAGAGGATACTTTGCTATAAATCCCACTTCATATTTCGTTCACCCCCTATGAAATTCTTAGGAATTGATCTAGGCTGGACTTCTGGTCCTAGTGGTTTGTGCTGCCTAGATTGGTCTACCGGACACCTACAGTTACTAAATTTAGAGCGCCTGCAGACAACAGCAGAGATCTTGAATTGGGTGGACAATTGGGCAGCAGCTCCAGAACCAGCGATGATTGCCGTAGATGCTCCTACTTTAATTCCCAACTGTACTGGAATGCGTCTACCTGATCGTCTAACTCATCGGTATTTTGGTCGCTATCACGCCGGTTGCTATCCTGCTAACCATAAACGACCTTTTGCCGAACGCACGGTAGAATTTGGTTTGAGTTTGGAAGCACGAGGTTTTAATCATGCCCCAATAATCACTCCCCAACAATCAAGTCGCTACCAAATAGAGGTATTTCCTCATCCTGCGATTGTCCATCTTTTTGGTCTCAATCTGATTCTCAAATACAAAAAAGGCAAACTAGTTCAACGTCGCTCAGAACTAACCCAACTCCGCCAATACATTCTCGAAATTTTACCCACCCTCGAACCCCGTCTCAACCTCTCATCTTTACCGGAAATTCCCACTACTGGTATTGCTCTTAAAGTAGTTGAGGATCAGCTAGATGCACTTATCTGTGCCTATGTAGCAGCGCACTGGTGGTATTGGGGTACTGAGCGCAACTGGGTATTAGGAGATACAACTACTGGTTATATTGTTGTTCCTGCCCCTAGGGAGGAGAGAGAGTAGGGAGATGGGGAGCTGGGGAAGCTGAGGGAGATAAGAAGACAAAGGAGATATCTCTCAATTAGCAATTCCCAATTAGCAATTAGCAATTAGCAATCCCCAATATGGCAAAATGAGAAACGTCATTAACAATTAACTATTAGGTAATTTAAGTGAGTCCGACTGCCCAAGCGCCTAAGACTAATCTCCGCACAGTTTTCCCTTTCACTGCCATTGTCGGTCAGGAAGAAATGAAACTGGCTCTGCTGCTGAATGTGATTGACCCTAAAATTGGCGGGGTGATGATCATGGGCGATCGCGGTACGGGTAAATCTACTACTATTCGAGCTCTGGCTGATTTGTTGCCAGAAATTGATGTGGTTGCTGATGATCCCTTTAACAGTGACCCCAACGACCCGGATTGGATGAGTAATAATGGTTCTAATACACAATTAAGGGAAATTGTCAAGAAAAAAGTCTCAATGGTGGACTTACCCCTAGGAGCTACAGAAGATAGGGTTTGCGGCACAATCGATATTGAAAAAGCTCTCTCTGAAGGGGTGAAAGCCTTTGAACCTGGACTTCTTGCCAAAGCCAATCGCGGCATTCTCTATGTGGATGAAGTCAACCTCCTAGATGACCATTTAGTAGATGTCCTCCTTGACTCTGCTGCTAGTGGTTGGAATACGGTAGAAAGAGAAGGAATTTCCATTCGCCACCCAGCAAGCTTTGTTTTAGTAGGTTCCGGCAACCCTGAAGAAGGAGAACTACGACCGCAACTTCTCGATCGCTTTGGTATGCACGCAGAAATCCGCACTGTCAAAGAGCCAGCCCTGAGAGTAAAAATTGTAGAACAAAGGGCAGAGTTTGACCAAAATCCCCAGACCTATATTCAAGAACATACTAGTTCTCAAGAAGACCTGCAGAAGCAAATAGTTATGGCTCAGGAGCTGCTAGCTAAGGTTGAGATAGACTACGACTTACGGGTAAAAATTTCCGAGGTTTGCTCAGAACTAGATGTAGATGGGTTGCGGGGTGATATTGTCACCAACCGTGCAGCGAAGGCTATATGTGCCTTTGAAGGACGTCAAGAAGTCACAGTTGATGATATCCGCCGAGTGATTACCTTATCTCTGCGTCACCGATTGCGCAAAGATCCTCTAGAATCTATTGACTCTGGCTACAAGGTGGAGAAAACTTTTAGTCGTGTTTTTGGGTTGGAAATGTCAGAGGAAGAAAATTAACTATCTCACGTAATGTAAGTCGTGGGATGCAAGCGTCATTAGATATGGGACATAACGTCAGGATAGAAGATATGCATCTGCCTCCAACGCATCCGGGGTCGATGTTGCTAGAAGAGTTTCTCAAACCACTAGAGATGACTCAAGTTGAGTTAGCAGAGGCAATTGGTGTGCCACTGCAAAGGGTTAATGAAATTGTCAATCAAAAAAGAGGAGTTTCCCCTGAGACTGCTTTGAGATTAGGCAAGTATTTTGGCATCTCAGCTGACTTTTGGCTAGGATTACCTTAATGTCGGCAGAAGGCTCCCGCTATAACCGAGGCGGATTTATCGAGGCGTAGCCGAGTACCGCCAATGGTTTAACGGTGAGATGAATGCCGACCAGCTAACAATTGAGCGGTAGGGAATCGTTATAATTCTACCTGTATTAGTACTGGGTAAAATGTGGTATCCTTGGTGTCATGCTAGTAATTGAAGCCAAGCTCAAAGGAACGAAGGCACAGTACAGCAAGTTAGATGAAGCAATCCGAACAGGGCAGTTCATCCGCAACACCTGTTTGCGCTATTGGGAAGATAACAAAGGGGTCACTCGTAACGACCTCCAAAAGCTTTGCGCATTACTAGCGAAGAATCAACAAACTCCTTGGGCGAAAAAACTCAACTCCCAAGCAAGGCAGGCTCACGCTGATAGGGCGTGGTCTGCTATTCAGCGTTTTTATCAGAACTGTAGATTAGGGAAACCTGGTAAAAAAGGCTATCCTCGCTACAAAAAATTCAGTCGTTCCGTCGAGTACAAAAATTCAGGGTGGAAGTTGTCAGCTTCGAGAAGGCAGATAACTTTCACCGATGGTTCGTTAACCGTGTTTACGCCTCAACCCAAAGCAAACGACTTTGTAGAGACGTTGCATGTAACGTCTCTACAACCTGCATAAAAAAGGTTATCTATACCGGATTTGGTATAATTGGTTGCTCACAAACCATAGATTGGGCGATCGCAATCAAATCTTCTGCTGTCGCTGCGAAATCCAGAGCACCCACCCCATAAATTTCCCATCCTGTTGCCAGAGGATATTGTGACTTTTTTGGTCACCTTCCCCCCAAACTCACTCTCGACTTTTCTAAAATTCTTCCAAACAGAAGCTCGAAAGCGAGCTTATCATGGTGAAGTACCACATGCAGTTGCTGAAGAGAAAAATTACGAATGGCGGTAGAGATAGAGAATATTTGGAATGAATACAGATCAAGCTTAAAATCTTTTTTGTACTCGCGTGTAGCTAATCCATCAGATGCTGATGATCTCCTACAAGATATTTTAATTAAGATCTACCAAAACCTCGATACTGTAAAGTCAGTTCACAGTTTAGAATCATGGCTTTTTCAAATTGCTCGTAATACGATAATTGATTATTACCGCCGCGAGAAAAAGTCTAACCGGGTACAACCAGAAGAATTTTGGTATGACGATACAGATACGAATGGTAAGCATATATTAGAGAAATGTGTTGTACCTTTTATCGAGGCATTACCGACAAACCAGCGGGATTTGCTAAGAGCTATTGACCTAGAAGGGCAATCTCAAAAAGAATACGCAGCCCTTCAAGGAATACCATATTCTACACTTAAATCACGTGTGAAAAAGGCAAGGGAAGCACTGCGGTCACTTTTTGAAAATTGCTGTCACTTTAGTGTGGATGCACAAGGCAATATTATTGACTACAGCCAAAAAACAAATTCATCTTCTGAAAGCTGGTGTTAAAGCAACTAGTGCCGCTGCGCGGAATTTATAATTTATAATTTAGAATTTAGAATGCTTATAGAGTAAGGATTCTAACGATCTCAAACTGGTCAGTTACTTTTGCCGCGCTGCACTAGAACACCGATTCACTAACCAGAATTAGATGTAGGGGCGAAGCATTCGAGCGATATTTTATCCCTCAAACCCTAGTTTTTCTGTCTGAATGCTTCGCCCCGAGATGTCTATTTTGGCGTAAATATGAATACTGAATCGGTGTTCTAGCTTTTTGCTTTTTTACGCTCTGAGTCTTTTTTACGTTCTGAGTATCGATTAACTAAATAATCCACTCTATCGCGCGTCAGTAAAGTAAACTTGACTAACTCTTCCATGACATCGACCAGTCGTTCGTAAAATGGCGAATCTTTCATACGGTTATCATCCCCAAATTCCGACCATGCTTTCGCGATAGATGATTGATTCGGTATTGTAATCATCCTTAGCCATCGACCAAGCACTCTTAACTGGTTAACTGTGTTAAATGATTGAGAGCCCCCTTCTACCTGCATGACAGCTAGTGTTTTTCCCTGTGTCGGGCGTATTGCACCAATCGATAAAGGAATCCAATCGAGTTGGGTTTTCATGATACCAGTCATTGAGCCGTGTCTTTCTGGTGAACACCAGACTTGACCTTCTGACCATGTTACTAAGTCGCGTAACTCTTGCACCTTGGGGTGTGATTCATCATCATCATCGGCTAAGGGTAAGCCGGATGGATCGAAAATACGGGTTTCACAACCCATCAGTTCTAAAATACAGGCACATTCACATACAACCATACGACTCATTGAACGTTCTCTGAGTGAGCCATGTAGAAGCAATATTTTCGGTGGATGTGTTGAATGCTCTTTTACGCTTAATTTTTCAATAGTTGGTATATCAAGTACGTCTTCTCTTAAATTTGGCAATTGTTCCATGTTGTTTGACTTCAGTTCATTGTTTTTTCATCTGTTGTGACTGGCGAATATTATTCGGGGGAGTGATATCATGTCCGGTTGAACACTTACACTTTAGTGGCAATAACGCAGAAGGCAGAGGGCAGAAGGCAGAAGGGAAGGAAGAAGGTTGCAAGGTCGAAGGGAATAATAACTGTTTAGGCGGACATGATATGAACGAAATTTTTGTGAGATTTCCATTCTCCGCGTCTCCGTGTCTGCTGACTCGTTTCCCCACGCCTTTTTTCGCTCACCCTATTCGGAGTTCGGCTGATCTGGAATTTTTAAGCGGCTGGCTAACCCAAAGAAACCAACGACACCGAAACAAAGCAAAATAAGGCTGTTTAGTAGACCGTTGTAATCATTCGTTACATACCACACCAAAGCAGCAATGGAAGGCGCGAATGCCTTGATGATCTTAACGGGCATATTCATTGCCCCATTGATTGCACCATAGGTGGATGGTGTCAGGAGTTCAGGTACAGCAATACCTTTAACAATGGTCATTGTTCCGGTGGCTGCACCGAAGGCGGTGGCAAAGGGGATGAGTATCCAAAAACTAGAAGGCAAAAATGCAAATCCAGCAAAGACGATAGGCAAAACTGATGCTACTAATACGCCGAGTTGACCTATCGATATTTTGTTAGAAAATATCCACATCAAGGAGCGTCCAGCAACTTGGGCGGGGCCAAGAATAGCGACTAGAATAACAACCTCACTTGACGGCAATCCTTTTTCGATAAGCATAGGGTACAAGTGAAATTTGAAGGCTGTAGTTGCTCCTGCAAAGAGAGAAAAGCACAGCAGTAGTGCCCAAAAAATCGGTTGACGTATTGCCCATTTGATGCCTTGTTTTGGTTTGGCTTTCGGTGGCTTACTATGTGCCGCCATATTGTGTCTACATCGTTTTTTGCTCGGTAAAGTTTGGTAGATGCCTGCACATAGGGTCAAATTCACTAAGCCAAGAACGATAAGAACACCACGCCACGTCAAATTTGATAGCAACAATTCGATAACAGGAATGAATATTGTTGCTGCAAAACCGCCCCATAAGGTGAGAGAAGCGATATACCGCTTTGTATTTTGGGTGTCGAAATTCTTTGCTATAACCGCAAAGGCTGCATCGTATAGTGTTGCAGCGTGTAGAAACCCAACTCCGGCAAATACGATATAGAACCAGAACAGGGTATTTATTTGTGATCCTGCAATTAAAAACAGTCCGGCGCAGATAGAGCCTGTGGTCATAACAAGACGGCCATAGCCTTTGTCGATAGCCATACCGACTGGTATGGCTGATAGTGCCGACAGCAATAATCCAAGCGTCAACGCGCCATATATTTCGGATTTAAGCCAGCCAAGATCATTCTCGATTGCAGCTGCTATTTGTGGAAAGCTATAAAACAGCGTCCCCCAAGAACATATTTGTGCAATACCTAAAGCGGGAACGGATACCCGACAAGTAATTTTACCCATTGAGCGTGAGCCATGTTTTACACCTATGGCTGATTTAGCATCAACCGCCAGAAGCCCGCGCTATACCCATAGGGTTAGCGACGGGAGCTGTCACGATGTTTGTCCATACCCTGATTAACCGCAACAACTTGCCGCTTGTCGCTCCGCAGGGTTTGAACAACAGGCACCAGAGACCAGCGGAGGTATATCTTGGTCTTTTTCGACCTCTTTTTGTGAAGGCAAAACTAGTTCGACCTTTAATGCCGCGTCATGATCTCCTGCAAGCTCAGCAGCAATTGAGCGTACTTGTTCATAGCCGGTGAGCATGAGAAAGGAGGGTGCGCGACCATAAGCTTTTATGCCTACGACATAAAAGTTTTTATCGAAGTGGGACAATTCCCCTACGCCATGTGGTTTCACCGAGCCACATGAATGAATATTCGGGTCGATTAGCGGAGCTAACTTTGTCGGTGCTTCTACAATTTCATCTATATCGAGGCGGATTTCACGCAATATGCTCAGATCAGGTCGGAAACCATTAGAAACAACGATACGATCGACTTCGATAGTGTTTTGTTCACCATCAACCAAAATATCGAGCAATAGTCCGCTATCGGTTTTCTCAATGCGCGAGACTTGTAGCGGGACTAAAACTTCCAGTTCGCCAGCTTCAATGGCTTCTTTTGCGGCTATCCCTAGTTTGGCACGAGCGGGCAATCGGTTGTTGATGCCGCTTCCAGTCAATTTATCTAATTTATTGCTACGCATACCCCAATAAATTTTAGTATCAGGATTTGCTGCGCGTAAGGTCATCATTTCCAAGATGACATTGATTGCGGAATGACCACCGCCTAAGACCAGTGTTCGCTTACCTTCATATTGAGCGCGATCAGCATTGGCTATGTCGGGGATGCCATAGGCGATCGTGTCTTGATTTTGACTTTCGCCCGGTACGGGTAAACCATCCAGGCCAATAGGATTTGGGTTGTACCATGTGCCGGAGGCATCTATCACAGATTCACTGTGTAACACATGATGTTCATTGTCGGGTGTTTTATAGTGGACGGTGAAATCCGCCTCATCACGCGCTGTCGAAGAAGACTTGCTGTGTGCTTGTTTAGATACACCAATGACTTCTGCGTTGTAGATAATGGCGTTTTTGAGTTCCGGCGTAGCGGCAGCGGGTTGTAGATATTGCTCAACAATTTCACGTCCGGTTGGTAGCTTATCCTCATCGGGCATCTGCCAGTTGGTATTCCCCAACAAACCAACAACGGCTTTATCAACTACATTTTTCCAAGTGGTGAACACGCTAACATGCCCCCATTCCAACATGGAGCTACCGGCAGAATCGCCTTTCTCCAATACAAGGGGGGCAATGCCTCTAGCGTGTAGGTGCGCGGCGGCGGCTATGCCGACCGGACCAGCTCCTATAACAATAACGGGCTTTGTGGTGTTCATCGTATTTCTCCTAATTGTCGTTCACCCTGTAAGACGAACGCCAAATGAAAAAGACGATGGATTAACTCATCCCCCGGCTAAAGCACGAGGGATTTCGTGTTATTTGTTATTAGTTGTTGGTTGTTTGTAAAAAAAACTTTCTAACAAATAACTTGCCAACCAAGCGGCGGGCGGCTATCCATATAACTACTGGCGCGACACAGCTAAAATAGTGGAATAGGTAGGTTGGGTGTAGCGATAGCGAAACCCAACAATGGAGCATATTCCGTTGGGTTTCACTTCGTTCCACCCAACCTACAGTTTTAGTCGTGTCGCGCCACTACAACTGATTAGCAGAGCTGATTGGTTGCTCACGAACCATAGAGCGGGCGATCGCAACTAAGTCTTCTGCTGTCGCTGCGAAATCCAGAGCACCCACCCCATAGATTTGGCCATCCTGTTGCCAGAGAATATTGTGACTTTTTTGGTCACCTTCCCCCCACATTAGATGGTAGCCATCCAGGTCAGGGGTTATGGAAATCAAGGAAACGGTTTTTACAGTATCTGCTTGAGGGGGCCAAGAGTAAGTCTCAGGCAGAACCCCCACAGCACCGATGCTACAGGATGGTATCTTACAATTTGGTTCTATGCCGATATTGACCCAAAAGCCTTTGTGATTGGATACAAAGTGGGGAAAGAGATCGATGGGGGAATCCGGTAAATAAGCAGGCAATCGCAAGTTGGCTCCTTGGGGGAGTTGCTGCTGGATATCATCAATTATCGGTTCAAAAAGGGGAGCGGGTACAGCAACCGCTTGAGACGGCGCTAGCAATACTCCACTAATTAGAGTAGTCAATCCTACGAGTAGCCAAGGTTTTTGTAATACTGTCACGGTAGTTAACTCCGACTATCACTGATTACACCTCTCAAATTAGTGAGTTTGCAATTGTTTGTCCCGTCGCAAAAGTCAAGAAAACTGATGACTAAAGTCATCAAATCCGAGTCACTCAGTGTTGCACAATGGAAAGCAACTCTATTGCTGTTTTCCTGTTATGTCCAATGCTCTCCAGCATCCCAACGACCTTCTTTTCCCATAAGATTTTGCGCCGCATCGATTGGTTGTTCATTTTCTTAAGTTTGCTGTTGGGAATTATAGGAGGGAGCTTTAGCTTCTCAAGAGCAACCACGTTTCAAATATTGATTTTCCTTGGACTATTCAGTCTGCTGAGTTTTTTCATCCCCGTAGGGCGACCAACTTGGGAAAAATGGACTTATTTGGGTTTAATAATACTGGTGTTCACCGTTGCTGGCACTGTCAATATCGCCTTTCATCTGATGATGTACTGGACTATTGCCAAAAGTTGTTTTTTATTGAGCCGACGGGATGCCATCATCACCACTATCCTGATAGGAACAGGATACCTTCTCAGTGCCCATTGGAGCGGTCCTCAGGCTCTAGTTCTGGTAGCAGAAAAAGGCATTGAGAGATGGTTGAATCCCCAATACATCTTCCTCAATCAGCTGACGTTTTATATTGGGGCTAGTGTGTTCACCTTACTGTTTGCCTTCATCGTTATGGCAGAACAAGTTAGTCGTCGCCAAGCAGAAGACTTAAACAATCAAGTGAAAACCTTAGCTGCAACTTTGGAACGAACCCGCATTGCCCGCGAAATTCACGATTCTCTTGGGCATTCCCTTACAACCTTAGATGTGCAACTAGAACTTGCCCAACGGTTATATCATCAAGATCCAGCCATATCCCAACAGTCTCTACATATTGCCAAACAGTTGACCAGTCAGTGCTTGACGGAGGTTCGTCGTTCTGTTCAAACCATGCGGGGACAAGCGTTTGATTTGAAAGCTGCGATCGCAAATCTAATAGATTCCACCCGTCAAACTCAAGCATTGACCATTCACATGGATATCCAGTTGCTACCCTTACCTCCTCAAATGGGGCATCAATTCTACTGCATCATTCAAGAGGGGCTTACCAATGTGCAGAAACATGCTCAAGCAACTGTAGTGACTTTGACTGGGAAGCAAGATGCAGACTCTATTAAGGTAACCCTTCACGATAATGGTAAAGGATTCAATACCCATGCTATGCATGACGGTTTTGGATTAAGGGGGATGCAAGAACGGAGCAAAATTCTTGGAGGAGAATTAACGATTCAAAGTGTATTGGGTCAGGGAACATCCTTGCAAATCATTATTCCTTGTCCTATGGATAGGTGATAGATAAGATGATTCGATTACTTCTAGCCGATGATCAAGAGTTATTCCGTCAGGCATTAGCATCTCTGTTAGCCTTGGAAGATGATATGGAAGTCGTTGGGCAAGCTCAGGATGGATTAGAGGTGATTAATCTTACCCAATCCCTTCACCCGGATGTGATTCTTATGGATGTGCGAATGCCAGTTTGTGATGGTGTGGAAGCCACACGAGCGATTCACGAACAATTTCCCTGGATTCGGATTCTAGTATTAACCACATTTGACGAGGATGAATATATCTGGCAATCTTTGCAAGCAGGAGCATTGGGCTACCTACTCAAGAGTACCCCTGCCCATCAGCTAGCGGCAGCTGTACGTATGTTGCACCATGGTCATTTTCAACTTGGTCCCACCATTGCACCTAAAGTATTAGCTCAACTTCGTCCCCCCCTATCCAACCATAACCGTGAACCTCTAACACATTTAAGCGATCGCGACTTAGAGGTGTTGACATTGATTGGTCAGGGTAAGAACAATAGAGAAATTGCCCAAAATTTGTACTTAACGGAGGGAACAGTGAAAAACTATGTGAGTCAAGTATTGAGTCGTTTAGGGGTTCGCGATCGCACTCAGGCAGCTTTGTGGGCTCAATCACATTTGGATAAATAGTTATTTTTTAGGTAGGGAAAACTCTTGTTCCTCCTGCCTCGGAGCCTCCTGCCTCCTGCCTTCTAACGCTCATTACTTAATCGACTACCCTCAAACCAAAATGACTCAGCCATTGATTGAACTTAAGGGAGTCTCCAAGTCTTTTGGCAGTAACATCATCCTGGATGATGTAGATCTAAGCATTGCTAAGGGCGATGCACTGGGAATTATTGGTCCTTCTGGTACAGGCAAATCAACAATTTTACGAATTATTGCTGGTTTAGAGCCAGTTGATGCTGGTGAAATTTATATACAGGGACAAAAGCGTTCAGGTTTAATTGAAGATGCTAAAGATCCCATTGGCATCGGCATGGTATTCCAACAAGCAGCTTTATTCGACTCGCTGACAGTAGAGGAAAATGTCGGTTTTTTGCTTTACCAACACTCTAAAATGCGACCTAAGCGGATTCGAGAGTTGGTAAATCAAAGTTTAGATATGGTAGGGATGTCCGGAGTCGGTAAACTCTATCCGTCAGAGTTATCGGGGGGGATGCGCAAACGGGTTAGTTTTGCTCGTGCAATTATGACTAACCCAGAAAATCCCCAAGATAACCCAGAAGTATTACTTTACGACGAACCAACAGCTGGACTTGACCCGATCGCTTCTACAGTAATAGAAGATTTAGTCCGCCATTTGCGTTCTGAAGATTATGGTTGTAGCACCTACGTCATGGTAACTCACCAAGACAGTACAATTCGTCGTACTACGGATCGGGTTGTTTTTCTCTATGGCGGTAAGGTACAGTGGCAAGGTGATGTTAGCGAAATTGATACTACGGATAATCCATTAGTGCAACAATTCTTTAGTGCCAGTACCACCGGACCGATTCATGTGGTTGGTTAAGATAATTAATATAGTAGCTGGACGTTGGTCAATCCTAGTGCGTAGCAGCAAACAAGCAATTAGCTGTCATTAGTCATTCGTTATTAGTAATCAGTTATTCAATTGCCACACTACAACAAATAGCAAGCAACAATTCAACAATTGATAATGAACAATGGATAATGGATAATTACCTCTCCTTGAAAGAAGAGGATTGACAATCAGGAAAATATTTTCTTTTTATTTTCTTCATAAATGAAGAGGTCTTAGACCAAATTAACCAATTATCAATTATCAATTATCAATTATCCATTGATAACAAACAACCATTAAGTTGACAGCTAAGAGCGAAGGGAGGAAAGTTATGCGATCGCGAACTATTAGAGAAGGTTCCGTTGGGTTATTAATCTTGGCGGGAGTGGGAGTATTTGGGGGTTTAGTTTTGTGGATCCTTGGCTTTAATCCCAGAAACCGCACTTACGAATTCACTGTGACTTTTCCTGAAATCATAGGCATGGAATCCGGTGCAGCAGTACGTTATCGTGGTTCCCAAGTAGGTAAAATCAGGGAGGTTAAACCCGGCACTAATGGCATAGATGTGGTGATTGAAATTGAGCGTGCTGACTTGTTAATCCCTCAGGATGTCAAAATTGAGGCTAATCAAGTAGGTTTAATTAGTCAAACGAGTGTTGACATAACACCCAAACAACTGCTTACAGAAGATTCACTTTCCCTCAATCCTTTGAGTTCCCAATGTCCATCTGAGGAGATTATTTGTCATGAGGATCGTCTCAATGGTGAGGTTGGTGTCAGTTTAATGGAACTGTTGCGGCAAACTACTCGCGTAGCTCAAGCTTACTCCACTCCTGAATTCTTTGATAATGTCAATGCTCTAACCAAAAACGCCTCTATTGCTGTTGGTGGGGTATCGAAACTCACTAACGAATTAGCCTTGTTGTCTCGCTCAGTACGAGGGGAGCTAGGGGGTTTTTCGGAAACTGCTGATTCTCTGACTACTACAGCGAATCAGACTTTAACTCAAGTAGGTGCTGCTGCTGAGCGCTTTAGTGAAACTGCCGACAAAATTGGTAGTACTACTGAGCGCTTTGGTGAGACTGCTGACAAGATTGGTAGTACTACTGAGCTAACTGGAAACCAACTTAATCAGCTAATGACCTCTGCTAATGAGCTGTTGGTAACTAATCGAGCGAATCTAGTTGGTGGCTTGGATAGTCTTCGTCAAAACAGTGAGCAGTTGAGTGGTTTATTAGGTGATTTGAGCGGTACAGTGACAAAGGTTAACAGTACTATAGATCAAGCTAAGTTTGTAGAACTAATAGATAATTTTGAAACTCTCTCCGCTAATGCCGCAGCAGCATCGGAAAATTTCAAGGATATTTCCACATCTTTGAACTCTCAACAAAATATAGTCTTGCTACAACAGACTCTGGAGTCAGCAAGGGCGACTTTTGCCAATGCTCAAAAGATTACCGCTGATTTAGATGATTTGACTGGTGATCCAGATTTCCGCAACAATCTCAAAGAATTAGTCAATGGATTGGGTAGCCTAGTATCTACAACACAGCAACTGCAACAGCAAGTTGAGGTTGCTCAGTCTCTAGAACCCGTCAGTGATGCCATTAGCACAGCGACTGTTACACCATTGTCTGATGAAACCTATCAACCTAACTTTGAAGACGCAACTTTCATCGGTAGACAAACCCTAGAAGAGAAGGAAGAGGATGATGAAGAAGAAAACCAGATTGCTCAAGGGGATGATCAATCCTCTTCTCCGCTCTTTATTCCCCCTTCCCAATTTCCTGAGCAATATTAACATCGCTGTAACCTAGAATGAAAGTACTGTACAGGTGTTGAGAGGGGCTTTTTGTAAGAATTCTTAATATCAGTCCTCATCAAATCAGTTTAATCTAACCTTTTAGGCAGTTTTTTTGCGGTTTTGTAGGCAAAAATACAACAGTAGTCAACAATTAGTGAAAGGAAATTTGGTATGAGTGGGAATTTTGCGGCCAAGTTACGTGAGAGAACAAAACAAGCTCACACGGCGGCGGAAAATATGGGGTTTATCAAATGCTTTTTAAGAGGAACAGTGGAGAAAGGCTCTTACCGAAAGCTGACATCTAACCTCTACTTCGTCTACTCGGCGATGGAAGAGGAAATGGAAAAGCATCAAAATCACCCAGTTGTCTCCAAAATCTACTTCACACAGCTCAACCGGAAAAACTCCTTGGAGCAAGATTTATCTTACTACTACGGTGCTAACTGGAAAGAGGAGATATCTCCTTCCCCAGCAGCTCAAGATTATGTAGATCACATTCGGCAAATATCTGCTTCCGAGCCTGAACTATTGGTTGCTCATTCCTACACTCGTTACATCGGTGACTTATCTGGCGGACAGATTCTCAAGAACATTGCCCAGCGAGCTATGAATTTATCCGATGATCAGGGCTTGGCTTTTTATAGCTTCCCAGATATTACCGATGAAAAGGCATTCAAGAACAACTATCGGCAAATGCTCAATGAGTTGCCCATTGATGAAGCTACTGAGGAGCGGATTGTAGACGAAGCTATTGCTACTTTTGACATGAATAAGAATGTGTTTGAGGAATTAGAAGGCAGCTTGATCAAGGCTATTGGTCAGGTGCTCTTCAACTCTCTGACACGTCGTCATCGCGTTGGCAGTACTGAAGTTGATCCAGGTGAGAAGTCGCGCAAAAATAAAATGCCTATTACAGGTTAATTTCGATAAGGATGGAATAACGCCATTCCTTGAGTACCAAGAGTTACACGTCTCAATTAGTATGCAGAAATGAGAGACTTATTACTGCGGGACTCCTTGAGTGACTGAGCTTAATTATTAGAGCATATCCAGATTTTTAATCACAACCCTGGAAGCTGAATGGCGATTGTTCCGTCATCCAGCTTCCAGGATTGTCGCTTTTTACAAAAGTTAATAAAGATATAGCAGTTCTCACATCCGTGAACTACAGATCCAATTCCCAATTCCCAATTCCCAAAAACCAGGATTTTTGTACCTTATCTAAATTAGAAACGCCATATTGAATTCTCTAGACATTTTATCTACGTACTATAAATTTTATCTATGTATAAGATAATACTTTTTCTGCAATCCCGAACTCTGAAATCCTGAACATTAAGGGAAATATTGTTTGCACAAATGTTTTCATTTGTTTTCAGATTATCTAAGTTTATCTTTACCAAAAATTTACATAATACCAATTAAAGTAATTATATAGTTGTATTACTGAAACCCTTTATTAATAAGGGTTGTAGCCAATAATTGGCTCAACTATAAAGTTATTTTTATATATTTTTTCTGTAAAGATACACCTTAGGTAGTAGATCTACCCATAGAAGCAATGGCATTCTTAAATTAAGATTAAAAAGTTATTTTTAGATTGCGAAGTTTTAAAGAAAAACCTAGACTCCATCTAGGTAAAACGATAAGAATAAAAGCATCGTAACTTTTCTTAACAAAACATCAGAACCTCGCAATCTACGCTACTATTTTCGACTCTTGTGTCTATACAAGAGAGTCATGACTAACACTTCGGCGATTAATCATACAAGCGCCGCAGTATTTCTTGGCTGCCTACAGACTCAATAATTAACATTGTCAACCTCTAGTTTTTTTGGAGCAATCAGGTCATGTCTCAGAGAATCGCAAATACCTTAACCGCAGCTGTATACGTTGATAGCACAACAAATACTGAAGCTGATGCTTCAAATGCGGCAGAAAATGTTAGTAATTCAATAAATAATAGTGATTGCTCTTCAACTTTTGTAGGGAAAGGTGGCAATATTCCTGATGGCATCGGTAGCTTTCAGGATGAAATTGTGATTAGCGAAGACTTCCGTATCACTGATGTAAGTGTTACTCTCAAAGACATAGTCCACACTTGGGTTGGTGATTTGAGCGTGCGCTTACGCCACCTAGAGACAAATACTGTTGTAGATCTGTTCCAACGACCTGGTCAACCACAATTTTCTTCTAGTGGTTATTGTAATGATCTTAAAGGTGATTATAGTTTCAGCGATTGCAGTAATTCTAACTTTGAACACACAGCTGGCACTCACCCTGTCATCCCCAGTGGTGTATATGCATCACTTCAATCTCTGTCAGTATTCAACGGTATGTCAGGTAGCGGAACTTGGCAGCTGATCATCAAAGATAGTTCTGCTGGTGATTCTGGTTGCCTAAGTGGCTGGAGTCTAAACTTTGAGCGTGAATAAGGGAACACTGAAAAGCGAATGGCTAATGGCTAATGGCTAATGGCTAATGGCTAATGGCTGATGGCTAATGGCTAATGGCTAATCTCTGAAGAAACACCGAGTCAGGAATCAGGAATCAGGAGGCAGAAGGCAGAGGGCAGAAGGTGCCAAGGGAATAGACTAGTTTCTCATCTTCTTTTTCGATGTGGAATTTTATCCTACTCCCTACTCCCTGCCTCGTCAGACAACCATTACTCATTTAAAAACTGTCGTTCAAGGCAGGGACGCAACGATCGCATAATGTAGGATGCTCAGGATGAGTACCAACATAGGTTGAGTAATTCCAGCAGCGATCGCATTTTTCTCCTTCTGCTTTGACTACACCAACCTGGAGCATATCTGACTGGGAGTTGTACTTGGTACTTTCAATCGGTTCAGGAGAGTCCACTAGTTCTACCTGAGAGGCTAAAAATAGATACCTTAGCTCATCTACGTTGTTAGTTGATTGTGATGGGGCAACAGTAACGATATTAGAAGGTTGGTATACTTCAGTGGTTCCTTGCTGGCTCGTTCCTGGAAGCTCAGGGAGTGTTTCTTCAGTTAGGGAATCTACTAGTACAGTAGTAGACTCTCCCAGAGTGAGTTTTTTGAAGGAGCCAATATTCTCTGACAACTCTTGGCGATTGGCGGCAAAGAGTAGATAGCGCCAAAGAAACCAGCTGCTATAACCAGTACCAATTAGGGTAAAAAAGGTTTGAAATAGGGGAAACCCATTGATCACAGCTATTACCTCTAGCATTACCTTAGAGAGGATTAATGTTGCCAGGATCAAGCCAACTGTTACTAGTGAACGTTGATTGTCTTGGTAAAATTTATTCACTTCCAGGGGTAAAGCAGTCAGCAACTGGATAGCTGTTTCCCACTGCAGCTTCTGCTCTGGCTTCAAGGAAGTTAGCTCACCTATGGCTTCTACTGCTACCTCTGCTGGTGGTTCGGGTTCTGGGGTAACTAGTTCCTCCTGTTCAACTGTAGGTGTTACTACTGCTGTCTTCGTCGGGTTGAGAATCTGTAACTGCTCTCTTAACTCCTCGTTAGGAACATACAGTAATACCTTGGCTTCCAACGAAGAGCCAATCATTTTTTCTACCCTGGCTTGTTCGAGCACTTTGTTAACTTCAGTGCGAATGGTGCGCAAGGTATTCCAGGAGGTAGCTAACTCTGGATTTTTCCACTGCTCTTCTAACTTCACCCAACCAGACTCAAATACTGACTGGTAAGATTTTTGGTAAGGTATGTATTGCCAGATATCTTCTGCTAAATGGCACAGTACCGGTGCGATCGCTATTGCTAAATTTTCCAATGCTACTGCTAGCACTGTCTGACAACTGCGACGGCGTGGGGAGTCGGAGGAGCTGATGTAGAGTCTATCTTTGGCAATATCTAGATAGAAGTTGGACAAATCCACTACGCAGAAATTTTGTACTGCTTGGAAGAAGCGGAAGAACTGATAACTTTCAAAGGCTTCTGTTACATCTGCAAACACTTCAGTAATCCGGTGCAGCATGTATTGATCTAATTCTGGTAACTCCTCGTAAGGTACTGCATGTTTCTCTGGCTCAAAATCATGGAGATTACCCAACAGGAAGCGGGATGTGTTGCGAATCTTGCGATAGACATCCGACAGCTGCTTGAGGATATTGTTACTTAGGGGAACATCTGAAGAGTAATCCACCGAAGATACCCACAGGCGGAGGATATCTGCACCATAAGGGGGCTCTGCTTGCTGGTTTTTACCTCCCTGAATTACAATCTTTGGGTCAATCACATTACCCAAGGATTTGCTCATTTTGCGGCCTTGTTCATCTAGGGTAAAGCCATGGGTTAGAACAGTTTTGTAAGGAGCAAAGCCTTTAGTTGCAACACTGGTAAGTAAACTGGATTGGAACCAACCTCGATGTTGATCTGAACCTTCTAGATACAAGTCTGCTGGATAGCGCAGTGCTTCTCGCTGATTGCTCACCGCTGCCCAGGAGGAACCGGAGTCAAACCAGACATCCATCGTATCGGTTCCTTTGCGATAAGAGTTGCTCTTACCACGATATTTTTCTGGCAGGAGTTCTTCTATTGGCAGTTCCCACCAGGCATCAGAACCTTTTTCGGCGATAATTGCTTGGACATGGGCGATAGTTTCTTGGTTGAGCAGAACTTCCCCTGTCTCTTTTTCATAGAACACTGGGATGGGGACACCCCAACTCCGTTGACGGGAAATACACCAATCCGAGCGCTCTGACACCATCGGGGTAATGCGGTTTTCTCCTTGAGCAGGAATCCACTTAACGGAAGCGATCGCTTTTAGTGCTTCTTCTCGGAATCCTTCTACTGAGGCAAACCACTGTTCCGTTGCCCGAAATATTGTGGGTTTTTTGGTGCGCCAATCATAGGGATATTTGTGGTTGTAAGGTTCTTCTTTAAGTAAAGAACCAGCTTTAGCTAGCGCTTCCACTACTGCTCCATTACCTTCCCCTAGGACATTCAACCCAGCAAACTGTTCTGCTTCTTTGGTAAAATTCCCTTTAGCATCCACTGGTGAGAGGATAGGTAAACCATAACGTTTACCAACTGCAAAGTCCTCCTGTCCATGACCTGGAGCCGTATGTACTAAACCCGTACCTGACTCAGTGGTGACATAATCGCCACCGATAACAATTTCACTTTCCCGGTCAAACAGAGGATGTTGGTAAGTAGAATGCTCTAAATCCTTACCTTTTACCGTCGCTTTCACTACCAGCTGGCTTCCCAGCTTCTCCGATAACTTTTCTACCAATTCCGCTGCTACCAGTAGGTATTGCTTTTTGGGACTTGCTGCTTGAGACTTTTGTTTCTTACTCTTCTTAAACCCCTTGTTAGCTTTGGAGTCAGCTGCTGAGCCTCGAAGATTGGCTAAAGTGTCTCCAAAGCTCTTGGACTTACGGCTAGTTTTAGTTGTGGCTTTGCTACCTTCCTCCTTAGTAGAGGGGGTTAGAGGAGTGGAGACAGCAGAAGCAACTTCCACTACTGCATAACTTAGCTCCGGATTCACCGCCACTGCCAGGTTACCGGGAATGGTCCAAGGAGTGGTTGTCCAGATAGCAACACCCAGATTAGGTAAAAATGGCTCTAAGAGTTTTTTCAGTGCTGGTGCTGGCTTAGTCATCCGGAAGGCAGCATAAATGCTGCGAGAGACATGTCCTTCTGGATATTCCAACTCGGCTTCTGCTAGCGCTGTCCGGGAACTGGGACTCCAGTGAACTGTTTTCAAACCCCGATATATATAGCCTTTTAAGACCATTTGACCAAAAACACCGATCTGAGCTGCCTCATATTCCGGGTTCAAAGTTAGGTAAGGATGCTCCCAATCTCCCCAAACACCATAGCGTTGGAAACCCTTACTTTGCTCTTCTACTGCTTTGAGGGCGAACTGCCGAGCTTTACGTCGTAGTTTCAGTTGCGTCAGTTCCTGCCGCTCTTCTGACTTCATTGCTTGCAGGACTTTCAGTTCAATAGGCAAACCGTGGCAATCCCAACCAGGGACGTAACGTACCTTCCGTCCTTGCAGCAATTGATACTTATTAATAATATCTTTTAGGACTTTGTTGAGGGCATGACCCATATGCAGAGAACCATTAGCATAAGGTGGTCCATCATGCAAGATAAAAATTTCGCCAGGGTTGTTCTGTGACAGGCGATCGTAAATTTGATGTTCTTCCCAATACTTTTGCAGTTCCGGTTCTCGCTTGACAGCGTTCGCCCGCATGTCAAACTTGGTCTTGGGTAGATTTACGGTATTTTTGTAGGTTTTGGATGCTGTCACAGTCTGACGCCAAAATATAGTGGGGCAATTTTGAATCTATCTATTATCCACGAGAAGTTACCCTAACTTCAACCTTTTGTATTAACTCATCCCCCGGAAGACAGCACGGGGAATTTCGTGTTGTTAGTTGTTAGTTGTTGGTTGTTTGTTAAAAAACTACTGGGGTGGCACGACTAAAACTGTAGGTTGGCTTGAACGATAGTGAAACGCAACAAAGCGTTACTGGTGTTGGGTTTCGTTCCTCAAGCAACCTACAACTAATACTGATTGATCGCGAGCGAGACGCTCGCACTACATTCTTAAATTCTAAATTCTAAATTCCCCAACCGGTTTCTAAACCACCAAATTAGGGCTTGCTGAATAAGTAACAAGTAACAAGTAAAAAGTAACAAGTAAGAAGGAATGAAGCATTTATCCTCGTGGGTGAGCACTTCCATTCCCCAATGGTTACTCAGGGATTTCCCATGAAAGTGCAAGGGAAATAAGCTTCTATAGACCATTTCCTTGCAAAAGGCTTGATAAAAAATCATTGAAAGCACAGTATTGTATAGCTTCCACACTTGTTCAGCAAGCCCAAATTAGCTGTGCCACGGCACTACACCCCCTCTCCTACAGCTCGATATCGTTTCATTTTCTTTTAAGAAGAGGTAATTATTCATTATCAATGGATAATTGATAATTGATAATTGATAATTGGTTAATTTGGTCTAATACCTCTTCATTTATGAAGAAAATAAAAAGAAAATATTTTCCTGATTGTCAATCCTCTTCTTTCAAGGAGAGGTAATTATCCATTATCCATTGTTCATTATCAATTGTTAAATGAACTTTTTCCAAGCTTTCAACAGACTATTACTGATATTACTAATTTCCTCAATTCCTAGATTCATTGACTCTAGCAATTTAGGTAAATCTTCACGAACAAACTCTAAATCAATTGCTTCAACTTTTGCTTTAATTTCTTCATCTGAATGTGGCATTTTCTGCTGATACAAGTCAATTAAACCCAGTAAGTCTTGCACATAATCTTGGGCGGGTTGAACCTTGCCTTGCAAAAAGCCTGTTGGATTATTAATCTCATGGGCAAATTCTGTAACTAATTTTCTCAATGCTGACATTTTTTCACTTTGAACCAATTGCAGTTGTGCCTGTTCTAAATCATGGATAGCTTCTTGAGCTTGGTAATAGAGTTGAGCGTTTTGGAGGGAAATAGCTGCTTGGGTACACAGGAACTGAATAATTGTCACACGATTGGGAGTAAAAACGCCTTTAGTAGTTGCATGTTCCAGGTACAAAATAGCGAGCAGTTGCTCTTGGTTAAGCAGTGGCACACATAGCACACTTTGGGGTTGATAATTGAGTAAATAACCTTCAAGGATGCCAGAAATTTCAGTTTGTCCTTCGTTAATGAGTACAGGTTCTTGGATGTGCTGAACATATTGAATCAAGCGAATAGGAACTGCACTTTCAGGACTTATGTATTGCGATCGTGTGGTAGTCTCAATAATCCCATCCGAGGTTATTTTGGTCATTGCCTGTAGTTGCCATTGGTTATCTTGGGGAATGAGTAAAACAGCTTTTTGTCCTCCAGCATTAATCAGAATAATTTCGACAATGTTGCCTAACAATTGATTAAACTCGATGGTACTACAGAGAGTTTGGGCAGCTTGTAAGATAGAAGCCAAATCTAAGATATCAGAAAGTTGTGTGGTGCTATTTTTAGTTTGTGTTATTGAGGTGAAGCTTTGAGTTACACTATCTAAGCTATTAAGAGTATTCAATTCAACCCGTTGCTGTTGCAGAATAGAACTCAATAGTTGGGGATATGTTTCTTCAAGTTGGTTGGTCTTCGCTTTAGCACCCCAACGGGCGTAGCAATAATAAGCTTCCTGTAGATAAACAGCAGCAATTTTTTCCTTGTTCCAATCAAGGTAGAACTGAGCAGTGAGTTCGTTAGCTAATGCTTCTTCTTGGATATACTGATTGTCTTTAGCTTCGGCTATCGCCACGTCATAGAGTTCTATTGCTTTGATTTTTTCTCCAAAAACTCGATATTTTTCTGCTTGAATTAGGTGAAGTTTATGGGCATAGTTCATGGGAGCAAAATTAGCCCATTTTGCGATTTTGTCTTGATGGGATGAGATACGCACAATAGCAGCTTTTCGTTCTGCTTCTTCCAGATTAGGATAGAGAGCAAGCCATGATAAAGCCTCATAAAAATAAAATAAGGGGACGAATACCTGCCCTGGTATTCCTTCTAAATATAATTTTGCCTGAGCTGCAATCTCTACAGCACGAGCATGATCTCCAAATAGATAACAAAGGAATAACTTATGCATGTAGAAGGAAGCAAGGTAGCTAAAATTACTATCCTGCTTATGAATTAGGATTATTTTTTCTTCATCACCACCATTACTCTGTAAAAGAGTTGGGTCTTCACTTTTTTTGAGCAAATTTAAGACCGTTCTGCGATGTAGCTCGTTGAGATTAAAGACCATTTTTTGTTTAAGATCTTCAATTATTGCACTATATTTAGACATCTGCCATTCAAGATCTGCTAGGTTTTTCCCAGTAACAAATGAGTGAACATTATAATCAAGAACAGCAAAAGATGCAGATTCAAAATCCCCAGATTCTAATCCTATATGGTAACTTTCTAAGAGAGGTTGTAAAGTACAATCAATATGATTTTTCCAATGTTTAATTGAGAGACAAACAATTTCTAAAGTCTTCGCGGAGAATTCTTGAGAGTCAATTCTATCTAATAAGTTGAGTGCTAAGTCCCCAAAGCGAGCTCCTTGCTCTATATCATCAGCAACACTGCAAAGAATTAAACCGTAGTTGGCATAAGCAGATGGCGAAATATCTGTATTGCCATAGGTAACAGACAAATCGACCTGTTTGGCAACAATA
>JAAHGL010000108.1 GCA_010692635.1 Symploca sp. SIO2C1 | reverse complement strand
CGTGAACCATTGCCAAATCCGGTATTCCAATTGCCTGAGTCAGAATTGTACTATCGGTATCATCGATGATGCCTAATCCTCTAACGACTCCATCAGCAGTAATACTTACATCTCCACCAATAGTATCTCCACCATCTACATCTCTAGCTTCAGTTTTGATGGTTTGAAAGGTGATATTGCCACCAGAATCTAAGGTTACTCCACCACTGGTAATATCAAAACCCTCACTAAAAGCATTAATATTACCCGTGATGATATTACCGACTGCTTCTAAATTTACTTCACCGCTGTTACCAAAACTAGTCCAGGAATTAATATCATCGGTGGTGATATTGCCCCCAGCTTGCAAATCCACTAGTCCACCATCACCAAAGATATTATTAAAAGTATTAATGTTACTGGTTGTGATGTCACCACTAGCTTCTATAATGACTGGACCGCCAGTGTGAAATACACCATTGGGAGTCTCTTCTAAACCAACAACAATATCTCCATCCACAGTGACATTGCCAGGAGCTGAAACTCCTCCAGCTGAGTTGAATGTAGTTCCAGAAAATGTAGGATTAGGGTCAGTAGGAACTTGACCAAAAACTGCATCAGGATAATCAAAAGCAGGCTCTATCAGTGCGTCTAAACCTGCTCTGAGAATTAAAGCTGGCTCTTCAGCTAAGATTTGAGCATCAGCTGAACAATCATTTACCGTACAGAATTCAGCGAGAGTAAAATCTGCCTCAGTTATCGTAATATCTCCAGTAACAATAATACTTCCAAGAGTCTCTACTTTTAGGGATGGACCAGTATAATTACCGAAGATGACATCTTCAGTGGAGCTAATAATCGGGTCAAAAAGACTAACAAAGTTACCCCCTCCTCCTGCTGTATTGAGAATTGAGAAGCTACCTCCACTAGCATAGTGGGCATCTCCAGAAATAATGCCATCACTCACTAATGTCAGGTTGCCACCACTAACAAAAGATGTTTGGTAAAGATGATTCAGCGCCAGGATATCAATGCCTTGATTACCCCTAATTAGTAAGTTTCCTCCTGCGTGAGCCAGAAAAGGATTTGTCTGGCTATCTCGTACTAGCACTGTATCTTTTGCCAGGAGATTCATCTCCCCAGTTGTTTGCAACTGACTTTCTATCAAAGTCAGATTCCCTGCCGCTGATAGGGTTGCTGTGCCTGCGCTCACTTGATTTGCCACCACATCACCAGCTGCTACTCCAATGCCAGAAGTAGTTAGTTGCACCTCTCCTTGATTGTTAACTGTCATTCCCGTCGCAACATTAGCAGCACTACCGGTAAGTAATTCTGGTAACATCAGGGGTGTAATCGGAAACTGATTTCCTTGCCCATTAGTAGGTGGTGCAATCTCCAAGCTAAGAATCTGCCCTGCTTGGTTAATCCTTAACAAACTGGTTCCTGGGACTGATTTGACCGTAATATTACCGTTATTAGCTATTAGGGAACCAGTACTAGCTACAGTTCCCCCAACTAAAGAGAGATTCTGCCCTGCTGGCACTGTCAAATTACCAGCATTAATAATTGCTCCTGGCTGCAAGGTTTGAAACTGAAAGCTATTGGGGTAGCCAATCAGGGAATTATAGTTATTAGTACCAAAAGCGTTAAACCAGCCCCCATCCAAACCAATACTAGTAGCAGTAGTAGCAGTGAAATCAGCGGGAACATTTAGCTGGGAATCTGAACCAAAAATAATTCCAGCTGGGTTCATTAAGAATAAGTTGGAATTCCCCCCACTAACTTGAATTAAGCCATTAATTACTGAAGGATCCCCGCCAGTGATGCGCCCTAGAATGTTGGCAATTGAAGGGCTAGAAACGAAGTTAGCCATCTGGCTCTGGTTTAAACCAAACTGGCTAAAGCTATGAAAGAGGTTTGCACCGTCTCCTGATAGGGTTCCTCCGCCAATGTTGAATTGGTTACCGTTGGTGCTAATGATCGTACCAGTACTGTTATCTGAAGTGATAGGTTGAGCAGATGCAACTATAGGTAAAAGTAAAAAGGCACAAGGCAAAAGGGAAGCAGCAAACTTGGAGAGAAGATTAGAGAATGGGGAAGAGGAATTGGCTTCTATTTGCTTATCTTGCTTAGTGTCGGTTTTAGCGATCGCAAAATCACCATCATAAATTGGTGTAGCCATGAGATTTACTAGGATTTTAAGTATAAAAATCATATTGAAGTGGTAGTTCTACCCTAGCTCTCAAAACATAAGACCACTCTTATAATGATAACTAATAGATTGTGATACTAGAGACTGACCAAGATAGCAGTGGTATGGTAGGGTAATGCGCATTTAAATTGTATATTCTAACAACAAGATAAAAACACTCAATTCCTCTCCACATCGGGAGCATCTCCGCATCCCCTGTCAGCCCAAACTAGTAAATTTAGATGCCTATAAAGATGGTGAAACCTTTGAGGCGTCTGGACTATAGCTTGGTTGCTGCTTCCTATCTTAGATAGAATTGCTGTAGCTGCGATTACCCTGCGATGAATTAGTACTGTAGTGGCATGCATTGGTGTCAACTTAAGGGGAAATCTTGTCCTCCCCCTTACTAAGGGGGAGCTAGAGGGGGTCAATCTCTAGCTTAAGTTGACACCAATGAGTGGCATAGCACGCCTGTTGGGTTAAGTCAGTAGCCATTATCCTTATCAACCAGCCGATTTTGATTAGATGAGCTAATATTCACAAATCTTTATCATTTGTTGCAAGTATCTTATACTACCAAAGGAGACTAGCAAGGAGAATAAGCAACAATGTTGGAGGCCCAGACGCCCCTAACCGTTCCCAGAGAGTTCCTGGGTCCTCCAGGTGATTTTAATTTAACTCTACTGATATTTATATTTGCGATCGCGTTGGTCGTATTTTCTACCTGTGGTTACTGGCTCTGGAATTGGCATGAAGCTTTATGCTTCGGTACTAACGTCATCGCCTTACACCTGGCAGGGACGGTAATTCACGATGCTTCTCACAATGTTGCCCACAAAAACCGCATAGCTAATGCGCTGATGGGACACGGGAGTGCATTGATGTTGGGTTTTGCTTTTCCTGTATTCACCAGGGTGCATATGCAGCATCATGCCAATGTCAATGATCCGAAAAATGATCCTGATCATTTTGTCTCAACAGGTGGTCCTCTGTGGTTAATTGCAGCTCGTTTTTTTTATCACGAGATATTTTTCTTTAAACGTCGGTTATGGCGTAAATATGAGCTACTCGAATGGTTTTTGAGCCGCTTATTTGTTGGGGTTGTAGTCTACCTCGCCTGTCAATATGGTTTTTTAGACTACATCATGAATTTTTGGTTTGTCCCCGCACTAGTGGTAGGTCTAGCGTTGGGATTATTTTTTGATTATTTACCCCATCGACCCTTTAAGGAACGCGATCGCTGGAAAAATGCTAGGGTTTATCCTAGTCCCATTCTTAATCTACTGATTATGGGACAAAATTATCACCTGATTCATCATCTTTGGCCTTCTATTCCCTGGTATAAATATCAGCCTGCTTACCGAGCAGTCAAGCCACTTTTGGATAAAAAAGGCTGTGATCAATCCCTAGGATTGCTAGAAGGAAAAAGCTTCTGGAATTTTGTCTATGACATCTTTTTGGGAATTCGTTTCCATGGGAAAGGATCTGAAGAAAAACTCAAGGGAGTTAGTGAGCTGAAGTAATATTGAATTACTTCCTTGGTACTAGAAGAATGCCGATGGAATAACCACAAAGGCACTAAGGACACAAAGGAAGAACAATTCTCAATTCTCAATTTTCAATTTCCCATAATTTAACAACCTTTCAATTGTTGCTAGACGATTGTCCCATACTTGCACTTGATAGGGTTTTTCTTTGCCATACTCCCGCATCCATTTCTGAAATCGTGAGCGAAATGATAAGAGAGCTGATTGTGCTCTTAATACATTCTTAGTTGATGGCTCCTCTGCCATTGACTCAAGCAATGTATTAAGAGCGTCAGCTTTTTGGCTCCATTCAGATAAAGCTGGATCTTGTATTTTCAGTTGATTGTTCTCCAACAGAAAACACCATTCTCGTAATAATGCTTCATAACGATCTGCTGCTGTTTTTAATGGTTGGCGGTAGGGTACTGGTTCAGAAGTTGAGTCATCTTCTGCTCCCTGAGTGCGACGGAAGATGTCATGTAGATTATCATTGAGATTTTCAAAAGCAAACAGAGCGTAGCCACCAACTGGTAAATCTCGCAGTAGTTGAATTTGATCAACTGCCACAATATTTGGCAACTGCAACAGCCGAATTCCTGGCAAAATTAAAGATGGATTACGAGCTGAGAAATTCAGTACAGGCTCTGCTAGCTGCTGCAAGCCATTAGTCTCTAGGGCATAAGTCATGGGTACTATCAGATCAATATCTCCCTGCTCAGCCCATTTTTCCCAGTGTTGTTGTAGTCTTTGTATACGCTCCGGTCGAGGTAGGGGAAATACAGCAGTGGAGAGGAGCAAGTCAGGGTTTTCCCGGCGTAGACGCTTAGAAGCCGATGCAACAAAACGATCAACTTGCTGGGTGCGAAAATCTGTCCACTGTCGCCACAAATTGCGATCGCTTGGCTTAATCTCAGCTGGATCAACACCTGTCTTTCGGTGAAATCGCTGACGCGCCACCATACTATAACCGTATGTTTGATTAACATTAGGGTCTTGAAAGGGGTAACGAATATAGTCCAGCTGAATGCCATCTACCTCATATTCACTAGCAATCTCTGCTAACAGGGAAATTAGATAACGTTGCACTTGCGGATTAGCTGGATCTAAAAATGCCTTTTTGGTGTCTGGGTGAAATTTACGTCCCCGATGATCTAGATTCACCCAGTCTGGATGTGCCTCTAAAACTGGTCCTAGGTAATCTGCTGGTTGGTTAAGTATGGTATTGTGACGCTGATTAGCTGCTGCAAATATCCAAACCCAAGCGTGCAGTTCCATCTCCCGCTCATGAGCTAATTTAACTGCGGCTTCTAGAGGGTCCCAACCACGAACTAAAGGATTTTGCTCGGGAGCTACACGACTAGGGTAAATTGTATAGCTGGCATTAACTGTTTCAAAAAAGACTGTATTAAAACCTGCTGCTGCTAGTTGATCGAACAGTTTCGCTAGATCCTTCTCAGACTTCGTACGGACAATGGTACCCCTGTCTAACCAAATCGCCCTAATTTCTGGTTGGGCAAGCTTACGATCGATAGGATAGTTATCCCACAGTAAGCGTCGCGTCTGGCTCCACTCTCGTCTTGCCTGGTGGAAGTCCCTTTTTGCGATCGCTTCCTGGAAGTTTTGTAAACCTCTTCTGGCTTGAACTACGGTTGGGTTGATAGAACTATCCGAACTGGAAGCTTCCTTAGTCGGCTCAATAACCTGCTCTGCAAGCAATTTTTGGATAGCAGCGCTGATGGAGATATCCACATCACTATTAGCAGCTTCGGCAGCTAGGAGGGCACTTTCAAAACGATTAAGTAATCCTTCCAACTCTTGAAGCATCCCAGTTGCTTCCATTGCCGTCAAAGCTATTTTTGGGGTTGTCGAAGCTTCGGCTGGAATTTCTAGATTATCAGCTTTGGTAACAAGGAATTCCTGATCAGGATTGTCTTGGGTAAGGCTATAAGGATCAGTAATCTCAGACCAATTTTCCTGATGATCTAGACTTTTTGGGACTTTCAGTTTTGCTGCTTCAGCTCCAGCCTCCAAGGAAAGTACACCAACATTGAGCAACGTACTCATCAAAGCGCCGACAGCAATTTTGTGAATCAGAGCCGGTAAAGGGCTCTTCCTGTCTGACTTGTAAGTAGGGAGCAGGGAGCAGGGAGCAGGGAGCAGGGAAGAAGCTACTTTTATCACTTACTTTATCCTTTACATTTCGTAACTTTGTGACTCCATTGGCAGATTATACAGGTTGCCAGGAGAAAATCCGAGAGAATTAGAAAATTAAAGGGCAATAACGCGAAAGGAAAGTTATTTGTTATCAATGGATAATGGATAATGGATAATTGATAATGGATAATGGATAATGGATAATGGATAATGGATAATTGATAATTGATAATTGATAATTGATAATTGATAAATAAAATCCTTACTCTATAAGCATTCTTAATTCTTAATTCTTAATTCTGCGCAGCGGCACTAGTGCAGCTTGGTGGAAATAAGTGACCAGTTAAAAAAGGTTAAAAAGCTTGTACAGTAAGCTTTCTTACCTTCTGTCTTCTGCCTTCTTGTACTAGCTTCTTTTAAAATTAAGGGTTTTGTGGTAAAGCATAAAATCCTAAATGATTGGCAACTGGACGTTGACGCATGGGAAGTTTTGTGTGGATGGGAGCATTTAATACAGTTGGTTGTTTTGAAGTTGCCGTTACTAAAGTTGTTGAACCACCACCATCCAGGTTTAATGCTGAATAGGCACCTAGATCCAGAATAATTTTTGTCAGCTCAGCGATTGTGGCTCCTTCACTATAGAGCGGTTGCTTACCATCAACTGCAATTAGCCAAAGTTTCTTGCCTTCCTCATCAATAGCCACTGCAACACGGGGGTAAGGTTTCCCAAAGTCACCTTTACGTGAATCTAAATTCAAGCCGATAGGATTACCACGTTCTACTAGCAGAACATTACCTGCTACACCATGAATTGTACCTTTAGGGCACTTTCCACTACTTTCGATTTGAGTACGATTGTTGGCATTAAAGCACAATACAGGCCAGTTTGGCTTGCTTGCAGAGTAGCTCGCTCCTTTAGCGATCGCTTCTCCTACCACGTTGACGCGATCACCACTTTTAGGATAGTAGTCCCAAGGGGAGACTTCTCGGAAGGGATAGAAGAAACTACCATTGATTGCTAATTGCAATTTGAACTCACTTAAGAATTCTGTTGTTGTCCGTGCGTTGACGGCTGTATTGTCAGGAGTTGGTTTTCCAGGAGTTACCAACACTCTCACTCCAGGTGCTGTCAAGTCAATGGTGACAAGATGGAGTATGAGAGGGCGGGGTGTTGAGCGAACCTCCCGTTGGTAGACAATGCCTTGAAATAGCGATCGCTTTTGAGGTGTTCGGGGTGGGCGTGATAAATGTAGCCAACCGTAGAATATCAGAGGCAAGGTTAATAGACCAGTTGTTGTAGCTACTAATAATTGCTTTGTGCTAATCGGGAAGGACGGAATTTTAGATCCATGCTTCTGGGAAATTGTCATTTGTGGGCTTTAGGGGATGAACCGGAAATGTAAGGGATAAAAATAACTCCAACTTAACCTAGAGCCACAAACAATACAGCATTTCTCAGTCTAGTGCAGTGTGGTAGAAATAACTGACCACTTTGAGAGCGATAGAATCCTTACTCTATAAGCATTCTTAATTCTTAATTCCGCGCAGCGTCACTAGTGAGGTGCAGATCCTATTCCCCATTCCCCATTCCCAAAAAACAGGCTCTTTGTACCTCAGATAAATGAAAAAAACTGTAATATTTTCTCTGAATAAGCGATCGCACTTCAAAGAAAAACAAGTTAGTCACTTTCAGACGGCAAACTCGTCTAAACTTCAGTTTGTACCCTACTTATGACTAACTTACTGTCACACTAAATTCACAATTAAGTTTCACTCACTTAAATCTTAAATCAGATATTGCAGTTGTGAGATCAGTAATATTACCGAATATTTTTCACAAAAATAAACATGTGTGAAATTTTATTTTTGATACACAAAGCCGAAAAAAGTTGCTAAGCTAGCAAAAAAGAGGTCTTAGACCAAATTTATCAATTATTAATTATTATTTATCAATTAATAAAGATAGTAGCTAGTCAACAAAATTTAGAAGATGAAGCTCAAACTGGCACTTCCTGAGCGAAGTGATTTAACTTGGACACTGGAATCCAATCAAGGCAGTTATCTGGTTGGTAGCCATGCTAAGTGTGATGTTATTCTGCCCTATAGAGGTTTTGTTTCGGAGAAACATCTAGAACTTAGCTACAATATCCAAGAGTCTAAATGGTATCTAAAAGACTTAAATAGTGAGCATGGAACTTTTATCCAAGAGCGCCAGCTTCCTCCAGAAACACCAATCCCAATTAGAGGTGAAACTTATATCAATCTAGGCAGAAATTTAACCCTACTAGTTACCCTAGATGGGATGAATAGTTCAACCTTGGAATCAGCGGCACTCGAAACCTCGACGCGGTTATTGTGCGGTTATGCCTATCTAGGGGGAATGTCCAACGGTTTTGAGTTGCTCAACGAGTTACGTTGCGATCCCTATAAAGCTCAAATTCCTGGTTCTAGCTTAGATTTAGAAAAGATTACCCTACATGCTACTCAATCTGTCCTCATTTCATTGGGTTGTGGAATTTTTGCTTTCCTGGTTACCCTAATCCAGATTTGGATAGTGCTAGTTTTTGGCTGGAACAGCGATGTACAACTTCTCATCGCCTTGATTCCTGCCTGTGCTATAGCTTACGAATTATTTTACTTGAGATGGTATAGAGCAAGTAGGTTTCTCAAAAAAAATTATCAAGACAGTCCTGACTTTATGAAGTTCAAACGTGATACCTGGCTTCATGAAATTGTTGACTTTTTCAGAAATAAAATCTTCCAGCAAAATCGCAAACAAAATATTATTGTTTTTGGAGGAGATAATCCTTTTTTAGGAGCTGGAGAGCGAATTCCTGGCTCTAGCTGGACTATTCCGATCACACGTAAACCTGCACCAAAACAGGAAGAGGAAGAAGAGGAACCAATTAGGAACAAAATTACTGGTACAGCTACTACTTGGAATCCTGAAATTATTGATATTTCTCAGCCTGAATTTTATCAGGCAGTAGATCGAGGTGTTTCTCAACTCGGTTTACCCAACTTAGAAATACTTTCCCAATTGTTTGTCGATGGTTTTGAGCTAGAGGTAGATCAAAAAATTCTCACAAAACCGACAACTAGACCTGCGGCAGTTATTCTGGATGATCCACTGTGGATGCAGGAGAAGCCAGCAAGTTCTCAACGCTCATATCGATTGTATCGATATATGGATGTTGAACGGGATTATGTTCTTTCCTTTTTCCTAAGATTTTATAATGTGGGAGCAATTACTTTTGTGGAGTCATCGGCTTACATTTTACCTGGTATAGATCGGGATCGGTTTAGCTTGACTTCAACCCTTAATAGTAATTTATGGTTACAGATACTGAAAACCCTATTAGCAACTATAGTTTTGCTACCTGGACTATACATTCCTTTAGGTATTTGGTATATAGGTAGATTTGTTTTTAATATCATTAGGTGGACAATCAGTAATTATCGGGAGCAACGAGCAGCAGATGCTCAAGAAGAGTATAACTACGGACTATCTCACACATTTCGTGAATTTATTGCCGAAAGACTTTATTTGGGGATTGATCGTAGAGTGAAAACCAGTCGCGGTCGCGGAGCTAAAAATGCCAATCAATCAAATTTTAAGTTCAGAAAAATTATAACTAATCCATTTTTATTGATTTTCTTATTTGTTTTTGGTCTATTTTTAATCATCCCAGCATTAATAGGAATTTTTATTTCTTATGTTTTAAAGTTTTATCGTAATTTAAATCAAGAAAATAAAATCAATGTAGACTACTATGGAGTACAAGATTTATTTATGTATTGGAAAGCAATTCAAGATTCTATATTTACAAGTACAGTGAAATTACTGAGACAGTATAATATTGATACATCTCAGTTTGAACAAATATTTCAACAAATTGTTAATAATGGAGTCGTAATTAATGCTGATACTATCAACAATCAAACATATGGTAATATGTATAGCCCTAACTTTGCGGGAGGATATACAAAACAAGGTAATGTTTATACCGGAACTGTAAATAATTGAAGCGCACAAATTTAAAAAATAGCTATAATTTAAATAATCATTTATCATCCAATTAAGAGGAAAATAAATATGCCCGAAGGCAACAATTTTATCAATGCTCAATTCGCTGGTGGATATACAGAGAAAGGGGATGTATATACTGGTGAAGTTAACTACAACAATAATTATCCATCAGATAAAAATCTGGCTGATGCTGCTGAAGAGATACAACAGCTTTTGAAAAAACTCGAACAGAATAATCCTACTAATACTCTATCTGAGCGAGAAAAAGTAATACAACAAAAAATTCAAGAGATTGAAAAAAATGCTGATCCTACGTTGAAGCAACGATTAGTTGGTGCATTACAAGCAGGTAGTGTTGAGACATTGAAACAAATGGTTGAGCATCCGTTAATCCATATTCTGTTTGAAACAGTTAAAGGGGGTACAAATCCTAATTAATATTTAGGTAGACTGTAGGTTGGGTGGAACGAAGTGAAACCCAACGGAGTATCTGAAGAGTGTTGGGTTACGCTATCGCTCCACCCAACCTACCTATTCCATCATTTTAGGCATGTCACGCCACTACACGAACACATTACAAAGAAAGCAAAAATAGGATGCTCCCGATCTACTTGTGTTGCATACTATACAAATAAATTTATAAACAAGCTAAACTGATGCATTCAGTGACTAAGACTAAATTAAGCGATCGCTACGAAACTGTAAAGCCAATTGTACAACAAACGGATAAGCAAGTTTACCTTGTTGAAGTTCCACAACAATACCATAAACTTTATCAGTTAACTAGATTTTTCTGCCAAGATCCCAAAACTGCCCAACAAGCTCTGCAAGTATTTGAATTGGAGTTGGAAAGGCTTAAACAACGAAATGAGCCTCAAATTCAGGGAATCAAAGACTTTTTTTGTAGAGACCAATGGTTTTATCTGGTACAAGATTATATAGAAGGAGAATCTTACGAAAGAATCAGAAAAAAAGGGAAATGGAACGAGTATGATACCGTAGCGTGGCTCAATCAACTTTTGCCTGTACTCTCGGATTTACACCGTCACAATATATCTCATAGAAATATCTCACCTGAAAATATTATTTGGGTAGAACAACAAGAATTACCAGTCTTGATCAATTGTGGTATCGGACAAGAGATTGAAAATTACATCAAAGGAGTAAGAGAGGAAAAACCAGCTGCCAATCAGCAAATCAGTGAGCAATGCGCTCAAGATCTACGGGATTTAGCTGTTACAGCACTGGCATTATTTAGTGGTAAAGACCCTAAAGACTTATACAATAGAAATACAAAACAATTGCAGTGGGAGCAGATTCCACTCCTGAGCGATAGTCGTACAAAAGTATTTAGTTGGATCTTTGAGGAGCATTCCGAGCAAGATAGTCTTACTGCTGATGCGATCTCACAGCGGCTCAATACAGTTTTACCACCGGAAATGACTGTTGTGGTATCATCCCTAATTTGGAAACTTTTCTTTGGGGGAATTGGAGGTATCTTTCTTTTATTTCTCAGTAATATCGGATTAGTTGCCTTAAAAAATGAGATTAGTTCATTTGCTGAAAAATCTCCTGCACCTGAACAACAGCTACGTACTCGCAGACAAAATGAAAGTCCAGCACCACAAATACAAGAAGAACCTGAGGTTGAACTATATCATCGCAATCTTATACCTGTTGGTTCCTTTCATTTCAATGAGAAGGCGCTTGGCAAGAATGTATCTTATGTTCGCGAAGATAACACAATGATTGGAGCAGTATACAATGCTGAAGACCCTGATACATTCACTTGTTTTAAGGCAACAATTCGTCCATCTAACGTTGATGTAAAATGGTGGGGAAACCTTTGGCTGATTGGCAAATCAGGATCAACGTCAAACGACTACTATACTATCAGTGTCTTTACTGCGGATAACTCCACACCAAAACCAGGTCTTGACAATTCTTATGCTGTCAGAAAATGTCAAAATTAATAGCCCAGAGGATAAATTGCTCCACTTCAGGATTTACGCAAAGCCTTTATTTCCAACTTTAAAATAATTAATCACTCTAAAGGTAGAGATTTAGGAAGCCAGGAGAGTAAAATACGTATATCAAATCTAATAATAAGATTTAATACGATTAAATCTTATTTCATAAAAATTTCATACCAGTTTTATTGATTAATAAAAACATCTAAGTGAGGTTGTGCGGGCTACAAACTTAATCCGGGACATAAAAGCTGTGAGCAAGTACACAGAAGAACAAAAAACTAACACCTAATACCATCACTCAACTAGTGCAGCGCGGCGGAAATAAGTGACCAGTAAAAAAGCTTAAAAAGCTTACTGCACAAACTTTCTTCCCTCCTGCCTCCTGTTCCCCTCCAAGGAGGGGTTAGGGGTGGGTTCTGCCTTCTGCCTTCTTGCACTAGCATGTCCCGCTATAAGTCAATAGCTGTTGTGCTCCATCACTCCTAGTGTTTGTATTTCAATAGAGTAAATTGAAAATGACACTCATACAAAAATGTGTTGCAGAATCCATTGGAACATTCTGGCTCGTGCTTGGAGGTTGCGGAAGCGCTGTGCTAGCAGCAGCTTACACTGCAAATAGCGCGAAAATTGGTGAAAATACAGTGTTTCCTTTGGGGATTGGTTTAGTTGGGGTATCCATCGCCTTTGGTTTGACAGTCTTAACAATGGCTTATGCGATTGGACATATCTCTGGTTGTCACCTCAATCCTGCTGTCTCATTCGGACTTTGGGCTGCCAAGCGCTTTCCAGGTTCCCACTTGCTTCCCTATATTGTGGCACAAGTAATCGGTGCGATCGCTGGTGCTGCTTTAGTTTATCTGATTGCTAGCGGTCAAGGAAACTTTATTCTAGAAGGGTCAAATCCCCTAGCAACTAATGGTTTTGGAGATCACTCTCCTGGCGGCTATCCCCTACTAACGTGCCTAATTACTGAGATTGTAATGACTTTCATGTTCTTGATGGTCATTCTTGGTGCTACTGATAGCCGTGCTCCTCAGGGGTTCGCTCCTATTGCCATTGGTTTGGCACTGACACTGATTCACCTCATTAGTATTCCAGTTACCAATACTTCAGTCAATCCTGCCCGTAGTACAGGACCTGCTTTATTTGCTGGGGTAGAACTTTTTAGCCAGGTTTGGTTGTTTTGGCTTGCTCCTATTGTCGGCGCTTTACTCGCAGGGTTTCTTTACTCTAAGTTCTGGGAGGAAACACAATCAATTGAAGAATCGGTGAGGGAAGAAACTGTTGTTAGTTGAGTGAAATAAATTCCTAGGGTGGGCAGGGTGAGGGAAATTAGGGTTTGCTGAATAAGTAACAAGTAACAAGTAAAAAGTAACAAGTAAGAAGGAATGAAGCATTTATCCTCGTTTTGAGCACTTGTATTCCCCAAGGTTACCCAGGGATTTCCCATGAAAGTGCAAGGAAATTATACCTTTTGGCTCAAAAAGCTTGCACAATTGAAAAAATCTGGGAGCTAATCGAGGGGTAATTCACTCATTACTCATTACTCATTACTCATTACTCATTACTCATTACTTCAAAACCCGAAATTTACGACTTATTCAGCAAACCCTACCTATCTCCCCATCTCCCCATCTCCCCATCTCCCCACCCTTTTTTTCGCTCACCCGGGTGGGCATTTCTACCAATAAATTTGCTACATTAATCCCTGGAGTTTAGACTAGTTTGAGATCGTTATAATCCTTACTCTATAAGCATTCTAAATTCTAAATTCTAAATTCTAAATTCCGCGCAGCGGCACTAGTGGCTCTGATTAACTTCCTCGAGTGACAGGTTGAGAGCTTGTGCCACTTGCTCCACACTCAACCCCAACGCTAAGAGTCGAGGAATTGCATCACGCCTTGCTTGAGCTTCTTGTTCGGCACGTTGAGCTTCTTGTTCGGCACGTTGAGCTTCTTGTTGAGCACGTTGAGCTTCTTGTTGAGCACGTTGAGCTTCTTGTTCGGCACGTTGAGCTTCTTGTTCGGCACGTTGGGTTTCCTGTTGAGCTCGTTTTGAAGTTTCTACATAGGTCTCCATCCGTTGACCATCCGGTCTATACAGTTCCAGTGACCCCTTTGCCGTCTCGAATCGGCAACCCAGCCTCGGACTGCTCCAACCTTCCATCTTGCCAATTGGTATCAACTGCTTGTCCTGTTTTAGCCATCCCTTGAGTACATTTTTGGCTGGATCATACAGATAATATTCCTCTACTCCATAACGCTCATAGAAGTTAAATTTTTCATCCATCTCTTTGGTGGTGTTGCTCTTGGAGAGGATTTCAAAAACTACTTGAGGTGGGATATTATTTTCAGTGAATTGCTTGTAGGAGCGTCGATCTCCTTTAGGACGACCAAAGACAACCATTACATCTGGTGCTTGACTTTTAGCTACACCTTCGACAGCTTCTACGGGATACCAGAGTAAATCTCCAGCGACAAAAATATTAGGGTCATCGGCGAACAGGGAATCAATGCCGCCCTGAAGGGTGGTAATTAGGCGAAACTGAATGGTATTGTCAGACAAAGGTAACCCATCGCTTTCAGGATAGAGCCAATCAGGAGGAACGGCAGTTGGTTGAAGTTGCTGAACCATAGTACCAGTTTCTTTGCTAAATGTAGCATTTTCTATTTTATCAATGGATAATGGCTAATGGCTAATGGCTAATGGCTAATGGCTAATTGCTAATGGCTAATGGCTAATGGCTAATGGCTAATTGCTAATTGCTAATGGCTAATGGCTAATTGCTAATGGCTAATTGCTAGAACACCATCTTGACTAGCTGCTGGGGAAATAATGTAACGACTCATACTTGATTCTCTCCAGGCTGGCAGATTTTTTTCCCGCAGTCTGGCAATAACAATGAAACACCTTTTATTCAGAAACCCCTGAATTTAGGCGGTTATTTTTCTGCAAAAACTCAAACACTGCTTCTAATTGTCCACCCCAAAATTGGTAGTCGTGTCCAGCTCCAGGAACAGAGTCGTATACTAAAGAAAGATTTTGACCATGAAACTTACTCAAAGCATCGTAAAATAAACGACTTTGGGATTCTGGTACAATACCATCCGCAGTTCCATGAGCCAGATAAAGCGGTATCTTCCATTCAGCAACTCGTGCTTGGGGATTATCTCTTCCTAACCAGCGATCGCGAAATTGGTTAAAAGAGCCATACACCCCAGTCATTAATTTATCATCAGTCATATTTTCTTGGCTGAAATCTCCAGAAAGGGTAGCTCCGGCAACGAATAAGTCTGGATTTTCTAAAGCAATGAGTGCTACTCCTCGGCCCCCTGTGGAAAGTCCCAGCATGGTATTATGTTGACCTGGTTGGAGAAGGTTGTGGGTTTGTTGGATATGAGGAATCAATTTCTCTCGAATAAATTGACCACCGGGAGTTGAATTCCACCTATATGCAGGTTGAGTTTCTGGATAGTATTGACTCTCGTAAAGCGTCTTGCCCATTTCTGGCAAGATTAAAGCATATCCGTAGCGATCGGCATATTTAACTAAAGGAGCATTCTCCACCCAACTTGTGCGCGGGAAATCCCAACCGGGAAGCACTAATAAACAGGGTAGGGAAGCATCAGTACCGTAATTTGGCGGGACGTAGAGATCATAAGGTACATCATCTACCATTCGATTCTTATGCCACCCTGGAGTGTCATTAAACATGACTATTTCCGTATTTTGGGAAGTTAAATCCGTCGGTGTTGTTTGAGCAACTAAAGATTCTGTTGGAGTGGTGGCAGTTGAAGTTTCAACAGAGGATATTGCCTCTGGTTGAGAACAGTTCGCTGTAGTTGAAGCTAACAAAGGTAGAATCAATAACAGTTGACAGAAGCATTTCCATTTATGATCTTTAATCATCAGATCTCTAATGAGTAATGAGCGTTAGAAGGTAGGAGGCAGGAGGCAGGAGGCAGGAGGCAGGAGGAAGAATGAACAAGAGTTTTCCTACCTAAAAAGAAGTCAGAAACTATTATTAACCATTAGCAATTAGCAATTAGCAATTAACCATTAGCAATTAGCCATTAGCCATTAGCCATTAACCATTAGCAATTAGCCATTAGCCATTAGCCATTAACTTAGCAATTGCTGGAGCTTTTTGTGGAGTTAGAGTCATGATTAGCAGCAAGTCTATGGTAGAGCGTGTTGCTACTACTTTGTCTGGCGCTGCATCCGGTGCTTTGTTAGGTTTTTACTACGGGGGAACTACTACCAACAATAATCCAAAAATTGCGATCGCAGGTGCAGTTTTCGGGGCAGTGGTGATAGCAATTGCTATTATTTTAGTTCGTCGCAGATTTGTCGCAGTTGCAGTTACAGTTGCTGGAGCACTTGCTGGGTATGGTTTTGCCTTCTTAATTGGCGCAATTGCGATCGCGCATTTAAGTGCGCAAAGGCTGCTAGCGGGAGTTATTTGGGGTAGTTTATCAGTTGGTTATATTTGGCTGACGTTGAATTCTCTTACTCTAGTAGTCAGAGAAATAAAAGGAGCTTGCAGGACATCTTTGAACAGGTGACAAGCATTCTAAATTCTAAATTCTAAATTCTAAATTCATTTCCACTCCCCTTGAAGGGTAAAAGCTGCCCAATAATAGGGAGCATTCCATTGAGTCTCTTGTTGCATTTCCAACTGTGCAGCTCTCAAAGCTGCTGTAGCCGATAAGCCTTCTTGCAATACCAAGCGGTAGAATCGACTCATCATCTCGGCAGTGGCTTCATCGCTGACATTCCACAGACTTACCAACACTCGTGGGGAACCAGCATACATGAAACCTCTGGTTAAGCCCACTAGCCCTTCTCCTTTAACTTCCTGCCCTAATCCTGTTTGACAAGCACTCAGCACCACTAATTCAGCTGGAAGGTTGAGGTTGAAAACATCATGGAGGCGCAGAAAGCCATTTTGGGGAATGCCTTGTTCATTAAACAGGGATAGCACTATTCCTGATAGCTCAGGATTGGTACTGTTTAGCAGTCCGTGGGTTGCCAGGTGGATAATACGATAGTTACTTAACTCAGGATTAGTTACCATCTCGCGATTGGCTGCAAAGTCAAAGCCATGCACTCGTTCTGAATCTGGTACTAGTGCCATGATGGCTTCGGCTTCAGTGCGGGTTCCTGGTAGCCTCTGCCAGACACCGATATCCACTTCTCTAGCAGAACGGTTGAGTAATTGCTCATTTTCCCTGCTCCCTGCTCCCTGCTCCCTTGTTTCAAACCTTTCATCCTCATTGCTAAAGACCGGATCTGCAAGAATGGCTATAGCTTTGGGTGCAGTTTGACGTGTCGCCTGTTCCTGTCTGATAATCCCCAAAGTGGTGGCAGAGGGTAGGTGAACTATTTCGTTATTGACTAACAGAGGTATTACCTCCTCACTGGAGGTTTCAGGCAAAGGGGGGTAGCTTTTTTGAGTAATGAGTAATGAGTAATGAGCAATGAGGGTCGAAACTTTTGTCAAATCCTCTTCCCTTCTGTTCCCCTCCAAGGAGGGGTTAGGGGTGGGTTCTGCCTCCTGCCTTCTGCCTTCTGCTTTATTTATTGAAAGCCACTGTAAATTTCCTTCACCCGGCAAAGGGAGGGCAGAGAAGGGTATGTACTGCAAAGCACCGTCACTAACAATGAGTAGCCGTTTGTCACCCAATTGCGCTGCTACAGGTGCTAGAAGCATCTGACTTAGTTGATTGACAGCTTTGGTGGGTTTGAGCTTTTCTACCTGAATAGAACCTCTGGTATCTTCTAGTTGAAAACCAGGGGTGCTGAGCAATTCATAGAACTGCTTGGCTGCGGTTTCGATGTCTGCTTGTGGGGGTAGTTGATAGCTGTGAAGGCTGGTTTTGGTGACAGCCCAAAGATAGCTCCGCTCCCTTCCTAGGGAATATTGCAACAGCAGGGTATCTTCATCTAAAACTTGCTGCTGAATCTCAGTAAGAGTTAGAGGTTGAGGTTGAGTCAGAGCCGCATAACGAGGACTAGTAGCACGGATTTGAGCTTTGATTTGTTGGTATTGGGATAGCAGTTGTTCCCTTTCTTTTTCAATTGTGGTGGCTTGTTGTGGGATGTGGTTACCACTTAATAACTCAACGCGGCGTTTTTCCGTGATATTAAGTTTTTGCTGTAAGGTACGCTCTTGTTCAACCAGTTGGGGTTCGACGCCTTGGCGGATATCGGCATTGGCTTCGATGAGGAGTTCTAAGAGACTACGAGCGCGGGAACGCTCGCTGGCATGGAGTGCTTTGGCATCGTAGCCTTGAGAGGGGTTTGAAGAGTGCAGTTGCATCAGCAGCTCGATGTATAACTCGTAAACATCTTGCTGAGTGGCAAAATAGGAAGTACGGAGTTCTGGACTGGCAATTTTAGTTCGTAGGGATTCAATAATCTCAACGGCTTTCTCAATCTGGGTAAGAGCTTCAGTCAGATTACCTTGCTCCCGTTTAACCCAAGCTATATTAGTGAGGGTAACAGCTTCCCCTGTCTTGTCCCCTACGGTACGCCTCAGAAACAGAGATTGATTATAGTATTCCAGTGCCTGCTCCTTTTTTCCCAAGGCATCGTAGACAGTACCAAGATTGTTGAGAATAACAGCTTCCCCTGTCTTATCCCCGATAGCACGAAATAGAGGCAGAGATTGGTTATAGTACTCCAGTGCCTGCTGCTTTTCTGCCAGATCATCGTAGACATTACCAAGATTATTGAGGATACCAGCTTCCCCTGCCTTGTCCCCGATAGCACGAAATAGAGGTAGAGATTGATTGTAGTACTCTAGTGCCTGCTGCTTTTCTCCTAAGTCTGAGTGGACTCTACCAATATTATTGATGGTACGAGCTTCCCCTCCCTTGTTCCCGACAACACGAAATAGAGGTAGAGATTGGTTGTAGTACTCTAGTGCCTGCTGCTTTTCTCCCAAGTCTGAGTAGACTTTGCCAATATTGTTGAGGGTACGAGCTTCCCCTCCCTTGTCCCCTACGGCACGCCTCAGAGGCAGGGATTGATTGTAATACTCCAGTGCCTGCTGCTTTTCTCCCAAATCATCGTAGAAACTACCAATATTGTTGAGAATAATAGCTTCTCCTGCTTTGTCCCCAACCGCACGAAATAGAGGCAGGGATTGGTTATAGTACTCCAGTGCCTGCTGCTTTTCTCCCAAATCATGGTAATAACTGCCAAGATTGTTGAGGGTAATAGCTTCCCCTACCTTGTCTCCTACGGTACGTCTGAGAGGGAGAGCTTGATTGTAGTACTCTAGTGCCTGCTGTTTTTCTCCCAAATTAGAGTAGATAGAACCAATCAAGTTAAGCGTTTTACCTTCCTCTGCCTTGTCTCCTACTACACGCCAAAGCGGAAGAGATTCTTCGAGTTTAGCAATTGCCTGTTGCAGAGATTCTGCTGTTCCTTGTTGATAGAGTTGCATCCCTTCGGCAAAAACTTGTTCCGCCGCAGCACGATTGGGGTTTTGCAAGGTAGCTTCTGGCTGTTGTGCCATCTGCATTGCTGTACTACCATTAGCCTCACTAGCTCTGACAATACCTACTCTGACATCGGAAAAGAACACAAAGTTCATTAATAGAGCGAAACAAAAGTAGGCACGGGTGAATGAAAAAAGCTGTGGGAGAGCTTTTTTGAGTAATGAGTAATGAGTAATGAGTAATAAGTAATGAGTGAAGAAACTTTTGTCAAATCTCTTTACTCCTGACTCCTGACTCCTGACTTCTGTTTCTTCAGAGCCACTGTAAATTTCGTTCACCCAGTAGGCAAAGCTAGGAAGCCTATTCCACAATATCCATTGGTATTTGAAATTGCTCATAATATCAAGTCCGGTGGAAGACTTACACTTTGGTGGAAAAAAGGCAGAAGGCAGAAGGCAGAAGGCAGAAGGGAAACACGAAGATTGGAAGAGAGAAGGAAATAATAACTGTTTAGGTGGACATCATATAATTCCCTGAAGTCAGTGGATTTTAAGGTAGCTGTTTTACTTATCAGCGCAAACGTTGTCTTTTACGCAAGCATAAAAATTATCAATTATCAATTATCAATTATCAATTATCAATTATCAATTATCAATTGATTAATTTGGAGATTGAGTCTTCATTCTTGATATTTAATCAGTGGTTGTTGTAACTGTTTGTGTAGAGATTGGGCGGTATCAATGACAATACCAGCACCAGAATGACTGGATTTCACAAGCTGTGCTACTTCATTTTCAGTTGAGCTTGATTGCCATAGTAGCCAGCGGCTACCTGGAGGTAGAGAGTCAAGACTAACTCGATTTTGAGTCAGCCAGATTAAGGGCAAATAGGGTGGTTCAGCTGTTTCAAGATCTTCTCGAGCATTAGTACCGGCAAGAGCTTCTAAGACGGCTTGGTTACCGTGCAGTAAACCTGTTTTAGCTGTCCAGAGTTTCACGTTGAGTTGATGAGAGAAAGCATAGAAGTACATAGAGGCTGCGGCGATAACTGCTGCTTCAAAGTCCTCAAAATGCCAACTGGTAGAGCTATCAAGGCAAATAAGCACTTCTTGAGAGCCAGTGAAAACCTCTAACTCCCGCACCTGTAACTCACCGTAGCGAGCACTGGTACGCCAGTGAATCAGACGAGTGGGGTCTCCTAAGCGATAAGGTCGCAATGATCTGGTAAGGTTTTCTATAGCGGAGTGAGAACGCTGCTGACTCTGTAATTCGACGCTATCTTCTCTACCAATTTCATCAACTAAAGGGCAATTGGTAAGAGGTAAAACGGTGGGATAGACAACTACCTTGGCGGTCGCTTCCCAACTGCGACGACACCAAAATAAGCCCAAAGGATTTGCTGTTCTCAGCTGTACTTCATGCCAGTGGTAGATACCCCGTTTGTCAGTGGAATGGAAATAAATCCAGTGATGAACACCTTGGGGAGCAATTGTTTCCACTGGTATTTGCATAGGTTCCCCTAGTTCGGATGGTAGAACATCCCAAACTTGCAGCAGGTTTTTGGGTTTAGAAGTGGGATTAGCGATCGCTAATTCTATGGTTAGCTCATCACCCACACTTACTGGGGCAATTGGTTTGCGGCTTACTGAGAGGTTACGGAGCGATCGCACTGGTAGGATAGCTGCGAGGCCCAGCAAAGCGAAAATAATACCACTAATCACATAAAGCCAACCAGCCATAGTATTGGTGGCAGCCCCAAAAAAACAGATACCAAAAGTTGCTAGTAACCAACCACCATAGGCAGGAGTAACCCAGTGAGTTTCTAGCCAGTTGGTGGTGTGTTTGATGATTTTCTTCATCCTTTCACCAACGTTTTACGATTCCATAGATCACTTTTCTATTAAACCGAGGATGCAATTGGCTTCAATTGCGATATAGCTTCTTCAGGAGTGACAAAATTACCGACATCTGCTGGAAGCTCAACTGCTTCTTTGTTGTACAGTTTAACAACTAACTTACTCACATTCATAGCTACTCGCTGATTAAACCTGAACAAATCTGAAAACCTGCGTTCTCCCTGAGTAGTCTGAAGTTGACGACCTCCCACTTGATTAACTTCAGTTGTAAACTTGAATATCTGCCTATCTTCACCAATCGACAACAATACCTCATAGGATTTAGGCTCTTGCCTCGGTTTAATAGATAAAACTTTTACGTTCATCGTCTCAATGAATAAATAGCTTGACTATTCCAGGAATTTATAAATTCTTCTCTATCCATTTTATAACTTGTAGCATCCCAAGGGTCGCGAATTAGGATTTTTCCTGTCTCGTCAATTCCATCAACAACAACCATGTGACCCAAGTTAGCCAAAGGTTACCACAAAACAGCAGCCCAAGAACCTGTGCCAAAATGCTCAAACAGTTGCTTTGCAAAGTAAGATTGAATTGCTGATAAATTTTTAGCGATCCAGGAGCAAACGCCAACTGACTCTTAGGTAAGTCCAAAAGGGAAATTGATAAAATTCAATTATCAGCCATCCGACAATTCCTAGATGTAACAGAAAGGCTAATCCTACCCAAATAGTGGGTAGCCAAGACAGGTTGCTTCCCGGAGTAGCGGGAAAAATATAGGCTGAAAGCGCTACCAAGGCAGTTGGCAGCATAACAAACCCTACTACTAACAGCCAGTGATACCATTTCCATTCCCTTCCCTCTAGCTGTCCTCTTTGCCAACATTTGCCATTCCAGTACCAAGTTAAAGGTGGTTGCATGGTAGGCATTTTGAGCAGTTGTTTTTCTAAATCTGCCGTAAAAATATTCTTACCGCAATCACAACCAAAAGCCTCCATCAAGGACAGGGATTTAATTTTACCTAAACGACAAACTGGACAGGGGTAAATTCCCTGATAGTCTAAAAGGCTAGTTGAGTTTTTTGAGGTGTGCATGAGACTTTAGTATGAAGTGAAGGGTGAGGTGAAAAAAGGTGTGGGAGATTTTTTTTGAGTAATGAGTAATGAGTAATGAGTAATGAGTAATGAGTAATGAGTGAAGAAACTTTTGTTAAATCCTCTTCCCTGTTGCCTTGTTTCTTGAAAGATTAGCTATTAACCATTAGCCATTAACCATTAGCTATTAGCCATTAGCCATTAGCCATTAGCCATTAGCCATTAGCCATTAGCCATTAGCCATTAGCCATTAGCCATTAGCCATTAGCCATTAGCCATTAGCCATTAGCCATTAGCCATTAGCCATTAGCCATTA
>JAAHGL010000107.1 GCA_010692635.1 Symploca sp. SIO2C1 | reverse complement strand
AGATTTTTAAGAGCTACTTTCACTTCAATTAATTGCCTCAAAGAGTTGTGCAGCAAGCGATAGTACACTCTTTACTTATTACTTATTACTTATTACTTATTACTTCAAAACCAGAAAATTACGACTTATTCAGCAAACCCTAAATAGGGCTTGCTACTTTAGTCTGTGTGTAGAGAACAAATAGCTAACTCGGATTTCGTATGAGTTCGTAAGTCCTCAATCGATAGCTTGTTTGTATTATTTAAACAGAACATTCGGTATAATAACAAACCAAGACAAGATCTCAAGAGGGTTGAGAAAAACATGGCACTCGATAAGAGTGAAATTGTGCGTAAGTTAGTTCCGGTGTTTCGCGCCTTTGGCTACGAAGGGGCAACTCTGTCTCGCATCTCAAAAGCCACGGGATTAGGTAGAGCCAGTCTCTATCATCATTTCCCTCATGGTAAGCAAGAAATGGCACAGGCAGTACTCAATTATGTCAACGAATGGTTTGATGCTACCGTTTTAGAACCTTTGCGGAGTTCCCATCAACCAGCTAAACGTCTCATGGCAATGAGTGAAAGTCTCAATCAGTTTTACAATTGCGGTCAAGATACTTGTCTTCTTTCTCTATTTACCCTTGGTGAATGCCATGATTTGTTTCAGGCTCAGGTAAAACAAGGGTTGAATACTTGGATCGAGCATTTAACTCCGGTTTTAACAGAAGCTGGTTTGAGTATAGAAGAGGCGCATCAACGAGCAGAGGATGCAGTAATCCAAATTCAAGGGGCGTTAGTGTTAACGCGAGGTCTAAATTCTACAGAACCATTTCAACGAATTCTACAGCAACTTCCAGATCAACTCCTGAAGCCAGCTTCACAAATTAGCAATTAGCAATTATCAATTATCAATTATCAATTATCCATTATCAATTATCAATTATCCATTATCCATTATCAATTATCAATTATCCATTATCCATTAAATTGAGAAACCTATTTGCCCAAGCGGCGCTAACCCAAATTCCCAAAATCCTCACCCTGCTAGATCGTAATTGCCACAGTCCTACTTATGGCTGCTTCGATCGCAATTTTTGGCATTACAAAATTATTGATTTTCCCAGTGGTATGGGGCAAGAGTTTGTCTTACCCCTTGCCCTAGCATACGATACGGACGTTCCCGAAAATCCCTTCTATCGTCAGCCAGTCATTCGTCAATGGGTAGAAGCAGGAATCCTTTATGCTGCTCAAAGTGCCCATGCTGATGGCTCCTGTGATGATTATTTTCCCTTTGAAAAGGCTAGTGGTGCAGCAGCTTTTTCCCTGTTAGCTTGTCTTGACAGTTACCAGCTACTAGGCATTAACAATAACGATACTTTGCAATTCTTTGCCCAGCGAGCAGATTGGTTGGCATCTCATGACGAAAGCGGACGCCTTACCAATCACCAAGCTTTGATTGTCCTGTCTCTGGAGATTCTAGGCAAGTTGCTAAATACTTCTCAATGGGACATTGCCAAGGCACGGCGCTTAGAACGTATCTTAGACTGGCAAAGTTCTGAAGGCTGGTTCCCAGAATATGAAGGATGTGACCCAGGATATCATAGCCTTACGATTTCTTGTTTAGCACGAATTTACCAACTCAGGCAAGATGTGAGGCTCAAAGAAGCCTTGATCAAAGCAGTGGAATTAGCCGCCCACTTCATGCATCCCGATGGTTCCTATGGTGGAGAATACAGCAGCCGCAACACCTACAACTTCTTTCCCCACGGTTTTGAACTAGTTGGTCACTGGCTACCAGAGGCATTGGAAATTAGCGATCGCTTTTTAGTGGGACTCTCTAATGGTCTAGCTCCTTGCTATGCTGACGACCATATCATCGGTCACCATACCTGGAATTACCTCCTAGCATGGCGGGATTTTGTGCCTAACCGCCCTCAATTATCTCCCCGTCCCACAGGTCGTATTTGGCTCAAAGAAGCTCAAATTTTGATTGACAGGCGTCAGGATGTAGAACTATATTTAGCACTCAATAAAGGTGGAGTTTTCAAACTCTTTCGCCAGGAAAAACTCGTCGCTTCTGATACTCAGTTTTCTCTCACTGTACAAATAGGGGGCAAAGTCAAAAATGCTGTTGGTCATCTAGTTGACGATTATGTCATTGAAGTAGGAGATGATGAAATTATTATTGAAGGTCAGTTAGGTTGGGCAAAACAAAAACAGATGACACCGGCAAATTTAATCATTTTGCGGGTGATCATGCTCACCATTGGGCGTTTTTTCCCTAATTTAATCCGCAAGTTACTGCAAAAAATCTTAATTACAGGTAAAAGCAAAGCTCCCTTCGATTTCCAGCGTCAGTTGTGCTGGGAAAACGACCAATGGGTAGTGAGGGATAAACTTACTTCACAATTTTGGCAAAATGTCAAGAATGCTGGAATTGGCTGTGACCAAACCTCAATTTATGTAGTAATGAGTCGTACCTTCCAGGTAGGTCAATTACAACCCTGGCTTGATCTGACTGAACAAGTGAAACAAATTGCTCCAGGGGAATCAATAACATTAGAGCGTTATTTTTAGTCTCAATGAAAAAATTTCACCACTATGGATAAAAATTAATTTTTCCGTGTCTCCGTTTCCCCTTGTCCCCGCATCTATTTTAAAGTCAGACTCCCATGAACTTTCACCTCACAACGAAGGATGAAAACTCTGGTGTCTCGGCGTCTCCGCGTCCCCGCGTCCCCGCGTCTATTTTCAGATTGGAAAGCACTATGACTCAGAAAGATTCCTTACCCAAGATAATCATTTTAGATACCACTATGCGTGATGGAGAACTGACGCCTGGGGTAAAAATGACTTTGCAAGATAAACTCAAACTCGCAAAGCATCTTGAAGCTATGCAAGTTGATGTTATTGAAGTTGGTTGTCCAGGAATATTTCCCAAAGACTTTGATGAAATTATCGCTGTTTCTGGGATGGTTAGAGAGTCTATTATTTGTGGATTAGCAGGCTCCAAGCAGGATGAAATTTCCTGTCTTGCTCAAGCTCTTAAACCTGCTGCTAGATCCAGAATCCATCTCTACACTCCTGTAAATCACCAAGATCAGTCGGAGATGGATGAGCAAGAATTATTAGAAGTCATAGGCGATAGTGTCAGTCTAGCAAGGAACTACTGTGCTGATATTGAATGGTCAGCTTTTGATGCTCCCAGAAGTAAACCAGATTTTCTGTGTAAAGCGGTTGAAGTTGCCATCAAAAGTGGTGTAACCACTATCAGTATTCCGGATACTTTTGGCTCATTAGTACCTGAACAATTTTCCGGGTTAATTGAGATGGTATCGAATCGAGTACCCAATATTGAACAAGCAACGATTTCAGTCCATTGCCATAATGACTTAGGTTTAGCAGTAGATAATTCCCTTGCTGCTTTAGCTTGTGGTGCAAGGCAAATTGAGTGTTCGATTAATGGGTTAGGAGCTAGAAAAGGAAATGCTGATTTAGTTGAAGTTGTGACAGCAATTGCCAATCATCAAGATTATCGAGTTGATGTTGAACCTACTTTGTTACCTCAAGCCTCAGAATTAGTTGCTGAAATTACTGATACACAATTGATCCCAAATCCGGGTTAGCTACCCCCGTTTTCTTGGAGGGTAAGGCAGAGGGCAGAAGGGAAAGAAGGCTTAAGCGAAACCGGGTGTTTGAAAGGCGGATTTGGTATGAAAAGATATAGTCATTTCAAAGCTGCTGATGGTGTAGACCGACAATTTTTTCAGTTACTTGGGTGATACTTAAACCATCTGTATTAATTTCAATGGCATCTGTTGCTTTTCGTAGGGGTGCAAAAGTGCGGGTGCTGTCCTTGAAGTCGCGCTGTTGAATATCCCGCTCCAATTCTGCTAAACTCACATTTTGAAATCCCTGTTGTTCAAGATCTTGCTGGCGTCGCCTTGCTCTTTCTTGAACAGAGGCAGTTAAGAAAATTTTCAGTTCGGCATCAGGAAAGACGTGAGTACCAATATCACGCCCCTCGGCAACAATACCTCCCTGACTCCCCCAAGACTGCTGTTGTTTAACTAACTCACGGCGCACTGCCGGTTGAGCCGCGATCGCAGATACATTAGCAGTGACTTCGGGAGAGCGAATTGCTTGGGTAACTTCTTCTCCATCTAACCAAACGCGAACGGCTGAACCATTGGTATCGTCGGTGGTTAGAGAAATTTTAGACTGACTAACTAACTCTGCGATCGCAGGTTCATCTTTTAGCTCAATTCCCGCTTGCATCACCCGCCAAGTTACAGCTCGGTACATGGCACCAGTATCTAAATACATCAGTCCTAGTGCCTTCGCTATGAGGCGAGTCACCGTAGATTTACCAGCACCCGCTGGCCCATCAATTGCCACAATTGGCTTACGGTATCGTAGTAGTAGATTGTCAATTAAACGAGTAGAACCCAAACGTGCTGCGATCGCTAATAGTCCCACGTTATCCACCTGAGCTAAAGGCATCATCGTTGTGGGATCTACCAGTTCCACATATTCCACCTGGATATCCTTAGCTAGGGCTAATTCTGAATTGACTACCTCAATCAGATTAGCAGAATTGCGATCGCCAGCTTGGAAGACTTTTTGGGCTTGTTGCAATGCTCTATATATTAGTGGAGCCTGGGATTTTTGTGACTCGGTTAGATACTGATTGCGAGAACTCAGAGCAAGTCCTGAGTCTTCCCGCACAATGGGACAAGCTACAATTTCTACACCACAATCTAAATCTGTCACCAGACGTTGGATAATTGCCAGTTGTTGAGCATCTTTCTGACCGAAATAAGCTCGTTGTGGCTTTACTAAGTTCAGCAGTTTCGTGACAATAGTGGCGACTCCTTGAAAGTGAGTAGTGCGGGAGCGAGCACACAACCCAGAGATCATCTTTGTTGGTGGGATAACTTGAGTATTGTCGTTTGACTGGGAAGGAGGAAGCATTTCCTCGGTAGAGGGAGCAAAAATCACATCTACCCCCACCTGTTTACACAGTTGCAGATCTTTGTCCAATTGACGGGGGTATTGCTGAAAATCTTCTGTTGGTCCAAACTGTAGCGGGTTGACAAAAATGCTGACAATGACAATAGCATTTTCTTGTCTTGCCCTCTCAATTAAACTTAAGTGACCAACATGCAACGAACCCATTGTGGGAACAAGAGCAACTTCCCGATTTTGCCGGTGACGCTCCAAGTAACAGAGCAATCCAGCCTTGGTTGTAAATAGGCGCATGAGATTTAAGATTTTTCGATTTTAGATAGAGTTGATTACGACTTCAGTACTGAAATTTATTCTTCTGACTATCTTAAGGCTGTAGGTTGGGTGAAGCGTTGCCAAACTTTTGACCAAAATCTCCAAGGAACTACCAAAAGTAAAACCCAACACTAATTCTCTACTGTTGGGTTTCGCTTCGCTCCACCCAACCTACAAGATTATGCGATCGCACTTTCTTAATTTAGAGCGATCGCGAAAGTATGGGAATGTATAATACGAAAGTCTAAGTAGATATCGAGTCAAAAAGTATGACTGTCGTTGCTGAAGAAATCCTTCGCACTTTTGATGCGTTACCTAATGTAGAGCAACTTGAAATTGCACTAGAAATTTTGAGGCGTTTAGCTAATTTTGACTTTCCACCGTTGATAGATGAAGATTTGGTCTTGAACGCTGAAGAACTGTTTTTGGCACTAGATCAACAAGAAGCTGATGATGAGTAGTCCGAATCGTGGCGAAGTCTGGCTTGTCGATTTAGGCTATGTTGCAAAAGTCAGACCATGTTTGGTAGTTAGTATTCCTGCTCTTATGCAAGATCGGGCTCTGGCAACTCTAATTCCTGTTGGGTTGCGCTTTGCTTAACCCAACCTACGAGATTATGCGATCGCACTGGCAGTTTAGCTCAATTTACTGGGACGATTCTAGGAGACGGAATGGCATTCTACGACGTGATTGGGAAAACTTACGCCCAAACCAGAAGAAGTGATTCACGCATTGTTGAAAAGTTGCTGGAGATTTTGGCATCTTCACAAGCTTCTACCATTGCAGATATCGGTGCTGGTACAGGTTCTTACGCAGTTGTTCTAGCTGAACATGGGTATCATGTTTTGGCAATTGAACCGTCAGCAACAATGCGGAGTCAGGCAATGGCGCATCCTGCAATTGAGTGGATTGATGGATCTGCTGAGAATTTGCCTTTACCCAATCAAGCAGTAGATGCAGCAATTATCATACTTGCTTTCCACCATTTTCAAAATTATCAGCAAGCCTTGTCTGAGGTTCACAGAATCGTAGGAAACGGGCAAATAGTTTTGTTCACTTATGATCCAGCAATGATTTCTAGCTTCTGGTTGACAAAGTATTTTCCCTCACTTATTAAAGATGTTGAATCTACGTTTTTGCCAATTCCACAGTTAATTGAGGAGATTCAAACAATTGTAGGTAATATGGTAAATACGATCCCTTTCTTATTGCCCCACGATTTATCAGATTCTTTTGCGGCAGTTGGTTGGGCACAACCAGAACTTTATCTGGACAGCAATATTCGTAATAATATCTCTTCATTTGCCAAGATTAATGCTGATGAACTTAGCCTTGGTTTATCTAGCCTGCAAGAAGATTTGCACAGAGGAGTATGGGATCAAAAGTATGGGCATCTACGCCAGCAAAAGCAGTATGATGTCGGATATCGATTTGTTCATAGTCCAGCTAAATAACCTTATTCTTCTTCCTCTACCATTTGGGCATATACTTGCTCTTGGAAATTGTGAGTGTGAGTATTCCCTAGCGCTGGAATCACTTCAGAGTCATTAATCTCTTAAACCCGACATTCCCAAATCCAGTACGAAAGTAATAACCATTCCTTATGAAAACACTTAAAGTCTTTGCAGATTTCCACAATGCAGATGCTCAGGGTAGGTTGCGTCTGAATTGTATTGGCACAGTTGAGGATTTAGCACGCCAAGATATAGAACTAAAGGATGGGCAATTGCTTACATTCTATAGTGAGGAGCTTGAGGTAGAAGGTATCGTACAATATTCCTCAGAGGAAAATGTTTGGGTTGGTGTAATTGATTGGAATGCCCTCAGGGAGTCTGAAGTTATGGATCAAGATTTGTTAATTCAGAGCACGTTAAAACTCTGTCGTTAACAAGCACAGACGATGCATTGATTTGGGAATATGCAAAAGCGCAACCCAACACAAATTCCTGTTGGGTTTCGCGAAAGCTCCACCCAACCTACAAGATCTGGACTAACTATTTCAATTACAATAAACATAAAGACACTCTGTAGCTTTAAATTTGCCCATCCGTCCATGCCAGCAAAGGATATTTTTCACGATACTGTCCGATTAGCTCTAGAAAAAGATGGGTGGCTTATCACTGATGACCCTTTATACATTAAAGTTGGTGGTACTGAGATGTATATAGACTTGACAGCAGAGAAACTAATAGCTGCTCAGAAAGCTGATCAAAAGATAGCTGTAGAAATTAAAAGCTTTTTAAGAGAATCGGAAATGACTGAGTTTCACTTAGCCCTTGGTCAATTTCTGAACTATCGGTTAGCTCTAAAGCAAAGATTACCGGCGCTAATTTTATATCTCGCTATCCCTACAGATACTTATGATACTTTGTTTCAACGCCAATTTTTCAGGATGCAGTAGAAGAATACAGGCTTAAATTGCTCGTGTTTGATGCGAATAAACAGGAGATTTTTGTATGGAAAAATTAAATTATCCAGAACTAGTGCAAAAAATTATCAAGGTACACGTTACCAACCGTAAAGATGATGCAACTGAGGTACAGTTAGTTTTTGATAGAGAACGCAATCATTATTTACTAATGCTCGTAGGCTGGCACAACCAACGACGAGAATATGGGAGCCTAATTCACATTGATATCAAAGATGACAAAATTTGGATTCAGAGTGATGGCACAGAAGTTGGTGTAGCTAATGAATTGGTTGAGGCTGGAGTTCCACAGCAGGATATAGTCTTAGGGTTGAAATCTCCCTTCAAGCGACAATTTACCGAATATGCTGTTTGTTAACCGTTAAGTGTCATATCATTACATTAAGGCTGTAGGTTCGGTGAAGCGTTGCCAAACTTTTGACGACAATCTCAAGGAAACTACCAAAAGCGAAACCCAACAGAAATTGGCGTTGGGTTGCGCTTTGCTTAACCCAACCTTTGAGCCAGCTCTTCAAAATACTCAACCCGCTCCTCCTCGGAAAGACTACGTATCCTCTTGAGATAATTAGCGTATTCCTCTACACTCAAAGAACTCTGCATTTGCTGGTGTTCTTGCCAATAGGCTTGACGTGCTCCCCAGGAAAGCGATCGCGTTAAACTATATTCCTCTTTCCCTACCATTTGGGCATATATTTGCTCTTGGGAATTGTTACTCTGTGTGTTTCTCTGTGTCTGAATTGCTTCCGAATTATCATCTTCCTCGTATAACCAATGCCTACATTCATGCCAGGGATGATTCAAATCTGCCTCGATAGTATCTTCTTCCTCTAGTCTCTGAAGTTTTAGGGTATTGCAGGTAGGATAACTAAGGGCAATACTTTGCTCAACTTCTGGGGAAATTTCTCTCAACGGAACAGGATTAATAGGATTTACTGGATTTACTGGATTAATAGGATCTACAGTAGCAATAGGATTAATAGGATTAATAGGATTAATAGGATCAATAGGATCCACAGGAGCCATAGGGTCAATAGGATTAAGAGGATCTACAGGAGCCATAGGATCAATAGGATCCACAAGCTTAATAGGATCCACAGGATCAATAGGAGGAGTAACTATACCATTGCTTAAGTTGGGACGAGTGGTAAAATTTGCAACTGGTCCTAGTTCAGCGGTAAGGGAGTTGGTTGGGGTAAAAGGAGCAGGAGTTTTATCAAAGCGCTGGGTGTAGATACCATTACTGTCGCCATCTTGATTAAAGCTTTCCCAAGCAAGAATAAAACCGCTGTTGGCTAGAGATGCGATCGCGGGATTGTCTTGATCGCCGATAATAAAAGTATTAACCATAAACTCGTTGCCTTGGGCATTGCCAGTGGGGGGAGCATTGTTATTGGCTACGGGATTTCCCTGGCTATCGAAGCGTTGAGCATAGACACTATTAAGAGTACTCCCGTCTTGTTGCCAACTCTCCCAGGTAACGATAAAACCACCATCGGCTAAACCAGTAACAGCACTAGTGTCTTGAGGTTCATCGGTGTAGGTGTTGACTTGGAATTCATCAGTAATTGCATTGCCATTAATATCGAAGCGTCTAGCAATAACAGTATTGCGACTACCATCTTGTCCCCTACTATCCCAGGTAACCACAAAACTACCATCAGTTAAAGCCGCGATCGCAGGAGCTTGTTGTTGATCGTTAGTGGTAGTATTAATCGGCAACTCTTCTGTTTGAGCAACGCCATTGGCATCAAAGATCCTACCGTAGATACCGTTGCTGTCACCATCTTGAGCAAAGCTTTGCCAAGCTACAACGAAGTTACCGTTAGCTAAAGCTGTAATTGCTGGTACATCTTGACGCCTGTTTGTGGTGGTATTAATGGCAAACTCCCCTGTCTGAGCTACACCATTAGCAGCGAAAATTCGACCAAAAACTCCCTTATTATCGCCGTCTTGTGCCTCACTACCCCAAGTTACGACAAAGTTACCATTGGCTAGAGCTGTTATTGCTGAGCGTTCTTGTCGATTGTTAGTAGTAGTATTAATCAGGAATTCGTTGGTTTGGGCAATACCATTAGCATCGAAAATCCTACCATAGACTCCGTTGCGGTCTCCGTCTTGTCCTTGACTTTCCCATGTCACGACAAAGTTACCATTAGGCAAGGCTGCTACTGCTGAAGTATCTTGATCATTGGCGGTAGTGGTATTAATCTGAAACTCATCACTCCAGGTATCAGTATCGGGATTGTAAATGCGAGCATACACACCATTAGCATCCCCATCCTGTTCGTCACTTTCCCAGGTTACTACCAACTTACCATCAGCTAAGGTTGCGATCGCAGGAATGTTTTGAGCATCGGTAGTAAAAACATTAACTTGGAATTCACCACTGACGGGATTGTAGCTGTGAATGCCAGTCTCATTCAGGGTAACACTACCATTAACTCCATCGGCATGACGAGCATTGGCATGCACATTTTGCATCCCATTCGCTACTTGTGACACCCTCAGATCATGAGCAGTTAGGGTAATCCTACCCCCATCACCGCCACTAATGCCACCGTCTGCTGATACTTCTGCTAAGCGCTCTACTTCTAACTTATTGCCAGCGGTGAGGTTAATGATACCGCCATCGCTGTTATCGGTACTGTCAGTATTGATGATGCCGTTATCTTCAATGGTGAGATTATTCGTAGCGTTGAGTACCACTAGTCCTGGAATACCATCAGCACTTTGAGCATTGATGCTACCACTGTGGGTAATATTATCAGCAAATAAGCCAGCTGCACCTTTTTGAGATGCGATCGCACCTAGGGTTTGTAGGTTATTAGTACCATCGGTCGTGACATTAAAAACCATATTACCCAATGCTGATTCTACCACTTGCACCTGGGTTCCTGCTGCTAAAACCGTTTGTCCTGTAGGGGTGGTAATATTACTACCAGCTTGTTGCTCTATACTCTGAGCCATCAGCCAAATTTGACCACCATCAGCTGTAGTTAACTGAGCACCAGTTTGTAGAGTAACAGGCGCACCTGTACCAGTTTGAGAGAAGAGGTAGTTACCATTAAGGAAATCTTGATCAGAAAGATTCAGGGTAGAGGCGATTAACCCTTGGACATCGATAACTGCACCAGTACCAAATACAATACCATTGGGATTAATTAGAAAAACTCGCCCATTAGATTGTAGTGTACCCAGAATTTGAGAAGGGTCTGAGCCAATCACCCGGTTTAGGATAACACTTTCGGGGGATTGTTGTAGGAAGCGGGTAAGTTCACCGGGATTGATAGAAAATCCTTGCCAGTTAATGATGCTTCCTGGTGTATTGGTAATCTCCAGGGTAGTAGGGTTGGGATTAGTAATGGTTACCGTACCATTGATTACGGTGGGATTAGTAGGATTAGCCGTTGTAGGGAGGCTTGTACTAACTAGCGTTAGGGGAAGTAGACTGAGTAGAAGCTTAAATTGTCGCATTATAGACGCTGACATGGAGTTATTTGGCTCTTTCGTACCTGTTATGTTAACAAGCTCAGTCCTCTAGGGTGGAGATTATGATTAGATCAGTGCTAACGGAGGAAATTCCATAGATATTTGTCATCCTTGGGATCTCAACCAACCTTGATTGTTTCCTCTAGATCAATGAAGAGGTCTTAAAGCAAATTAAACAATTATCAATTATCCATTATCAATTATCCATGCTTTCTTTTTCTTCTTCTTGATCAATGCCTAACTCCTGTTTTAGCTCTTCAATCGATTGAGGTTGAATTTGTCCCGTTTTTGATTCTTCTATTGCATCATATAACCGACGTACATTCGCAGGCGAGCGTAAAAGATACACTGTTTCAACCAAACTGACTAAATCTGACTCAGCAATCAAAGCAACATTTTCTCCATCACTACGGTTGATGATATACACCTGATTATTTTCTACTACCAGATCTAATAACTCAAAAAAGTCATTTCTTGCATTGTTTGGAGATGTAATTTTGTAAGAAAACATTAGTTTATTTACATACTTGTGTACATTGATTATAGCGTTTATCATCTTTGTGATGGTACTTCACAGAGAATTTAGCTAAACCTTCTCATTCCGATTTGTAGCACCTCATTTTTTGAGGCGTAGGCTAACCCAGATCATTTGTTTGAGAGGTTCAGGAACTCCTGGGTGTAGTCCCTCTGATATTTCTTCAAAGGTTTTGATGGATCCAGGATAAACGAATGTTAGCCATCCTTGATTAACAAGGTTGGCGATTAAAGCTGACTCTTCTAACAGGTATGTTATCCCTAGATGGTGTCTAAAATCATCTACTTCCTCTGGTTCTGACTCTTCGCTGCGGTTGAGATATTTTTGCGCAAAGGCATTTACCAGGCTTTGAAAGGATTCATTATTTTTATAAAGACTCTGAAGCTCCTGATAATATCTATCAAAGTCCGATTGCTTGGCGATTTCTGAAGCCTTCTGAAACTTGAAGCTACAGCTTTGGGAGTATCGCTCGAATAGATCATAGTTTTCCTGCATAAACTCTTCTCCAGAGCGAATTGCTTCTAACCAAGCTTCCTCCTCCCTCACTTGTTGTCTAACTTGAATGGTTAGTCGGTAGACACTATCACCAACGAAGACAAGGCAGTTATCAAAGTTTTCGCTAATCCATTTGATGCAAGCTTCAATGCGCTCACGAAACACAAAGTTTTTACTGCCAAGACTGATGCCAAAAATACAGTTTTGATACTCAGCTAGTGAGCTACGTAAACGAGCAGGGAAGACTTGAGCTAGAGTTCCTTTGTAGCGATAAATTTTGGTATTGTTAGTTAAATATAAATCGTTTATTTTGAGATCAATTGCTTTACCAATTCTAGATTGAATTACCTTCAATTCCTCTAGTGGCAGCTGATTCCAGTCAAAGGTTTCAATAATCGTTTTTTCGTTAGTGGAATTATTCATACGGTTAAATGTTCTTAGGGCTATCAGTAAAAAAGGATTTTGATAGACTTAAGCATAAGACAAAGCTATCAAAATCCTTGATAAAAATAAAAAAATATAGCGTTTCTCATTTAGATGAGGTACAAAGAGACTGGTTTTTGGGAATGGGGAATAGGGAATAGGATCTGTACCTCACGGATGCGAGAACTGCTATATTAACTAGAATTAAACTTCCGTTTCAAATAAAGCAAGCCTCAATCGCTCGGTTGCTGCTTCCAATTCTGCAACAGATTCCAAACTCACTACAACACTGTGTTCTATTCCTAAAATCTCTGCGGCTTTGGCTACAGCAGCTTTTTCTTTATCATGGTAGCTACCATCAGCTCGGCTCATCTTGATTGCTTGGTACAACATGGAGCGTTTAAAGTTGAGAGGGAAACTGTAGCTAATACCTTTTAATAGCTCCTCAAGCTTGGCACTTTTCCAATCGGATTTCCGTAGAGTTTCGATGTACTCTTGGGAGTCTACCATCAACAACTCTTGTTCATCAACATACCACTGGAATTCGGCTTCTACTAGTTCACCATCTGCTCCTGCGATCGCCATTAATGCGACACCGTAATTCACCGCCACATCAAAATCAACAGGTTGAGTAATATTATACCTGTGTTTGGCATATTGGGTTGGTTGCAGTGCTTTGCCACTACTCATATTTGACTCCTTCAGTTGAAATATCCTCAAGTATCATATTGTTCCTAAGTCATTTGAGCAATCTTTTTTTAGTTGTTATTTGTTATTTGTTATTTGTTGTTTGTTATTTGGGAATGGTAAATTGGAAATTGGGTAAGTTTATCTCAGCTAAGACGCATTTAAACTACTTAGTCCCAATCTCTGGATTAACCAGTTAATAAGTCTTTACCTCAGTACTAATTGATAATTTAAATGCACAACAGCTTATCTCACTAGTGCAGCGCGGCAAAAGTAACTGATCAGTTTGAGATCGTTATAATCCTTACTCTATAAGCATTCTAAATTCTAAATTCTTAATTCTTAATTCCGCGCAGCGGCACTAGCTCTGAAGCTCCCTGCTCCTCAGCTTGTCTAAACTGGGATTTGATGATTACTGAATTGACGCTCTACTAGCATGGCACGACTCAAACTTTAGGTTGGGTTGAATAATAGTGAAACCCAACATTAGTGTTACTAGCGTTGGGTTTCGTTCCTCAACCCAACCTACACCTAAGACACCATTTTAGCTGTGCCACGGCACTACGGACAATAGACAAAATCAGTGCCATATTATAGATCTAATGATTTCCTTGAGGAATGGCAGCATGGTAGAACCTTGGACAACTTTGGGAGTTTCTCTCTTGAAGGATTTGGTGTTTAAGGAAGTGCTGCTTAAGCTAGGCAAGGGAGCTTTGGAAGATTATGTTAAAGACTTCTTCAAGGACTCTATTAAAGGAGGTGTTGAGTTAGCTAAAGCCGGGGTACTGAAAAAAGCACTGGGTGAAGCTCTACAGCAATTTTTGAAGATTGTAGAGGATGAACTAGAATTTAGCTGCAATCTTTCTGGTGCTGAGATTAGGGATAGCTACGAAATACCGATTGAGAAGTTTATCCGTCATGAGGAAGTTAAGCCACTCTTAGGTAAAGCTTTTGCTAAAGATTGCCGTGCTCTAGATAGCAAGCAATTAGGTAAAATTTGGCAACAGCATTATCCGACAGCAATGCCGACGGAATTTGACTGGCATGGCGTGGCTAAGGAATATGTGAAGGAAGTCAAGCGCATTATTAAGCAGTCACCGGAATTGAGGGTAATTCTGGAATTAGAGATTCAGGAGTCGATTGAGGAAAATACTAAGGAAATTGCTGGCATTAGTCCCGATTTTAACCTCAAGACTTATCAAGAAGGACTACAAGAGCGCTACGCTAATCTGAATTTAGATAGTTTGGATACCAGTGTTTACGACTATCGGGAAAAACTCAAGGTATGGCAAGTATTTGTACCACAACATGTGCGAGAATGCCAGGAGTTTGTACCACAAGTTTACGAAATTCCCAAGGAGCATCAAAGGCGACTACTAGAGAGTAATGAATTAGAAGCAGAAGTTGAGCTAGAAGCGTGGGAACGATACAAACAAGATTACTACAAAAAACCAGTACGCCCAATTTTAGACGTTGTTAATGAAAGCAGGGAAGATGACTCCTATCGGTATCTAGTAATTTTAGGAGATCCGGGTTCAGGCAAGTCTATTTTCTTACAATACTTGGCATTAAATTGGGCGAGGAGTCCCCTGGGTAGTGTTATTGAACTACCGATTCCCTTGCTCATTGAACTGCGGACTTACAATCGCGATCGCAATTCTGGAGAATGCCAGGATTTGTTAGAATTCTTCCACAAGGGTAATGTTATCTGTCGCCTTAATCAACATCAACTTCAGGAAAGGCTGAAAGCTGGCAAAGTTTTAGTGATGTTTGATGGGTTAGATGAGGTATTCGAGCCGACGCAACGGGAAAAGGTAGTTACTGATATCCATCGCTTCACTAATGAGTATCCCAAGGTACGGGTAATTGTCACCTCTCGCATTATTGGCTACAAACCCCAAAGATTGCGAGATGCTGAGTTTCGCCACTTCCTGCTGCAAGATTTGGAGTCAGAGCAAATTCAAGATTTTATCTACCGCTGGCATGAGTTAACGTTTACCGATGAAGCAGATAAGCTGAGAAAGCGGGAGCGCTTGCAACAGGCGATTGATACCTCGAAAGCGATTAGAGAGTTAGCAGGAAATCCGCTGCTGCTGACAATGATGGCGATACTTAATCGTAATCAAGAATTACCCAGAGATCGACCAGAACTCTATAACCAAACCTCACGAGTTTTGCTACATCAATGGGATGTGGAGCGGAAATTTTTAGAAGATCCCAGAGTTGATGCAGTAACGATCGATTATAAGGATAAGCAAGCGATACTGCGTCAGATTGCCTACTTTATGCAAGCAGCTGATAAGGGTTTGGCTGGTAATCTGATTCGGGGTAGTGATTTAGAGAAGATTCTCATTAGCTACTTGAAAAGCATAGAAGTCAGTAATACTCGAACTGTTGCCCGGTTGCTGATTGAACAACTGCGGAGCCGCAATTTTATCTTGTGCTTCCTGGGTGGGGATTCTTATGGGTTTGTGCATCGGACATTTTTAGAATATTTCTGTGCTTGGGAATATGTCTGGCAGTTTAAAGAGACGCAAACACTTTCAATTGAAGAACTCACAACTGAAGTGTTTGGCAAGCATTGGCAGGATGAGTCTTGGCAGGAAGTATTGCGGTTGATAGCAGGGATGATTGATGGGAAGTTTGTTGGAGAGATTATTGATTATTTAACTGAGCAAAAGGGTGAATCAGAAAATTTCCTGAATATTTTTCTAGCAGCTGAGTGTCTTGGTGAGGTGAGGAATCGTCGCGAGATTAAGAAGAGTTCTGAACAGCTCTTGAATCATCTGAAAAAGTTACTCAAGTATGGTGATTACGAATATGCTCTTGTCACTGAAAATTATCAAGAGTACGACTTAATTTTCAAAATTCAGGCTCAAGCGGTAGCTTCAGTCGCAACAACCTGGAAAGATGACCCAAATACCTTACCATGGCTCAAACAATGCGCTCAATATGATACTTATTGGGCTGTGCGACAAGCAGCAGTGCAACAAATAGCTCGTGGCTGGAAGAATGAACCCAATACCTTACCCTGGCTCAAACAACATGCTCAATATGATAATGATCGAGCTGTGCGACGAACAATAGTGGAAGAATTAGCTCGTGGCTGGAAAGATGATCCTGATACCTTACCTATCCTCAAGCAACGGGCGCAAACTGATGAAGATGGGGTTGTGCGACAAGCAGCAGTGCAACAAATAGCCCGTGGTTGGAAAAATGAACCCGATACCTTACCCTTGCTTAAACACAAAGCAAAATCGGATGAATATTGGGCTGTGCAATGTGCAGCAGTAGAAGAAATAGCTCGTGGTTGGAAAGATGAATCGAATACCTTACCCCTGCTCCAACAACTGGCTCAAGCTGATGAGGATGAAATTGTGCGACGTGCAGTGGTAAAAGAAATAGCTCGTGGTTGGAAAGATGAACCGAATACCTTACCCTTGCTCCAAAAATTGGCAAAATCTCATGAGGATGTAATTGTGCGACGTACAGCAGTAGAAGAAATAGCTCGTGGCTGGAAAGATGAACCGGATACCTTACCCCTGCTCCAACAACTGACAAAATCTGATAAAAATTGGGCTGTACGACGTACAGCAGTAGAAGAAATAACCCGTGGCTGGAAAGATGAACCGGATATCTTAACCCTGCTCCAACAACTGGCAACATCTGATAAATACTGGGATCTGCGACGTGCAGCAGTAAAAGCAATGGCTCGTGGCTGGAAAGATGAACCGAATACCTTACCCCTGCTTCAACAATGGGCAAAATCTGATGAGGATGCACATGTGCGATATGCAGCGGTACAAGAAATAGCAAGTGGCTGGAAAGATGAGACTTGGATGTTAGAGTTTTTATGCGATCGCATCCTCAATGATCCTTTTGAACGTAAGGAACCTTGGGAAGGCAACCCCCGGGAGTTAGCACTTGAAATTATCATCAAGCAATATCCTCATCATCCCCAAACTTTACCCCTATTACGCGACAGAGCCGAAAATGACTCAGATGAGCAACTTCGCGAATTTGCTAGGAATAAATTAGCAGAATTAGCGAAGCAATCTTGATTAAGATAGACATAAGCTAAATCAAGCTGACTTGTGGATGGTATCAAAAACAATGGTTGCGATCGTCCAAAAACCTTTAACCTTCGAGGAATTTCTGAACTGGGATGACGTTTCCGGTAGAGCATTCGAGCTTTTCCAGGGAGTTGCCATGCCCCTCAGTGAACCCACAGCCAAACATGAAGATGTTGTTGATGGGCTTTGTCACCTTCTAAACAACCATTGCCAACAATCGTTTAATTAACGATGAATATCAAGCACAGCGATATCAAGGAGACGCACGAATCCTGTCTCCTTTATTTCCTCAGTTAGAACTAACAACTCTTCAAATTGTGGCGATGACTGAAACTTAGAGTCTCAAAAACAGCCAAGATCCCCGACTTCTTTGTTAAATCTGTGATTAACTGGACAAACCGGAAAAAGAAGTCGGGGATCTGCCGGTAAACTTTGTAGGGGTGGGTAAGTGGGATAATTTGGGAAAATGCAAGATAACCTTAGTATCAAAAACAGCCAAGATCCCCGACTTCTTTGTTAAATCTGTGATTAACTGGACAAACCGGAAAAAGAAGTCGGGGATCTGCCGGTAAACTTTGTAGGGGTGGGTAAGTGGGATAATTTGGGAAAATGCAAGATAACCTTAGTATCAAAAACAGCCAAGATCCCCGACTTCTTTGTTGAATCCGTGATTAACTAGACAAACCGGAAAAAGAAGTCGGGGATCTGCCGGTAAACTTTGTAGGGTTGGGTAAGTGGGATAATCTGGGAAAATGCAAGATAACCTTAGTATCAAAAACAGCCAAGATCCCCGACTTCTTTGTTGAATCCGTGATTAACTAGACAAACCCGAAGAAGAAGTCGGGGATCTAACGGGGAGGATACAGAACAATGAAGTACACAATCGTTATTCAGTGGTCAGAAGAAGACCAATGTTATATTGTATTACTTCCTGAATTTGAAGATGTAATGCAGCCCTGCACTCACGGAGATAGTTACGAAGAAGCGCTCAAGAATGCTCAAGAGGTTCTGGAACTTTTGATCGAGACAAGCCTTGAAGAAGGAGAACCTCTGCCAGAGCCTAAGATTTTTAAGCAATCATTTCAAGTTGCATAGCTAGTGCCGCTGCGCGGAATTAAGAATTTAGAATTTAGAATTTAGAATGCTTATAGAGTAAGGATTCTAACGATCTCAAACTGATCAGTTATTTTTGCCGCGCTGCACTAGAAACCGAGTAGGGTGGGTTGAGGTATGTCAGCCAACATCTATTCCGATTCTCTTAACAACTCACTCTCTTGCCCAGGATAAAAGCTATTGTCCACAATTTCTGTCAAACTGTAGGGACAATTTACAGGAAAAATTTCCTCTGGCAAATCAGTTTCTCCCATTGCTAAATCTCTACCATTCTCGTAGGCTTCTAATAATGCATCCTCTAGGTAAGACTTTAAACTTGGGTTATCCTTAAGCAACCGTAACGTATCGCGACGCTGCACACGAATTGTTGCTAGCCAACTACGGCTTCGGCGTTGCGGTTGGTACTCCCATTTCAGTAAATGTCCCATCAACACGCTCAACCGATTTCGCAGTTCCTGGCGTTGCTGTTTCCCCAAAGATTCAATCTCCTCAATTAGATTAAGTAAGTCAAGCTCACCCCACTGATGTTGGCGAAGTAAAGATACTTGTTTTTGAGTCCAAGCGTAGAAATCTGCTTCGTAGAGGTTTAGTGCAGGTATTGTGTCTTTAGAGTTCGTTTTCGGCACAGGCATCAATAGTTTCTAGCCTCAGCTTGATAATTGCTAATTGCTAATTGCTAAATTTGGTATAATACCTCTTCGTCAAAAAAGAAATAAAAAAAGATTTTCCTTGATTTCAATCCTCTTCTTTTAAGGAGAGGTACTTACGACTATCATACCAGCTATTGACTACCGAAATAATCTTACCGATTGCTTCATCAGTCAGTTCCTTTAGCTCACTTTTTCCATTGAACAACAGCTGTAAGTTTTGTTGAGCTTCAATAACAGGTTCTAAAATCCATTTATAATACCCTTGATTATTTCCTAAACTGAAAAAGAATAAACAAACGGGGAAAGGTAATTCAGTGAGTAATTTATTTTGTTCTAGAGGAATCTTAATATTGACACTATCGTTAGACTGGTTTGACTTGGGAGTAGAAACTGTCGCTGTAACTTGAACTCCAAATATCCTACCAGTGTAACTACCGTCTTTGAGAAGTGTTACCAAAAAATCTAAATCTTGCTCTTCTTGTTGTCTTGAAACAACGAGATCATTGCGACGGGTCAAGTACATCATAGCTAAAGATTCTGCCCGCTGTCCAATATACCAAGCCTCTTTTGTTACCACAGCTTTATCTCCAATCTGGATCATGAAATTGCGAAACTAAATCGGTATGTTTGTATCTGCTCCAAAAGTCATTTACCTCCTTCCAGAGAACTTCTCTGTTGGGTGTGTTAATCGGAAAGTTGGTAGAGAGACTGGACAAAGAAGTTAGGTGTTCTCCGTTTGCAGAAGCGACATAACCTTTCTCTTCAATCTCATCAATGCCAATTATATAAGTAGGAGCTGGATACAATGCTAACGCATTTATCTGTCCTTGCGGCACTTTAACTTTAAGACGATTTAGTTTCTTAGTATAGCCTGTTCGTGTAGTTTTAACCTGTACAAAGAAGTAGGGGACAATTGAACGAGATCCAACCAATTCGACAATAAAATCAACATATTGCCATTTATCTCCTAGAAACTGTGGCTTAAAAATTGGACCAGATTCAGAATGAAACTCAGTCATCAAGACTGTGAATATTGCCTCGCCTCGTTGTCCAAGTGCATCCTTCATTTATTTATGTTGCTATCAGTCGGTAGGTTATTTTTAATTCAGATTGTTACTTATCATCTTATGGGAAAAAGTAGGTGTAATAAAACTTTTAGAATGGAAGTATTGAGAAATGTGGTGAGCATTGCTTATATTACTTGAGTTCTGATGTGAGAAACATCGAAACCAAAGCAATACCTACCCGACAAATCCTGAGGATGAAGCCAAAAGCCAAAATTAAACGCCCTTCACCACTTAACTGGCATACCCTATGGGGGTTTGCATTCCTAGTCTCTCTCTTTTGGTCGTTGCAGGTAGCGGGAGTCTTTCAGCAAGATTTAGTTAACCTGGGTGGCATTACCCTCGTCTGGCAGTTTCTCAAAGCAGCTTTCTCACCCAACCTGAGCGCCGAATTTCTCCAACTAACTGTAGCAGCAACTCTGAAAACCCTTGCCTTTGCTGTATGTGGTACTTCCTTGAGTGTACTGATTGGGATGGTGGGGGGTTTACTCTCCTCTCAAGTGTGGTGGTGTGCTGTTGCCCCTAACAATTACAGGATACCTTGGTTAATTATTCGGGCAGGTTTAGCAATTCCTCGCTCAATTCATGAAGTAATTTGGGGACTATTTTTTGTTAATATTTTTGGACTAGATCCACTAGTAGCAATTTTAGCGATCGCAATTCCTTTTGGGACGATTACGGCTAAAGTATTTTCGGAAATTTTAGATGAAACCCCTCGCCAACCTTTACTAGCGCTCCTTAATAGTGGTGTCTCTCCCTCGAAGGCTTTTCTCTACACCTTGATCCCCCAAGCCTTTCTCAATCTCCTCTCTTATACTTTCTATCGCTTTGAATGTTCTATTCGTTCAGCAGCAGTATTGGGAATTATCGGTGCAGGTGGATTAGGGTATCAAATTCTCCTTAGTCTCCAAGCCCTACGTTACCAGGAAATGTGGACATTGCTTATTGCCTTAGTGGTGTTAACAGGTACTACTGATTTGTGGAGTTCAATCTTGCGCCGCCGTCTAGGTGCACCTTCTCGCTTAGACTTGCATGTTTTAGCAACAAGGGAACAGGCAACAGGCAATAGGCAACAGGGAAGAAAATTTAACTTGTTTCTGGCATCAGTTTTAGTGAAGTTTTCGGCTATAGCTGCTATTGTCTTAGTCGTTTTCTCCTTTTGGTATATCCAAGCAGACTTTTCCCAACTTTTGTCATCCCGAAGTGCCCATCGTTTAGTATCTGTGTGGCAAGAATCGTTTCCTCCTGATATTAGCCAGCTGAGACAACTATTCACCCTATCCCAGCAAACCCTAGCAATGTCGATTTTGGCAATAACCTTGGCGGGTTGGGGAGGAATTTTACTTTCGTTCCCCGCAGCGAATAATTTCCTAGTGCAAGAAGGCAGAAGGCAGAAGGCAGGAGGCAGAAGGCAGGAGGCAGAAGGCAGGAGGCAGGAAGCAGAAGGCAGAAGGGAAATATCAAGTGAAATTTCCCTCACCCCCTGGTGGGGAATGATAGTGTTGGTATTTAGCCGACTACTATTACTTTTTACCCGTGCAGTACCCGAACCAATTTGGGCATTAATCTTTTTATTTGTCTTATTTCCTGGAATTTTACCAGGTGCGATCGCTCTTGGTTTACATAACCTGGGTATTTTGGGAAGATTAATGGCAGAGGTAACAGAAAACCTGGATCAACGTCCATTGCGATCGCTTACTGCTTTGGGAGCTACTAGAACTCAAGTCTTCCTGTACGGCGTTCTGCCCCGAACTCTACCTCGCTTTCTCGCTTACCTCCTCTACCGTTGGGAAGTCTGCATCCGCTCTACTGTTATTGTTGGCTTGGTAGGAGCAGGGGGATTAGGTAGGCTACTAACAGAGCAACTAACTAGCTTTGATTATCAGGGAGTGCTTACTACTTTAATTGTATTCATTAGCCTTACCTTTCTCGTAGACCTGATTAGTGCCTTTGTGCGACGAACTTTGAGATAATTGATAATTGATAATTGATAATTGATAATTGATAATTGATAATTGATAATTGATAATTGATAATTGATAATTAATAATTGCTCAAACAAAAGCAACACTCAACTTCGATGATTTACTGCATCACTTCCTCTTTTGAACAATTAAGTACAGAGTTGACTTAAACTAATAGTTTAAGGTACATAGCTCCCAATTTACTATTTGAGGAAATATCAGCTTGAGTAGTTGAGTGTTGCTAATGTTTTGGAAATGAAAGTTAATTTTCTCTGACAAGACAGATATTGAATTAAACAGGTGTTTTGTACCTCCTTAATGCTAAACTGCAATTGACCGTAATATCTGTCCAAGAAGCCTTATTAGCTTCTAATTAGTAATTTACCACTCTCTCTGCTCAGCACAAGCAAATGACAAGCTATTTTACTGTTGTTATAAAAGTACAAATAAACTCAACTAAACTTTACTCATAGCTGGGTTAGTACTATCTCTTATGTAAAGAAAAGTTAGGACTTCTAGAACAATAGATGCACCGGACGCGGTGAAAAGTTTGAGCTCGATAGAATCCTTACTCTATAAGCATTCTAAATTCTAAATTCTAAATTCCGCGCAGCGGCACTAGATGCACCACCAGTCCTAAAGGTGATAGCTTAATTGACACTCCCACGGTTACGCTACGCTAAAACCGTGGGATTCTTTCGTCATAGGGAGCGCAACCGCTTTACCCTCAGAAAGCATCTTCACCGTATGCCCTACGGCTGCAAGTCCTCTTATTAGAACTACTTGACTAGCTGCTACATCTCTATCCGTTGTGTAGCCACAATTGTCGCACTTGTGAATAC
>JAAHGL010000106.1 GCA_010692635.1 Symploca sp. SIO2C1 | reverse complement strand
AGATTTTTAAGAGCTACTTTCACTTCAATTAATTGCCTCAAAGAGTTGTGCAGCAAGCGATAGTACACTCTTTACTTATTACTTATTACTTATTACTTATTACTTCAAAACCAGAAAATTACGACTTTTTCAGCAAGCCCTACTTAAGTGTCGGGAGCTGTAACTTATTCTAGGGTGAGTTAAATTGATACTCTATCCTGCTTAGTCTGTGCTTTTGGCTTATGCTTTCACAAATCGTGCGCCCTATGGTTCACACGCAAATTCGCTTGTTGGCTAATTCTCAAGCAACCCGTTCTACCTTAATTTCAACAGTTGCTCAATGGTTAAGTTTCCTCGGTGTGCAGGCTGAAGTCACCCATCTAGATGCTTGTGATCAGCACAATATTCGCATTTCTCTAACTGTAGGTAAACCAGAAGCCTGTGACTCCCATGATTGGCACAAAATTGTCAACAACCTTAACAACATAAAAAGAGATGCTACGCTCTCACAACTAGCTCAGCCTCAGATATCACCGAAACAGCAGACTAAGCTACAACGGTTGCTAGCCTACCTAATTCAAGTGGGGGACCCAGAGGTAGCAGTAAACTGGGATACTATCTATCCTCAACTACAAGCTTTAGGCTTAGATGAACAAATGTTGCTAGGTATTCGCTCTGCACTCAAAGTCCCCCAATCCCTTGAAAATCTGTTGGAAGGACTAGAACCAGATCTTGCTGCAATCGCTCTTCCTAAAGCAGTTAGCATCGCGATGCTTGATCGGCAGGTTAATCCCCATGAAGACCAAGCTTTAACATCTCTGTTACAAGTGATGAAACAAGCATAACTCATCCCCATCCCTCTTTGAATGCAGGGCTGTTTCATTCTTAGGAAAAGTCTATAATTGTAGGGTTTTAGGGAGATGGGGAGATAGGGAAACAAAGGAGAACTAATGATTTGAGAGGAATACTTTACTAGAAATTCCTTCCCTCATTTCGCTCACCCGCACCCATTAAGGTGAGATTTACCCAATTCCCCACTTCCCTAATTCCCTATCTCCCTATAACTTGATTTTACGTGAGGCATAAAACAGCCCTGCTCTTTGGATGGGGGTACAAGTGTTGGCAGGTTGTTAGTTGTTGGCGAAAGCATTGCTTAGCAGCAAATTACTCCCAAGACTCGATGCTTGATGCCTAATTAGTGTTGAAATTATTCATCGTCTAGCCCATCCTCATCATCGTCATCATAGCCATTATCGTCAACATCCATCAGTTCAGAGATTTCCTCTTCACCCTCAATTAACATTTCATCTTGGGACTCACGAGCCAAGAGGCGACCTTGAGATTCTAACCAATTTAAAAGGGAGGTATGCTGGTTGAGGGGAATGACTTCAGCTTGATGATCACGAGGTTGTTCACGCAAAGAAGGGTTGTACATGGCAAGATTGTGCTAGTAATTTAATAATTTGTGTACAGATAGGATAACAAAAGAAGTCAGGAATTAGGATGATTAGCAAAGCAGAATTATTAGAAGCGATCGCAGGCAAGAATCGTGGGTTGTTAGCAACCGAAACGGAGAAAGTAGCTATTCTCTCAGCAATTGCTCAGTTTGAAGATCTTAACCCGACTCCTAAACCTCTTGAAGCAACTGACCTATTAGAAGGGAACTGGCGTCTCCTTTATACTACCAGTAAAGGTCTATTAAACCTCGATCAGTTTCCTTTAGCACAACTTCGTTCCATCTACCAATGTGTCCGCACCTCAGATGCAAAAATTTACAACATTGCTGAATTTTCTGCTCTTCCCTATCTCGAAGGCTTAGTTAGCGTTTGTGCTACATTTGAGGCAGTTTCTGAACGTCGGGTTAATGTTAATTTTGAGCGGTATATTGTTGGTTTGCAACGCTTAATCGGCTATCAGTCTGCTAATGATTTTATCACGCAAATTGAAGCTGGCAAAAAATTTCTTGGTCTTGACTTTAGTATTCAGAATCGCAACCAACAAGGCTGGTTAGATATCACTTATCTTGATGAAGATCTACGCATTGGACGCGGTAACGAAGGGAGTGTGTTTGTTCTGAGCAAAAATTAGGTGTTAAGGGGTGAGGTGAAATTTGCAGTGGTTCTGAAGAAACTCCGAGTCAGGAGATTTGACGCAAGTTTCTTCACTCATTACTCATTACTCATTACTCATTACTTATTATTATGAATCATAGATTACCCTTAACTCGCTTATCTCAAGGTCAATTGAACCTGCTGAAAACCTGTCCTCGCAAGTTTCAACATATTTACCTTGAGCAATTGGGGACACATGTATCTCCAGAACAACAAGAGCATCTTACTTGGGGTAGTCGCTTTCACCTAATAATGCAACAAAGGGAACTAGGATTACCAGTAGAATCCCTGGTGAGGGAAGATGCTCAACTGCAATATTGGGTTACTGCTTTGGTTAATGCTGCTCCAGAAATTTTAACCAAAGCTCCTCAAACTTTCCGAGAATCAGAGCACTGTCGCACGCTGAGCTTTCAGGGTTATTTACTAACTGTTATTTACGATTTGTTGATCGAAGACAAGAATTGTGCAGAAATTATTGACTGGAAAACCTATCCTCAACCAAAAGACCGTCAATGGTTAGCTCAAGATTGGCAGACACGGCTATATCTTTACATTTTGGCAGAAACCAGCGATTACTTACCAGAACAAATTTCGATGAGTTACTGGTTTGTCAAGTCTCAGTCTGGCCCCCAAAGTCTGAAGTTCATCTATAATCAAGCACAACACGAGCAAACTAGGCAGCATTTGACTCAGCAATTAATCAGGTTGACTGAGTGGCGGGAATGCTATGAAACAGGAGAGCAATTTCCGCAAGTAGAACTATCCACTGGTAGATGCCGGGATTGTAATTTTGCAGTTCGTTGTCACCGAACTTCGGAAAATCCAGCAGTTAGCAGCAAAGACTGGCTACTGAATTTAGCTGACATCCCAGAAGTTTCCCTTTGACTCAGATTACTAACCAGTACATAAATACTCAATAAATCTATTAAATTTCAGTTATTGCTAGCTTCAAGTAGAAAACCTAGAGTAAGTAACCAATTTCAGCAAAAAATGGTTTTTATTTAAATAAATTTAGCTTGGAGTAATATTTTATACATTCTTCATGGCTAAATATAGTCTAGCTGAGGTATCATTTTAATTCCGAAGATATATATGCCTCCGGATGGCTGTAACTTGGCACGTAAGTAATAGCATACGCTGAGAACAGGGAAATGCACTACCATCTTCGGTAGTCGGTGCAACTAAGGATTAGTTAACTTTTTCAACGTTGGGTGCAATTGTCATTAACACATCAGTGAGTTTTAAATGCAGGGTGATACCAAATCCATGTTGATGGAGCTTCTTGAGTCTAGATAACTCCATATCAGGGCGATGTAAGCCTGCGTCTATTTGAACAATTAATACCAAAAAACAAAATACAGGGTAACGGGAAACGAGGTTAAGAAGGAAAACTAACCTTCTTTGGGTTCTCTAGTGCAGCGCGGCAAAAGTAACTGACCAGTTTAAGAGCGTTAGAATCCTTACTCTATAAGCATTCTAAATTCTAAATTCTAAATTCTAAATTCCGCGCAGCGGCACTAGTTTCCTCATCTCTGTGAACTCTGTGACTCTGTGGTCCCCTAAAAAATTAGCATCACTGAGCAATAATTTGATAGTCAGGACTTATCTTCTACTATTGTTTACACAGTTTTTAATCTAACCAGGATGCAAAACAATAAACATATTTCTCAACTTAAAAGCGATAAATCCCTAATGATTAGAATTAACATTTGGGCGTTGTTCATTTTGTATGTAATTTATTCAACTATTAGTTTGCATCTATTTTTTTCTACCTCTGGTGGCTGGGTAACATTTTTTGTATTTATCATGATAGTGGGCTTGTACTATACTGCTAGTGCAATTGGCTTGCTTGTCCGTGGAATTATTCGTACCCAAGGAAAGCGAACAATAGTTAAATTAAAAAAAAGTTTCATTCCTTATATTATTGGTCTGCAAGGGTTTGTTATTTTGTTTAACTACGATGTTTGTGGCGACAGTATCTGTTACCAAGGTTTTTTGCCAAATCTTTTGATAGATAACGGCATCCCTGTATTACTTGATCCACCTTTTGTTTTAGTTTTGTTTGCTCTAATTGTATACCTTAGTTTGTTGGGTTTTTTCTTATTAGAATTAGAGGGAAAGTGAACAAAATTAGAATGTAGAATTTAGAATGTGAGAAGGCTTGACTCAAAGTTTTTCTGTGAAGTAAAGGCGACGATCAAGGTTGCCTAACTTCTTACTCGGTTTTTGGTGTGAGGTACTATAGAGACAACTTCTAGAAGGGAAGCTTTGGGTATGACGACTAGATTTCATCGACAACCAACTATCATCCGTACAGAACGCGGACTAACGATCGCAGGAACTCGCATCACCCTTTACGATGTGATGGACTACTTGAGGGCCCAATATCCACACAAGTTTATCTGTGCTCTGTTCAGGCTAACAGATGAGCAAATAAATGCTGTTCTTGTATATATTGAAGCCAATCGTGCTGAGGTCGAGGCTGAGTATCGCCTTGTACTCGAAGAGGCTAAAGAACTTCAGCACTATTGGAGAGATCAAAATCGTGAGTTAATTGAAAAAATCGCCAAGATGCCACCACCCCCTGGTAAAGAAGTTGCTTGGGAGAAACTTCAGGCTCACAAAGCTAAACTTCAAGCCAGACTTGCATCCAAAGCGTGATTTTTCTAAAAGAACTTTGCGTGAATCGTCTTTTAGAAATTGTGCTTTACATTGACAACTACATAGGATCTCGTCGAATCTTCATTCCATGAGCATGATCGCAGGATAAGCTGACGCTCAAGACCTCTGGCGATTAGGATGTAGAGGGAGCATCTTACGAAAAAGAGCCGCCAATGAGCCAAACTGAACAAATTCTCTCCCAATTACCAGGAGATGTCCTCAAACGCCTGCGAAGTGCTGACAAATTCTGGCAAGCTTTGCGACAAGACACGGCAACAGTTCCCCGAGTAATTCAAGAAAGCTCAGAATCTTTGGGAAGCATCGATTGGGATGTAGTCATCTGTGGCGGCACATTGGGAATTATGCTTGGTGCTGCTCTACAGCAGCAGGGTTGGCGAGTTGCTTTGATTGAAAGGGGGATTTTGCGGGGTAGGGAGCAAGAGTGGAATATTTCTCGCAAGGAACTAGAGGTATTTCTAGAACTAGAACTGCTTTCAGAAGCACAATTACAACAAGCGATCGCAACTGAGTATAACCCAGCTCGCATTAGCTTTTACCAAGGACCAGATTTCTGGGTACGAGATGTACTTAATATCGGTATTGATCCAGTATTTCTCTTAGATACCCTGAAAGCCAAATTTTTGGCAGCTGGAGGCAAGCTACTGGAAAAAACTACCTTTGAGGGAGCAGCGATTCATCCTGATGGCATTTTAGTAGAAGCTGCAGGTGGCTTGAAAACTAGGTTACTTATCGATGCGATGGGACATTTCTCCCCAATTGTTAAGCAAGCAAGAGAGGGGAGTAAACCAGAGGGTGTTTGCTTAGTGGTTGGTACCTGTGCTCAAGGTTATCCTGAAAATGAAACGGGTGATCTCATTGTCTCCTTCACGCCGATTCTTAATCAATGCCAGTACTTTTGGGAGGCATTTCCAGCAAGGGATGGCCGAACTACTTATTTATTTACTTACCTAGATGCTCATCCCAAACGTCCGAGTTTAGAGTTTTTCTGCGAAGAGTACCTACGCCTGTTACCAGAGTATCAAGGTGTGGAATTATCCGAAATCGACTTTCGGCGGGTGCTATTCGGCTTCTTTCCCTCCTACCGCCAAAGTCCTATCAGAATACCTTGGAATCGTATATTACCAGTAGGGGACAGCAGTGGGGGTCAATCTCCTGTAAGCTTTGGTGGGTTTGGCTCAATGGTACGTCACCTCAAGCGTTTAACAGTAGGCACGAATGAAGCTCTTCAAGCTGACGTCTTAAGCAGAAATGCTCTAGCACAGCTGCAACCTTATCAACCCAACATTGGGGTAACTTGGATGTTTCAGAGAGCCATGAGTGTTGGCATTGAACAACAGTTGGCTCCCAATCAAATCAATGAGTTACTTACTGGCGTCTTTCAGGCAATGTCCCAACTGGGAGATGATGTACTAAAGCCATTCCTACAAGACGTTGTCCAGTTTTCCGGACTATCCAAAACCCTATTGTTAACCTCTGTGACTAAACCGGGACTAGTGATACCGGTGATTCCTCAAGTCGGACTAACCACCCTATCAGATTGGTTAGTTCATTACCTCAATTTGGGAGTTTACACAGGCTTGTCTCCCTTGGCACAGCTAATGAAGCAACCTTTGGGAAAGTTACCACCTTTACCAAAATATTACTATCACCGTCAGCTAGAAACATGGCGTTATGGTTCCGGAGGAGATTATGATTGAACAGTTGCAGTACATAAAATAGCAATCAACTTCCAACTGGACATACCAGGTTGAGATGAGGTGTTAGGCTCAAGATTTTTCTGTACCCCTAACCCCTAATACCCATTGGTGACAAGTTAAGGTAAAAGTGTCGTTGTCAAGGGAGCTGGGGAAGCTGAGGGAGCTGGGGGAGCTGAGGAAGCTGAGGAAGAAGAATACAATTTTTCTAACCTCTTGAGTATTTCCATATATAGTGTTTTTTGAGCCTTCAAGCGCCATATATGGGAGTTGACAAAATGCACTACCGTTTAACTTGTCACCATTGCCTAACACCTAATACCTAATACCTAATACCTAATACCTAATACCTAACACCTAACACCTAACACCTAATACCTAACACCTAACACCTAACACCTAATACCTAACACCTAATACCTTTTCGTTAATTTACCAATGAATTTATGGAATTATTTAACTTTAACTCGGCAAAAAATAAGCATCACTACTAAATTTAATTTAGCATTTATTACCTTACTACTGTTAATGGTGATTGTGGCTCTGAGTGGCTTATTTTCTATGAATAACGTGAGCCATCAGATGAAATATGCGATTTTAACTAGCACTAGAGTTAAAAGACTCGTACTTGAGATGGATGCAGAATTAGAGAATGCAACTCGCATAGAAAAACAGTTTTTTTTCAACTGGTTAGCTACAAGTGTTTCTAGTGATGCCATTAATAATTATCGTCAACAACACCGTAATCAAATTGAAAAAGTATTCTTAGTTGGAGATGACTTACAAGATTTAATTAAAGGTCCTGAGATCAGTAACGAATTGCGTCAAAGTTACCTGGATTATGTGGCAATGATAGAAAATTATTCCCATAGTTTCAATGAAACTGTTGGGAAGGTGAGTCAGTTGGGTATTGATGATGTAGGTGAGCTAGCCAAGCTCAAAGATAATGCACAAATGTTGAAGGAAAGATTAGAACTAGCTAATGAGCCAAACTTGATGCTGACCTATCTAGAAATGCAGTCCTCAGAAAAAGAATATCTCTCGACTCGCGAAGAGGACAAAATGCAATCAATGTCTGAAGCCTCACAAAGACTACGGAATCTTATCCTCATCAGTTCAAAGTTAGATGCCACTCAGCGTTCTGAAATTTTAGCTTATCTAGATAAGTACAAATCTGCTGTTGTAGAGATAGTCAAGTTCGATCAAGAAATTGAGTATCAGCTTGATGATTTTGATGAAAAGTCACACCAAGTTTCCCAACAACTGATTGCTCTCATCGAGTCGGAAGTTCAGCAAGCGGATCGTACTATAGATCTGATTATCCGGGCAGCGAAAATAGTACTGGTGGTAGCGCTGATAATATCAGTACTAGCAGCGGGAACAGTTGCTAAACAATTTGTCTCCGCTTTAAAAATATTAGCTATAGAAAAGAAAAACTCAGAACGCCTACTGCTAAATATCTTGCCTAAATCAATTGCTGAGAGATTAAAGCAGGAGGAAGGTAAAATTGCTGATAGTTTTACATCGGTGACAGTACTGTTTGCTGATATTGTTGGTTTTACAGAGTTGGCTGCTCAAATTTCTCCAGAAGAATTAGTAGGAATTCTCAATGTAATTTTTTCTGAGTTTGATCAATTGACAGAAAAACATAATTTAGAAAAAATCAAGACGATTGGGGATGCCTACATGGTAGTGGGAGGTTTACCGGAGGAAAAACCGGATCATGCAGCTGCAATGGCGGCAATGGCAATAGATATGCAAGAGGCAATTAGCCGATTTTCTCAAGAGACTGGCAATGCTTTGAGTATTCGTATTGGGATTAATACAGGACCAGTAGTTGCAGGTATCATTGGCAGAAAAAAGTTTGTTTACGACTTGTGGGGTGATACAGTAAATATTGCTAGCCGTATGGAATCTCACGGTATTCCCGGTGGTATTCAAGTATCCGAAACAACTTACCAACAGCTAAAACATCAGTATTTGTTTCAAGACCGTGGCTCAGTTCAGGTTAAGGGCAAGGGACAGATGAATTGCTATTTACTCAAAGGTAAACAGAATTTGCTGGCAGCTGATTAGGAGCACAGAGGTGGGGAGTGTGGGGAGTGTAGGTAAGACAATTCTCAATTCCCAATTCCCAATTCCCAAACAACAATTTTGGCAATTTTTAAAATAAAATTAAGAATAGTTAAAAAAATTATCAGTTGACGGCATTGATTTTTATGACCAGCCAGTTCCTTGCATCTCAATCTATAGAAATCACTGTGCTGGAACAACCCGTTCCTATTCAGCACTACCTACGTCAACCTCAACGCCTAGTATACGCGATCGCAGATCCCAGTCTGATCAAGCAACTAAGTCAAGACTGTTTTCGACTCAAAATGCGCCCGTTGCATTTTCTGTCACTAACATTTCAACCAATAGTAGATTTGAAAGTGTGGGCAGATGCTGAAAGTACAGTCTATCTAACCTCTGTAGGTTGCGAGATTAAGGGATTGGACTATATTAATCAACGCTTTGCCCTCAAACTCAAAGGAAAACTTTATCCGACACGCAAGCAGGGAGTTACTCGACTTAAAGGCAAAGCAGATTTACAAGTGAGTGTTGATGTGCCATTTCCTTTTTCCCTGACTCCTGCACCAGTTTTAGAAACTACAGGTAATGGATTGCTCAAAAGTGTTTTAGCGAGAATTAAAGGAAGATTGATGCATCAGCTGTTGTTAGATTATCGTCAATGGGCTAACAGTGATGAACCTAGGAGCATTGGTACTCAGGGAAAGAAACTTGCATCTGTTGATATACCATCATTTAACTAAGGCTTGCCTCATCGAATCCATTGAGAAAGGGTTTTGAAGTAATAAGTAAAGAGCTCCTCAGGAGCGCTTCGCACCCCCAATTGAATGGGAGAAACAATTCTCTTACCTATTGCCAGACTTGGAGACTCGGTGTTTATTCAGAGATTAGCAATTAGCCATTAGCCATTAGCCATTAGCCATTAGCTTTGAGCATGTTTCTCAAGAGTCATTAGGACTTAATCCAATAATAACAACCTCATAGCTCAACTCTATTGGAGTTAACGCCCCTGCATCCCCAGCTCCTTTCCTGTGCGGAACTAAGCAAGAGACGGAGGTCGCTCACTACCTATGTTAGGGTTATTACAACTCAAACTGAGGTTTTGAGCCGATACCCCATTCGTGCTTCAGAAAATCCTTGTACATGTTTTCGCGCACCATCATTTGCTCATAGAGCTGAATTAGAAAGTCCTGAGCTTGCTCATGGCTCATTTTCTGAACCTGAGTTTCAAAGGAACGAAGACTAAACTGCTGTTCCATGGACAGTTGGATGGGCTGAGACATAGCTAACTCCTAGATAACTAGATATAGCGAATTGGTTACACAAGCCTCGGTTTTGAGGGCTAGGTAGCAGTGAGCAAGTCAACTGCTATGCTTCTATATTACAAATAGTGACAAAGAATTGACAACATATCCATTTTGTAATTTCCTAACTTTTATTAATAGATTGTGAACAAAAACTAGTTTTAGAGCCAGATTGAGGCATTTTTATCAAGTTCTCACTAGTTAATCTGCTCGTAATGAACAAATTATCTGGGGAATTGCTAATGGCTAATGGCTAATTGCTAATTGCTAATGGCTAATGGCTAATTGCTAATGGCTAATGGCTAATTGCTTTCTTCTCTCCCCCAGCTCCCTCAGCTCTCCATTTCCCCCATCTCCCCAGCTCTCAGCTCCCCCAACTCCCCTTATTTGGAAGTCTCTTCTCTAGCTACGATCACTAAATCAAGACCGATTTCAAACATCCTGTGCCATGGTGAAAAAATCTTCATTTCCAATTTCCACTCAGAGAAAGACTGGCGCATTAGCTGTTTCCAAACAGTCCAGATTTTGCGTTCCATCTCTTGGTTAATTTGCGCTTCCTTGCCGTTGAAGTCATAATACGATGCACCGATCGTTGGCAGATAATGCTTTACCATATCCATACGAACGACTGTTTGGTAAGCCCATCCATCCAGTAAGTGATAGATTTTGTTGTAGTCAATAGCTTGGCGATCGCAACTATCGACTCCCACAATAGAATTTGCCAGTACTGTTCCAATGGTGTTACAACTCGTATTCCAGCCAGCGTAAGCCAGGAGCTGCTCCCATACAGCAGCATCATCAAGTAACTGTACCAGTTCAGTTTCCCCCCCATTCGCAAAGGCTACATCCGCGATTGCAACGGGTTTCCCTTCAGCTAGGAAAGTTTCAATGCAATCGACAAAAAAACCGAGATTGCGATCGCTAGTATAGGTGAGATCTTTAATCGGATTATCCCAGGCTTCCTGCATCCTCTTACCAGGCGTGTTAACAGCTAGCACGAAGTCAGCTGCATGGGGAGATGGGACAACTTGCGCTCCTGCTGCTAGGATATGAGACTTTAAGCTTTCTCCTAGGGGACGGTCTTCATATAAAGGGATAATTGTTTCAGAATTAACGGAGCTGTATAACAGATAAATCTTTCTTCGTAATCCTTTCAGCTGAGAATAGGCTCTAGCAAGCAAAGTACAACCAACTTCATCTGCACCTGGGTACAAGTGAATACGCCTTTGCAAACGTTTCTCAATGATTCTGAGGACAATCTGTTGTTGATCGATTGCGGTAAAACCATATTTAGCACAGTCGTCTTGGGGAATCGAGAGAAAAGAGATGATACCTTCCTCAACTAGATTGATTACTCTTTGATTAATTTCCCGGTTCCGTTGGCGACGGGTGCGGTAATCTGCTAAATAGGCTTGGGGTAGTTCCCTCTCAAGCTGAGCAAATTTTTCCTTCTCTTGGGGAGTGAGTCCTTCTCGATGTTGCTGATCCTGAAACCACCCCCAATGAAAAATTGCTTCTCCAAATTCTTGGTAATAACTCGGCTCCTCTTCACTACTGTTGTAGGCTGGGGTTCGCATAATCAGATTGCTTGCCAAGATTTGCAGTTCGGGATTATTTTGCTTGAGGAGGCGAATTTGGTTGAGATTTTCCGTCAGCTGCTCTACAGAATCCTGATGAAGGCGCGACGGCAGTAACCCTCCGTAAACCAACATTTCAATTGATAAAATTGCTGAGTGACATGTCGCACTCTTTGCCTTTACCCAATCCCAAAGGCGACTAATATTAGCAGGTTGTTTCTTGCTCCCTAAAAGTTCGACAGGAGGAACAACCAATTCTAATTCATCTTTGAGACGGGCAATTATCTGGGGATAGTATAAATTGCAGGGTCGTTCATCCAGGGGAATATAGAGGATTTTCGTCATTGAGATTTACGCACTCAAGTGTCATGCTGAGGTAATAGTGAAGCATAAGTTTGAAAAACTTGTGTATAAATTTACAAAGCTTCTCCCCAATGACGACCCAAATCAAGCTAGGCTGCAAATAGTTCTTTAGAGTTGGTTTAATGTAAGAGGCATAGTTTTTGTGTTCAGTCAACCATTGAAAACAAAGCGGTAATTAACCGCCATGAGAATTTTACTAGTAGAAGATGATGAGCTAGTTGTCGAAGCGCTTGTCAAAAACCTCACTGATCAAAACTATGCCATTGACGTTGCCGCCGATGGTCAAGCAGGCTGGGAACTAGTGGATGCCTTTACTTATGACCTCATCTTGCTAGATGTCAATCTACCCAAACTCGATGGCATAACCCTTTGCCGACGGTTGAGATCCCAAGGGTTGCGGATACCTATTCTCCTGTTAACTGCTCAAAACAGCAGTTCTGATAAAGTTATGGGTTTGGATGCTGGAGCAGACGATTATGTAACTAAGCCTTTTGACGGCAATGAATTGTTTGCTCGTATTCGCGCTTTATTGCGTCGGGGGAGTTCCACCTTACCTCCCATTCTAGAGTGGCGCAACTTGTGTCTTGACCCTAGTGCCTGTGAAGTTACCTATAACAGTCAGCCTATCCATTTGACACCAAAGGAGTATGGTCTATTAGAACTTTTTCTCCGCTATAGGAACCGGGTATTTAGTCGCGATGCAATTTTAGAACACTTGTGGTCATTTGAGGAATTGCCTGGAGAGGAGACGGTGACAGCCCATATTAAGGGATTGCGGCGGAAACTAAAAGTAGCGGGATTATCGGAAGATCCGATTGAAACAGTCTACGGTATCGGTTACCGTCTCAAACCAGTAGAACCACAAAAACCAAGAAGCAAAAGCAAAGTAACCAAAAAGCCAAAGCAGTTGTCTCCTGATTTAGAACAGCAAGCTATCGAAACAGCCATTAATGTTTGGCAACGGGTTCAAGAAAAGTTCACTAACCGAGTAGCAGTAATTGAGCAAGCAACTACTGCTATGCTGAAAAATGATCTTGATGAATCCTTGCGGCAACAAGCACAACAGGAGGCTCACAAGCTGGCAGGTTCACTAGGTATGTTTGATTTTGACGAAGGCTCCCATCTCGCTCAAGAAATGGAGCAGCTATTTGAAGCTGAGATGCCACTAACTCCGAAGCAAAGGGAGCGTCTCGCGGAATTAGTGGCGGCAATGCGCCAGGAACTTGAACGAGCAGTTAATCAACAGAATCCTCAGCTATTGAAAATTGAGCATTGAGAATTGGGAATTGGGAATTGGGAATTGGGAATTGGGAATTGGGAATTGGGAATTGGGAATTGGTGTTGCTGACTGATTATGTTGAGCTTGAGGATACTGCAAACAACTAAGCTTTGGCAAAGGCGATCGCTACCAGTATTGGTTGGCGTTAGTATCTCAGGATTGACTCTGTTTCTCTGGCAAGCGCTAGCTGCTCAGGAAAGTACGCAGATTCAAAGGCAGGGAGAATTTGCAATAGCGAGTGTTAAGCAGCAAGTCGCAGGACAAATTCAAAATCGTATCTTGTCTTTAGTGCGAATGGGGAGGCGTTGGGAGCTTCAGGGTGGAACCCCTCAAGCTCAATGGTATGCAGACGCCAAAAATTACATCCAAGACTATCCTGGTTTTCAGGCGATCGAATGGATAGATTCCTCCTTTTATGTCCGTTGGATAGTTCCTTTAGCTGGAAATGAAGCAGCTCAAGACCTTAATTTAGCATTTGAGGAGCGACGGCACATTGCATTGGAAAGGGCTCGGAAGCGTCAGGCTGTAACAGTTACCCGTACAGTTACCCTAGTCCAAGGGGGTAAAGGTTTTCTGGTATATGTCCCTCTTTTCCTCAAGAACAAAAGTAACACAATAGCAGAAAAACCAAGCCAAGCTTCCTCCTTTGACGGTTTCATGTTGGGGGTTTTCCGCCTTCAGCCATTACTCGATACCCTTTTGGGTAATCATCTTGCACCAGGGTACGCGATCGCTATTTTCGATGGTAGTGAAGAAATTTACTGCCGTAATTGTACTAGTATCAGCAGGGAACTGGAGACTAAATGGCATCACCAGACAACAGTTAATTTTAACAGCGTTAGCTGGCGGATAAAAGTTTGGCCGACTAGTGCCTTACTTACTCAGGAGCAATCTCTACTCCCCGAAGTTGTGTTGGTAGGGGGGCTGATAACAGCTCTTTTACTAGCAGGAGTGGTTTATCTAGCTCAAACAGCTCGACGGCAAACCCAACAGTTAGCTCGTGAAATGAACGAGCGCCAACAAGCAGAAGCCGAATTACAGCATCAAAATCTGCGATCGCAATTATTTGCCGAACTAACCCTTAAGATTCGCCGTTCTTTGCAATTAGAGAAAATTCTCCAAACTACAGTTACTGAAATGCAAAGATTTCTCCAGGCTGATCGAGTGATAATCTTCCGTTTTTGGTCTGATGGTACAGGAGGAACGGTGGTGCAAGAGGCAGTTGTTCCCGGTTACTCTTCTGTACTAGCTCAGGGAATTAATGATGACTGTTTCAGTTCAGAATACATCCAAAATTATCGCCAGGGTCGGATTTATCAACTTCCTGATGTAGACAACGCTGATGTAACATCCTGTTTGATTGAGTTCTTGCGTCAATTCAATGTCAAATCCAAACTAGTAGTACCAATTCTACACAAAGAAGAACTTTGGGGTCTATTGATTGTTCATCAATGTTCCCATGCTCGGCATTGGACTAGTTCTGAAATTGAACTCCTGCAACAACTAGCTAATCAGGTAGGCATCGCCTTGGCTCAAAGTCAGCTTGTCGAAGCTCTAAGAGAGAGTGAAGGGCGATTTCGCACTATGGCAGATAGTGCTCCGGTATTACTGTGGATATCTGATACCAATGGACAGTATACATTTTTCAATCAGAGTTGGTTAGACTTTACTGGCAGGACTCTACAGCAAGAAACTGGTAAGGGTTGGACAGAGGGTGTTCATCCAGAAGATTGGCAGTCTGTTGAGGATACTTATAGTAGTACATTGGACAATCGCGAGGATTTCCAAAGGGAGTATCGTTTAAGACGCGCTGATGGCGAATATCGCTGGGTTGTAGATCAAGGAACCCCAAGATTTCTACCAGATGGTAGTTTTGCCGGCTATATCGGTTCAGTATTTGACATTAGCGATCGCCGGGAAGTAGAAAGGCTCAAAGATGAGTTTATTTCGGTAGTTAGCCATGAATTACGCACTCCCCTAACTTCCATTCTCGGTGCTCTGGATTTACTTGCCAATGGTGTACTTAGTACCCAACCAGAACAGGGTCAACGGATGCTCAACATTGCTGCTAATAATGCAGAGCGTTTGGTACGTTTAATCAATGACATCCTGGATATTGAGCGCATCGAGTCTGGCAAAGTCACAATGACTAAACAAATGTGCAATGTAGAGCAATTGATTAGTGCTTCAGTGGATGTCATACGGAATATGGCCCAGACAGCAGAAGTAAGTTTATCAGTTTCTCCCCTATCAGCTAGGTTGTGGGTTGATCCAGACCGCATTATTCAAGTTTTAACTAACTTACTCAGTAACGCCATTAAATTTTCACCCTACGGTTCTACAGTCTGGCTAACTGCAGAACTAATTAATGGTCAATCTTCAGCAATAACAGATAACTTGCAACAGATAACTGAAGGGGAACAACTAACCGTATTATTTCAAATCCGTGATCAAGGGCGAGGTATCCCAGCTGATAAAATTGAAACCATCTTTGGACGCTTTCAGCAAGTTGATGCCTCTGACTCCCGCAAAAAAGGAGGTACTGGTTTAGGTTTAGCTGTCTGTCGCAGCATTGTGCAACATCATGAAGGTCAAATTTGGGCTCAAAGCACTTTAGGAGAGGGCAGTACTTTCTACTTCACGTTGCCAGTACTCCAGGAAGAGCCAGTTATTCTCCCTCCTGAATCGACTGCTCCTTTAGTATTAATGTGTGATGATGACCTTTCTGTTCGTACGGTAGTCAAAGCCAAGCTAGAACAACAAGGTTACCAGGCAATGACCGTAGGTTCTGGTGAGGAGACAGTACAGCAAGCAGCACAAAAGTTACCTGATGCAATTCTCCTTAACCTAATGATGCCCGGAATGAATGGCTGGGAAACTTTAGCAGCTTTAAAAGAGCAGGTGAATACCAAAGATATTCCAGTTATTATCCTCAGCGGTTTATTCCCAGATGCCAGAGAATTAGACCATCCCAAAGTAAACGATTGGATTACTAAACCTCCAGATGAAAAATTACTACTCCAAGCTCTGGAACGAGCATTAACCGAGCAAAATAGAAATATCAGGGTTCTGGTTATAGAAGACGACATAGATCTTGCAAAAGTGCTGATTACTGTCTTTGAGCGCTACGGCATTGAGATCTATCATGCTCAAACGGGACGGGAAGCTATTCAATTGAGCCAGCGCTTGTTACCAGATTTGCTTGTACTTGACTTAGTACTGCCAGAATATGATGGCTTTGCTGTAGTAGACTGGCTGCGACAGCATAATCGTTTGTATCAAGTTCCTCTGGTAGTTTACACCTCCCAAGACTTGAATGACTCTGATCGAGAAAGGTTGAAGTTAGGACAGACTTTGTTTTTGACTAAAAGTCGCATTACACCAGAAGAATTCGAGCAGCGAGTGATTAACTTACTCAATCGGATTATTCGACACAAAAAGAGAGACAGCAATCGTGACAGCTAAACACATTCTAATTATTGATGATGAAGAAGATATCCAAGAGGTAGCTCAACTAGCTCTGGAACTGGTGGGGGGTTGGCAGGTATCAACTGCTGGTTCAGCTAGTGAAGGATTACTCTTAGCCGAAGCTCAACAACCGGATGCTATTCTCCTAGATGTGATGATGCCCGATATAGACGGCATCGCTACCTTTCAAAAGTTACAAGCTAACCCAGCAACTGAGCAAATCCCCGTGATTTTGCTAACAGCTAAGGTACAATCCATTGACCAGCGTCGATTTGCTCAATTAGGTGTGACAGGGGTCATTCCTAAACCGTTCAAGTCTATGAAGCTGGCTCACCAAGTGGCAGAGCTTTTGGGTTGGAACGAGCTTTGAAGAAGGTCTAAAAGCTGACGGGTTAGACTTTGGACATTCCGTTAAGGTGTTAGTGAATAATCAGTTACTTTGACAAGTATATATCAGTCTCAGAGTCGAGAAGTAGGTTGCAATGAGTTTCTACCTAAACCGATTAAACAAGGAGATAAACTCAATCAAATGGATCATAAATATGTACCCTTTGTTCAAGAAATTCAAAATTCAGCTCAAGGATTTGAAATAAAAGAAATAAGAAAAATTCTCGAAAAACATCTATAACTGAGATGTCGTTGGTGTTAGGTATTAGGTAATGAGAACAAATACTTTTAGAGTTTTTGTTTACGGCACATTGAAACCAGGGGAAGTCAATTACAACTTGTACTGTGCCGGTAAGGTAGTCGAAGCGAAAAAAGCGATCGCTTTTGGTGAACTTTTTGCTCTACCTTTGGGTTATCCCGCTATGATACCAGGAGAAAATCCAGTTCAAGGTTTTTTGCTGACCTTCGCTGATCCAGCTATGTTAAGCGTTTTGGATACATTAGAAGATTATGACCCCTACCGAGTACCAGCAGAGAACGAATATAATCGTTACCAAATTGAAGTTTATAATCTAGCCAGGGAAACACCAACTCTTGCTTGGATTTACTTAATGACTTTTGAGCAAGTTAAGCATCTCCAAGGAGTTCCCATTGTCTCTGGCTGGTGGAGTCAGTGAGGAAGTAAAAAGTAACGAGTAACAAGTAACAAGTTTTGAGTTAATCTCAACCAAAGTGCAAGGTTTTGAACTAAAAGATACTATTTCCTTGCACTTGGGCTCGAAAAAAAATGATTGAAAGCCTTGTATGGCATAGCTTCCACACTTATAGAGCAAGCCTTACCTAACACCTAACACCTAACACCTAACACCTAATTATATGCCCTATAACTTAAAACTATTAACCTGTGGTCTAGCCATTATTATGGCTTTTATTTTTGGCAGTAACTTTGATAATCTACGAAAAACCTTCCCTGCTCTTGCTAAATTAACTAACCAAATTACCAATAACAATAATAATCCCCCAGAAATTCCGATATCTGAATACTTCGATGTTTTAATCTATGGAGACGAATTACCAGGGATATGTGCAGCTATCTGGGCTAAGAGGACTTTAGGTGATAATGGTAGAGTTGCCTTAGTTCGCCCTAATGCAGCAGATGAGCAGTTAGGAGGACTGCTAACACGGGGAGGTTTAGCTTACCTGGATTTTGATAAAACCAATTGGTATAATCAACCAGCTGCCCAATGTTTCCGTAACTTTTTAAAAAAAGCTAATGTTGTTGAAGCTTGCGTAGAAGCTAATAATACTGATCAAGCTCTCAAAGAAATGCTAGCTGAAGCGGGAGTGAGAGTTATTTCTGATTCTCCTCTGACTCCCTATGTTACCAATCAAGAAATTCAATATGTTGATGTCAAGGAGAGCAATATTCGGTTGAAAGCCGATTCCTATATCGATGCTACTCAGGATGCTCAATTAGCGAGAGAAGCGGGTTTATCTTACTATCAGGGATACGAAGCTCAAAGTCCTGAACTGCGCAATGAAACTTTATCAGCTTCTATTGTTCCCATCATAACTGGTCTGAGCATCAGCGAATTGCGCTCTGTTGAGCAAAAGATTATTAATGATGCCGAGCTGATGGGGAAAATTGAAACCAGTATCAAAGATCAACAAAATCCAGCATTAGCAAGTTTTTGGTTAAAAAACTTTTACTCACCTATGTATCAAGCTTATCTGGATGGCTATTTTAATCGCAGCATAGCCTTAGGAGCAGCTTATCATCTAGATTATAATCATCCTTTTAGCTTAGACGGCTTCTTTTTTGATAAAAGCAATATTTGTGTTCTTAAGGAAGATTCCTTATCTTTGAATGGTCTCCTGTTTAAATATCCAGTTGCTCAACTAAGGCAAATAGAGGCAAGTGGCTTCAAACCAACCCAGGAAATGATTACGGAAATGGTCAATTTTGAGGCTTGGTTGCAAGAAATTGCAGGCAAAGACAATCTTCAAGTTGTTATACCACCAGAAATCTATATCAGACATACCTTGAGTATTAAAGATGTTGTCGATCCCTTAAATGGTAAAGAAATTATTGAAGGAGGGACTTTGCCTAAAAATTCTATCGGCAGTTTTTCTTACGAGTTTGATTTAAGAGGGGGAGTCAAGGGTTTATCTGGTAAAGTACCATCACTGCCAATATTTAATTTCGGCATAGAGCATACTTTGGCGAGTAAAGTGAATAATTTAGCAATTGTTAGTCGCTCTTCTGGCTATGTGGGTATGGCGGTATCAGTGGGTAGAATTCAGACAGTGAATGTTTACCAAGGACAAGGGATAGGAGTTGCAGCTGGTATCGCCACTCTTTCAGATACACCACTCAATACTATTACTTCTTTGGAAGTCAGAGATACTCTAGAAATTTTAACTGGACTTACTACCCAATTCTATGGTCGGGATACAACTCAAGGAGTGGATTATAGCAATATTAGATAAATAAATTTAGAATTTAGAATAGGGAATAGGGAATAGGGAATAGGAATTTGAATATTTGAATTCATAGTTAGGAATTTAGAATTAATTTGACCCTCTCTACAGACCATCCCGTTAATTGTGCCACCTGTTCCACCTCACACCCAGACTTTAACAACTCACGCGCCGTATTCACCAAAGCACGCTCTGATTCCGTTAGGGATTGTTGTAATATCGTTTGCGATCGCTTTAGCCTATTAGGATCGTATCTCACCAGACCCTACAGGCGCACACCTATCCCATTATTAAAAATAATACCACGTTCATCAAGCTTAACCCAAAATTCTTTCTGGGAAACTATAGCGCAACAGTTCCACTGTCACCTGGGCGCTCACGAACCACCAACAAAGAACTATTGATGAAGTGACCTTACGATCGCTTGAAGAAAAATAATTATTAATTCCCTTTCACCAAAACAATGGGTTTGAAGCCTCGTCCTTCTAGGGCGAGGAGGATGTCAATGCAAGACTTCTTCAAGCTTGTGCTGGTTCCACAGTGAAAAATAGAGACCAGCAGTTTGGAGAAGTTCGGTGTGAGTGCCTGTCTGGACAATCTTACCAGCATCCATAACAAATATTCGGTCAGCGGTAGCAGCTGCAGAGAGTTGGTGGGAGATAAAAATCACAGTCTTGCGTTGGAGCCCCGTATCTCCTCTGAAGCTACCGTCACTAAGTGCGAGATTTTCCAGAATTTGGGTAGCTGTCTGATTATCTACACTAGAAAGAGCATCATCCAGAATCAATACTGGTGTATCTACTAACAATGCCCTAGCTAGAGATGTACGCTGTCGCTGACCTCCTGAGAGGGTAATACCTCGTTCTCCCACAATTGTTTCATATTGCTGGGGGAAGTTGAGAATTTCTGAGTGGATTTGTGCTTGCTTGGCAGCATCTTCAATCTCTGGATCTTCACTTAACGGAGCGCCATAGCCTATATTGTTTTTGATCGTAGTGCTAAAAAGGAAGCTTTCTTGAGGCACATAAGCAATCGCTTGGCGCAAATCCTGTAAGGGTATCTTTGTCACGTCATGCTCATCCAAAAACAGCTGATTGGCTTCAATGTTGAGCAACCGAGGCAACACATTAGCAAGAGTCGATTTTCCTGAACCAATAGCTCCGACAATTGCCACTGTTTCGCCAGGATTAATGGTAAAGCTGACATTGTCTAAGGCAGGTGTCTTGGCACCGGGATAAGTGTAACTAAGGTTGCGAGCCGTCAGCTTACCTCGTAGTGGCGTCGATAAATTAACCGTATCGGAAGTGTTTTTAATTTGGGGCTCACTCAAGAGAATTGCCTCAACACGGTCAATACTAACTTCACCTCGTTGATAAGTAGTAATGGTAAAACCTAGCAGTGCAGTGGGAAAAACCAGACCTTCTGCATAAAGAATCAGCTTGACAAAATCACCAATAGTAATACTGCCAGAAGCAATCGCTCCAGGACCAAGCCACAGCAATACTAGCAAGCTAACAGCAGCGAGAGCTTCAATGATCGGAAACAAGAGGTTTCGGGTTCTTGCTAGTTCAACATTTGCTACTAACAGCTGCTGATTGAGGCGACGGAAAGCGCGGCGCTCATTTTCTTCCTGAGCATAGATCTTAATCAGGGAGATACCGCTCATATCTTCCTGAATCAGTTCACTAAGATCCGAGAGTTCTTCCTGCACTGTCTGCTGTTGAGTGCGCAGCTTATCGCTGAAGAGCTGGACAGTAATTAACATAACCGGATAAACTGCGATCGCTATCAGACTTAACCGCAAGCTAATTGACATCATTACCGGTAGTGTCAAACCATAGGCAAATACGATATTCGCTAGACTCAAAATCGCAAAACCTAACAGACGTCGGATATTATCCACATCACTTGTGGCCCGGTTAATCAAATCTCCTGCTGTGTTCTTGGCAAAATAGGATGGTTCCAGAGTCAGCAGATGCTGAAAAATATTTTGTTTTAGGTCAAATTCTACCTCACGCCCGACACCAAAAAGTAGCAGACGTGATGCCATCCTAATCACCCACATGAAAGAAGCAAGTAGGAGAATGATTAAGACAAAACGCCAAATTTGTTCAAAACTAAAGGTTATGAGTAGCTCATCAATAGTATCTCCGATCAGGAGGCGGATGTAGACACTAATTCCATTGACTGTGAATATGGCAAGGACACCTAAGAATGCCTGCTGCCAGTGAGGACGCAGGTAAGCCAGCAGTTTTTGCAGCCGTGAGTTAACCATAATGTTAATTTAACAAATTTTAATTTTAGACAAAGGCTGCTGCCCGAACCTGACGCTTTAACTTATTTAGAATGAATTAAAAATCCCTAAAATCACTAGATAGTAATAATTCCATAGGAAAGAAATACAAATAACTTGCCAACTAAGCGGCGGGCCGCTATCCCTCCCATCCTAGAATTAATGGGCTGCCCGCCGCTTTTTGTGAGTCAACCAAGATTTCCAGGATTGCCAGAAAGCGTGCCTCGTAAGGTGTAATAAATTGAGGTGAGGAATTCTTCAACAACTCGTGTACTAACAGTGAGTGCTTCCACAGAGGGAACAAAAGAGACAGGAGAAGGGAGTCTATTGATAGCCACAGGTCGAGAGCCAAAAAAGCCAGTAGGTTGGGCTATAACATTGATGCCAGCATCAGTAAAAGCCTGACTGGCTATGCGGCTACCAATACCAGGTGAAACGATGGTAACTGAGGTGCCTTCTAATCCCTGTTCTTGTAAGATGCTCTGTATCTGTCTAGCTCTGCCACGCAAATCGAGACCACTAGGCTCAGTAACAATTCGGCTTCTGGGAACACCCACTTGGGTGAGTAATGTAGCGATATCGTTTGCCTCAACTGTCTGATCTGGATTTCCTTGCGCATCAAAACTGCGACCAGGGCTAACAATCACTAAGGGTTGGTTACCCGAAGCCTGATATAGTTGATTGGTGTAGAATACTAGATCACCAGTATTATTCAGCTGAGTTTGTGCTCCGAAGGGGAGACTCGAACCCCGTCCTAGCAAAACAATTGCTCCAGTTGTTTGCGCTGGTGCTGCCTCTGTTTGAGCTGCAATTATTTCAGAGCGTTGAGCCAGTAAATTGGCAAAAAACGGCATACTTGAAATTAGTAGAATCACCATCGCTGTCACAACCAAATTCTGTGACTTTGCTAGACCATTGCGCAGGGCAATGATCAACAGCACAATGGCAGCCCCCAATGGCTTAAGGGGAAATGAGATAACGTTCCATGCTGCTGACACTAGTCCATCATTGGGAAAGAAAAAAGCTAGTGCAATGATGGCAAACAGAAACAAACCCCCAAGCAGGGTAAAGTACTGTTTAGGAATTACTTCAGTAAGTAAACGGTATAGAATGAAGGTGATGATCACCCAAAGCAGTATCTGGGTAAGTAGTACAAAAGGCATTGTTCAGCAATTGTGAGTTGTGTACTTTGATGCTGTTGTTTGTTAATTGTTAGTCTGACTACTTGAAATAACAACAAACAACTATAAATTAATAGTAATTTTGTCTTATTGGTGACTGAATTACCTCCATGCATAGTTTGAATCACCATTACACCGGCATTATACTCGTCATTAA
>JAAHGL010000105.1 GCA_010692635.1 Symploca sp. SIO2C1 | reverse complement strand
GTCCTGAATCAGAGGACTTGGAGGGGTACAAACTAGGAGAATATTTGTACGTCCGTACCATGTGCTGACTCTATGCGGTAGACACCTGTTACTGGGAAGCTGAATCTTCCCAAGCTCCCGTTATACCCCTAGGGTTAGCCGGAGTTGGTGACCGTGATCCTTGATATACTTGATTATACCTGGGGTTCAAGCGACTAACTTATCACAACTCATTTGGGGGTCGCTGTGGTTGGCATTTAAAGTTTTTCTAAAGCCAGAGCTTTACAATGTAAAGAGTTTATATAGATTTAACAGCTATAACGTTTTAATAGTGACAAAGACTAGGACTCATTTGCTATGTTTGTTGTGGATAGCTAGCTTGTTGGTGTTGCATTTCCCATTAGTAGGACCAGATCAGCTAGTTTGACCTTAGTTAATAGTTAGCTGTTCTCAGGAGAAAAAGCATGGTTCAGTCGAGAGAGAAAGAGGCTTCTCACGTTTCCGCAATTACCCTACCGACATCCATGACTGTGAAAGAATCTGCGGCTTATGGTGAGCGCCCTTGGGGCTCATTCACAGTTTTGGAAGAAGGACGAGGATACAAGATTAAGCGAATTGAAGTTAACCCAGGTCACCGCCTTAGTCTACAGATGCATCACCACCGGAGTGAACACTGGATTGTTGTAAGCGGTACAGCTAAGGTAATTTGTGGCGACAACGAATCGATCATTTATCAGAATCAGTCTACCTATGTTCCTCAATGCCATGTCCACCGTCTTGAAAATCCAGGTATTATTCCTTTGGTACTGATTGAAGTCCAAAACGGAGAGTACCTTGGAGAAGATGATATTGTCAGGTTTGAAGATGACTATTACCGTGGCGGTGCTGAAGGAAAATAGGTAACAGCGATACAGGGTGCAACTTTTCTAAGACCAACACTTATAGCGGTTTTCATCTAAGTGAAGTACAGAGTTTGTCGCTTGAAGGCAGGAGTTAAGATGTACCTCATTTTGCCTAAACTGCTGTAGGATTGGCTAGCTAAAGAAAATTGCAGATAGTTGGGTAATGATTAGTCTTAGCAAAACTGCTGCTAGTGAGGTTAGACGCCTACAGGTTAAGCGTAACAACCAGGAAGCACGATTACGCCTAGGGGTTCAATCGGGGGGGTGTACCAAACTTTACTACACTATTGATTTTGACGACCAGATAAATCCTGGAGATCGCATATATAACTGTGAAGGCATCTGTGTCATAGTAGATACTCCTAGTCTGAACTACATCAAAGGTTTGATGCTAGATTATTCGGAAGATCTTATGGGAGGGGGATTTCGTTTCCATAATCCCAACGCCTTAGAAAGCTGTGGTTGCGGTAACTCTTTTAGTGTATAAGCTTGAATTGCGATACATTGACAAAGCTACAAATTTTAGAAAAATTGACACCAGCTCTGCAATGTCGATACAATTAAAAGCTGTCAATATTTAGCACTGTCAAGGGAGCTGTACACTCCGTAACTCATGCCCACAATCCAGCAGCTCATTCGTAGCGAAAGAGCAAAAGCCAAGAAGAAGACTAAATCGCCTGCGCTTAAGCAATGTCCACAGCGCCGAGGTGTCTGTACCAGAGTATACACAACAACTCCCAAGAAACCGAATTCAGCCCTGAGAAAAGTGGCAAGGGTTCGCTTGACTTCTGGTTTTGAAGTGACGGCTTATATTCCAGGTATTGGTCACAACCTACAAGAACATTCAGTTGTGATGATTAGGGGAGGTCGTGTCAAGGACTTGCCAGGAGTTAGATACCATATTATTCGGGGAACCCTAGATACTGCCGGAGTTAAAGATAGGGCTCAAGGTCGCTCTAAATATGGAACAAAGCGTCCGAAAAAAGCTTAAAGCCTGTTGGTCATTAGCTATGGTCGATAGTGCTTTTGCTCCTTTCCCCCTTACTTCCTCTTTGCTATAAGAGATTTTGGCAAAATTACTTAATAATGCTCTAGTTACTACACTGCAACACTTAAGTAGCAAAGTTTATGCGCAAAGTAACAATAAGGCTAAAAGTTGGTTTCATGCATTGAGGAAGTTCTCAAGTTCAAAAATTATTGAACACGACAGAAACAATCTGTCAAGGCAACTGCATTACACCCATCAGGTGTAATATTATCTGTTGGATAAATTTTTCAGTGTCAATATTGTTTCTTTTTTTGATTTATTATGTCTCGTCGCACAGTTATCAAAAAGCGTCCTGTACCCCCAGATCCAGTCTACAATAGCCGCCTGATCAGCATGATGGTGCGGCGGATTATGCACCATGGCAAAAAATCTGTTGCCAATCGCATAATCTACGGGGCAATGAAAATAATTGAAGAACGCACAGGTAAAGAACCACTAGAAACATTTGAAAAAGCAGTACGAAATGTTACTCCTTTAGTAGAAGTAAAAGCTCGTAGGGTTGGAGGTGCAACCTATCAAGTGCCAATGGAAGTACGATCAGACAGAGGAACGACTCTTGCTCTACGTTGGCTCATCCGATTCTCAAGAACTCGCTCTGGTCGAACAATGGCAAGCAAATTGGCAAATGAGTTGATGGATGCTGCTAATGAAACCGGAAACGCTATCCGCAAGCGTGAAGAAACTCATAGGATGGCAGAGGCAAATAAGGCTTTCGCCCACTATCGTTACTGATTGCTGAGTAATCTGGCTGATTGCCTAGCGGTGCTATTGAATAGTGAGATTTGTAGAGTATTCTTACCAGATTGATCTGTTGCAAATCACTAAAATTTTAAACGAAAGTATAGAATTGTAAACAGATAGTACAAATAGTAACGTTTAAATGACAGTGGCAGCAAACGAAGGAGGTAGCTGTGGCAAGAACCACCCCGCTTGAACAAGTACGCAATATTGGTATTGCAGCCCACATTGATGCGGGCAAGACAACAACAACTGAACGAATTCTGTTTTATTCAGGGATTGTTCATAAAATCGGTGAAGTCCATGACGGGACAGCAGTAACCGATTGGATGGCACAGGAGCGGGAGCGGGGAATTACCATCACTGCCGCTGCCATCAGTACAAGCTGGAGAGAACACCAGATTAATATTATTGATACACCAGGTCACGTTGACTTCACAATTGAAGTAGAGCGTTCGATGCGGGTATTGGATGGCGTGATTGCTGTTTTCTGCTCAGTGGGAGGTGTTCAACCTCAATCTGAGACAGTTTGGCGTCAGGCAGAGCGTTACAAGGTGCCTCGCGTTGTGTTTGTCAACAAAATGGACCGCACCGGAGCTAATTTCTTCAAGGTATACGAGCAAATTCGCGATCGCTTACGGTGCAATGCAGTTCCGATCCAAATACCTATTGGTAAGGAAAGCGACTTACGAGGCATTGTTGACTTGGTGCGGATGCGAGCGAAGATTTACACCAATGACCTGGGCACGGATATTAAGGACGATGAAATTCCTGAAGATGTCAAGGAACAGGCAGAAGAATACCGTGCTAAATTAATCGAGTCTGTTGCTGAAACCGACGACGCTTTAACTGAAAAGTACCTCGAAGGTGAAGAATTTACTGAGGAGGAAATTCGTGAAGCTCTACGCAAAGGCACTATTGATGGGACAATTGTGCCCATGCTCTGTGGCTCTGCTTTTAAAAATAAAGGTGTTCAGTTGCTGCTAGACGCCGTAATTGATTATTTACCAGCTCCGATCGATGTTCCGGCAATTGAGGGAACATTACCAGATGGTACAGTTACCCAAAGAGTAGCTGATGATGAAGCACCGATGTCAGCCCTAGCCTTCAAGATTATGGCTGACCCCTATGGTCGCTTAACCTTTCTGCGGGTCTACTCGGGGATACTGAAGAAGGGTAGCTATGTTCTCAACTCCACCAAGGATCGCAAGGAGAGAATATCACGCCTGATTCGTTTGAAAGCAAACGATAGGGAAGATGTCGAGGAGCTAAGGGCTGGTGACTTGGGAGCTGCAGTTGGCTTGAAGCAAACGATTACTGGGGATACCATCTGTGACCCAGAAAACCCAGTAATTTTGGAATCTCTCTATATTCCCGAACCGGTGATTTCAGTAGCAGTAGAACCAAAAACCAAGCAAGATATGGAGAAGCTATCCAAAGCCCTCCAAGCTTTATCGGAAGAAGATCCAACATTCCGAGTCAGTATTGATCCAGAAACTAACCAAACTGTTATTGCAGGCATGGGTGAGTTACATCTGGAAATTCTGGTAGACCGTATGTTGCGAGAGTTCAAGGTAGAGGCTAATGTTGGTGCTCCGCAGGTTGCCTACAGAGAAACAGTTCGCAAACCAGTTAAGGCTGAAGGCAAGTTTATTCGCCAAAGTGGTGGTAAAGGTCAGTACGGTCATGTCGTAATCGAGTTGGAGCCAGGAGAACCTGGTAGCGGTTTTGAATTTGTTTCCAAGATTGTTGGCGGTGCTGTACCGAAGGAATACATCTCTCCTGCTGAGCAAGGAATGAAAGAATCTTGTGAATCTGGTGTGCTAGCTGGTTATCCTCTGATTGACCTCAAAGCCACTTTAGTTGATGGGTCTTATCACGATGTAGACTCTTCAGAAATGGCATTTAAGATTGCTGGGTCAATGGCAATCAAGAATGCCGTGCTCAAGGCTTCGCCAGTACTATTAGAGCCTATGATGAAAGTTGAAGTTGAAGTGCCTGAAGACTTCCTAGGGGACGTCATAGGTGACCTCAACTCCCGCCGTGGTCAAATAGAGGGTATGGGTTCTGAGGAAAGTGAAAGTTTAGCTAAAGTCACTGCTAAAGTTCCACTAGCCGAGATGTTTGGCTATGCTACTGATATCCGCTCTAAGACCCAAGGTCGCGGTATTTTCTCAATGGAGTTCAGCAAGTATGACGAGGTACCTCGCAATATTGCTGAAGCCATCATCGCTAAAAACAAAGGGAACGCATAACTAGGAATAAGGAACACGTAATTCATGGCACGCGCAAAGTTTGAAAGGAATAAACCCCACGTCAACATCGGCACGATTGGTCACGTAGATCATGGTAAAACGACCCTAACAGCTGCCATTACTATGTCATTGGCAGCACAAGGGAAAGCCAAAGTCAAAAGCTATGAAGAAATTGATGCTGCCCCTGAGGAAAAGGCACGGGGTATTACCATCAACACGGCTCATGTAGAGTACGAAACTGACAATCGTCACTATGCTCACGTAGATTGTCCAGGACACGCAGACTACGTCAAGAACATGATCACAGGAGCAGCTCAAATGGATGGAGCTATTCTTGTGGTTTCTGCAGCTGACGGTCCGATGCCACAAACAAAAGAGCATATTCTCCTAGCACGGCAGGTTGGAGTTCCTAACATTGTTGTCTTCTTGAACAAGCAAGACCAAGTAGATGACGAAGAGCTGATCGAACTAGTAGAACTAGAAGTCCGTGAACTCTTGAGTGAGTACGACTTTGACGGTGACAACATACCCATTGTCATTGGTTCAGCATTGCAGGCAGTGGAAGCTCTTACCAAAACACCCGATATTGCAAAGGGTGACAATGAATGGGTTGATAAAATCCTCTCTCTGATGGATGAAGTAGACGGATACCTCCCAACACCAGAGCGGGATGTTGATAAGCCCTTCCTGATGGCAGTGGAAGACGTATTCTCGATCACAGGTCGGGGTACTGTAGCCACCGGTCGTATTGAGCGGGGCAAGGTCAAAGTCGGGGAAAAAGTAGAATTAGTCGGTATTCAAGGTACACGGGAAACAACTGTAACCGGCGTAGAAATGTTCCAAAAAACTTTGGACGAAGGTATGGCTGGTGACAATGTAGGAGTCCTGTTACGGGGTATCGACAAAGAGGGTATTGAGCGGGGGATGGTACTTGCCAAGCCTGGCTCCATTACCCCTCACACTAAGTTTGAATCTGAGGTATACGTTCTGAAGAAAGACGAAGGTGGACGTCATACCCCCTTCTTCTCCGGCTACCGACCTCAATTCTATGTGCGCACTACCGACGTTACCGGTACAATCGATGCTTTTACAGCTGATGATGGTTCCACAGCAGAAATGGTGATGCCAGGGGATCGCATCAAAATGACTGTACAGCTAATCAACCCAATCGCTATTGAAAAAGGAATGCGCTTCGCCATTCGAGAAGGTGGTCGTACCATCGGTTCGGGTGTCGTTTCCAAAATCCTTGAGTAGCGCTATTGCGATTTTGAACAGGAGCAGAGAGGCAATGGCTTTTCTGCTCCTTATTCATCTACTGCCGGATACATATCCTTAGAGCGAAGCAGAATATAGTCGGGTAAACTCCAAATTCCCATAGTCTTTACTTTTGAACCTGGAAAATTAAACAATGGCAACGATTCAACAGCAAAAAATTCGGATTCGCCTGAAAGCCTTTGATCGGAGACTACTTGACACCTCTTGTGAGAAGATAGTGGATACAGCTAACCGGACAAACGCCACAGCTATTGGTCCTATTCCTTTACCTACCAAGCGTCGTATTTACTGCATTTTGCGATCGCCTCACGTTGATAAAGATTCCCGGGAACATTTTGAAACACGCACCCACCGACGCATTATTGATATTTATCAGCCTTCTTCCAAAACCATTGACGCTCTCATGAAACTGGATTTGCCTGCAGGTGTTGATATCGAAGTTAAACTTTGACCATTCCTATCAACGTCAGTATCAGGATTATTAGGATTTCAGGATTTTCAGGATATTAGAGACAAAATTCAAAGGTAATTAATAAATATCTCTGAATAAAAAAAATTCCGTTAATCCTGCAATTCTGTGAATCCTGATACTAACGAGGAAGAGTAGCCCAATGTCCCTAGGAGTTATCGCAAGTCAGTTGTTTGCTTCTTGTTCTAGAAGAAATTCGTTAAAGTAAGTAAAGAAGCGCAGTTACAGTTTTTACCAAGGCACAATGGCATCCCATTCCTCAATTGCTGTAAGAGAACTCCCTTTATTTCCACTGGAAGTGGTTTTATTTCCAGGGCGTCCTCTTCCCCTGCATATCTTTGAATTTCGCTACCGAATCATGATGAATACGATTTTGGATAGCGATCGCCGATTCGGGGTATTGATGTGGGATCAAGTTCAAGGTCAACCAGCTGCAATTGGCTGCTGCGCTGAAATTATCCACTTCCAGCGTCTGCCTGATGACCGGATGAAGATCTTAACCTTAGGGCAACAAAGATTTCGTGTTTTGGAATACGTTCGTGAAAAACCCTATCGTGTTGGCTTAGTAGAATGGATTGAAGACCAGCCAACAAACAAAGACCTCAGAGCAATGGCTATGTCAGTAGAACAACTACTACGGGATGTTGTTCATCTTTCTGCTAAGTTAACTGACCAGAAAATTGAGCTACCAGAAGATCTGCCCGATCTACCCCTAGAATTGTCTTACTGGGTTGCTAGTAATCTTTACGGAGTAACTTCAGAACAACAGGCGCTATTAGAGATGCAAGATACCGCAACTCGTTTAGAACGAGAAGCGGAAATTCTGACCTCAACCCGCAATCACCTGGCAGCACGTACAGTTCTTAAGGATGCCTTGAATTAGATTGATAAGACACTATAGCTGCCAAAGATTTTGAGAATTTCTGTATAAGAAACTAATTCCTCAAGAGCAGCTTTTACTGAGGATATAGAGGCATCAGCTTCTATATCAATAAAGAAAAAGTACTCACCAAGCGATCGCTTAGTCGGGCGGGACTCAATACGACTCATATTAATCCCCCGCTGAGCGAACACTTGGAGCGGCTTGACTAAAGCTCCAGGTACATTAGCAGGAGTACTGAAAGCCAAAGAAGTATGACTACCACTAGTAGAAGGTTGTTTCCCTAGAACCAGGAACCGGGTGCAGTTATCAGGATAGTCATTGATTGCAGATGCCAGTACCGGTAGATTGTAAAGCTCTGCTGCTCGTTCAGAAGCAATAGCACCTGCTGTATGGTCCTTATCAAGATAATGTAGCGCCTCCGTTGTTGAGTTAGTCGGAGTTGGTTGTACTTCAGGGAGAAACTTTTCTAACCATTGCTGACATTGTGCCAGAGCTTGGGGATGGGAATAAATTGTTTTAATTGTTTCTATAGTCGAAGCTCGAGATAGTAAGGCATGTCTAATGGGCAAAACCAGACTTTGTTGAATTTGTAGCGTATCCAGTTGCCACAGCAAATCTAGGGTAATTGCAACACTGCCTTCAATGGAATTTTCCACTGGGACAACTGCTAAGTCTACTTGCTCTTGCGCCACAGAATATAAAGTTTGAGCAATGCTGGGATAAGGACATAACAGAGATTTGCTACCTTTTTCTACGGCAAGATTACGAATGTAAGCTAAGGTAGCAGCTTCTGCGTAAGTACCTGGTGGTCCTAGATGGGCAATGGATACAGACATTAGAATTTAGAATTTAGAATTTAGAATTTAGAATTGGAAATCGGGAATTGGGAAGAATGATTTAGCTATATCGTCTCTTTTCTCTCCTCAGCTTCCTCAAATCCCCTGCCTTTCCTGAAATGAACTTGAAAGTTTCATTACCTTTGAGCTGTTGGTTTAGTTTGCAAGTGTAGTTTAGGATCTTGCGCTACCCAACCCAAAGCAGAATTCTGGCGAACTTCAAAATGCAGATGTGGTTCTTCAATGTCAGGGCGTCCGGTGGAACCAACTGTTCCCAAGGTATCTTCTATCTGAACCCGCTGACCTACACCAACACTAATACTACCAAGGTGAGCATAGCGGGTTTGACGTCCACCTTGATGATTAACTACCACCAAGTTACCATAATTACCTTGCTCACCAGCGAAAGCTACAGTTCCAGCATCAACCGACAATACAGAAGTTCCAGGCTCTGCTAGTAAATCTAAACCACTGTGAAACTTAGATTGTTGAAGATTAGAATTTTGCTGCCAACCATAACCCAATGCTACCGAAGCTACTGAAGGCAAAGGGTAACCAGGGAGTCCAGTGTAATTTTCCCTAACCGGACGTTCCCCTCTTGAGAAATCTACCCCTGGAATAAAGACTTGTAGAGGCTGTTGCTGACAGCCATTCACCTCAAATAAAATATCAGCGGGAACATCATAGGTTTCTGCTAAGTCTTTCCAGCTAGCACCTGTAGGAGCCTGAACACGAATACCATTGAAGGGAGGAATCAAGATTGTAGAGCCAATAGGCATCAAACCTCCCTTCAAAGAGGGATTCAGCCCTACCAGCGTATCTGGGATGAGGTTATATCGGCTAGCAATACTCTCGACAGTTTCACCTGCAACAACCTGGTGGCTCCTCAGGCGAGAGAGAGCAGGTGGTGGACAAGAATTTTCTGCTGTTGAAGGATTTTGAACAATCAACTGAGCAACTGCCCAGAGAATGGTTGAAATAAGGGGAAGGCGCAGATTGTTCATAAGTTATTAGAGGGTGAGGGAAATTTACAGTGGCTTTCCATCAATATTACTCTTGCTGAAGCTAGAATAGACATCTCCAGAAACGCCGATTTTGAGACGGTAGCATGGGCGTTTTAACATAATTATTGGAGATGTCTAATAAGGAAAGTAGGTTAGGTGGAGCATTTTTGACCGATTAATTGAGATACCAAATCGGTATTTAAAAGGAGGATTTACTACAATTGCCTGTGTTCCTGTTGATTGTTGCCTGCCTCCACTAATAACCTATGCAACTAAACCTAATTTAGCATCATACCAAACTATCGTCTTCGCAATGAATTTGCACCGAAAATTCCCAAGGCAATTAAACCCATTATTGATGAAGGTTCAGGAACAGGAGTGGTATCGTCAGTTTGTACACTTACACTGGAAAAATCAATGAAATAGCTTTCTAAAGCACCGCTCTGAGAGACTTTACCTCCATCAATGAAAACATCTAGTACAAAGTCTGTTTGAAAAGAAGCAATCTGAGCAGCTGATAGCGAGAAACTCAACAATCCAGTCCCAAATATTCCTTGATCAACTGTATCAAAGGCATCATTAACTTCAATTCCCTCAATAAATAAGCGATCGTTAAAAGAATCAAGGGTTGGATTTTCATCTTCAATTCCTCCGATAGCTAACTCTAAAGTAAAGTCAGCAATCGTTGATCGAACGGAGCATTTCCTGTTCTATAGGTAGATTGTGATCAGGAGAGTAGTTTTATGCAGCATCAGGAATATTATTACAAAAGTTAATAAAAACCTATCTTGACTAATTAGACTACGTGGCACTGGCATCTTGCCAGTGCATTTGTTCTTTATTGACAAACTTTAACAAGCTGGGTGTCTCGGAAAACTCTACTAGAACATCAACATCACTAATTAATGACTAAAGCACTCGCAAGATACTGGGAATACTATCTACAGCATCTAAAGTACGGATTTCCTCTAGTGCCTGTCGAAAATTGCCTTCACGAACATCGTGAGTTACGACAACAATTTCAGCCAACTCTCCGTGGAAACCAGTCTGTACTATAGATTCTAGGCTAACGCTCTGCTCACCAAAGCAGGTACCCAAGCTACCAATGACGCCGGGATGATCTTTAGTCAGAAAACGAGTATAAAACCGGGTGACTAGTTCCGAGATTGGGGAAATTGCACAATAATGTTGGTGAGCACAGCTCAAGAGGGGATGCAATCGCTCAGCATCTCTACCAGTTTTGAGAACGGCAGCAATGTTGACAATATCCGATACTACCGCGCTGGCAGTTGGGCCTGAACCAGCACCCGGGCCAAAGAACATTACCTGCCCAATTGGTTCTCCTTCAACTAGAATTGCGTTGTAGACACCACTGATACTAGCGAGAGGGTGAGCTTTTGGCACAAGAGTGGGATGGACTCTCACTTGCAACATTTCTTCTTGTGAGGTATCCGCCGCAGCCATTAACTCTCGCTTTGCCAATGCCAGCAGTTTAATTACAAACCCCAATTTTTCAGCATAAGCAATATCCGCCGAACTCACCTGACGAATGCCTTCACAGTGGATGTCTTGCAACTTAATTCTTCCCCCAAATGCCAGAGAAGCTAGAATGGCAATCTTATCAGCAGCATCTAATCCATCCACATCAGCTGTGGGGTCAGCTTCAGCATAACCTAGCTGCTGAGCATCGCCGAGAATGTCATTAAATGAACCTCCGCTCGTTTGCATCTGGGTTAGGATGTAATTAGTTGTACCGTTAACGATACCGGTGATGCGGTGAATTTGATTAGCTCCTAAGGACTGTTTGAGAGGCTGAATCACTGGGATACCACCTCCCACTGCCCCCTCTAACAACACATAAACTCCTGCCTGGTTAGCAGCGGTAAAGATTTCATCCCCATACCGAGAGATTACCGCTTTGTTGGCTGTGACAATATGTTTCCCGTGGGCAATGGCTTTCAGAATTAGCGATCGCGCCGGTTCTAGTCCTCCCAGCAGTTCGACTACAATATCAACAGCTGGATCTGTGACAATTGCTTCGATATCTGTTGTCAGCAGTTCTGGCGGCAGGGATATTGAGCGGGGCTTATCGAGCGATCGCACTCCTACTTTGTAAATTTCTATTTCTTGCACCATTGGATGACGCCCGGTAGGTTGTTGCAAAATTTGCGCCGTCCCAGTGCCAACTGTTCCTAGTCCTAATAAACCTATTTTAAAAGCCACTGCTGTTGTCCTGAATCCTCAAGAGTTACAAATTGCCCTTCCCACATCTTTACAGAAAAATAACCAAAGCCCACGTCACCCCAAGCGTAGAATATAACAAAACAGGCTTTTAAGCCCCGTGAGTCTCTTTATTGAGGTATTGTGACATCCTCCCGGCGCTAATTCTACGAATATAGCGCGGGTCTTATAGCTCCCCCAGACCCCCTCCTTAGATAAGCTTCAGAAGCATCTTGCCAAACACCGGAAGCTTAATCCATTTTAGCAACTAGTTAAAAAAATCTACTTTGCTTAATTTTTAGCAGGATCAAAAATTTATAATTAATATTTAATATATAATCAAAACCTTAAATAATTGATGAAATTATTCAGTTTGTAGCTAAATCCAGAGGAGAACCATCAATAAATATGGGTTTTAGCTTATGACCTATACTTTGTTATTTGTTATTTTATTTTTTGATTTCTTGACAAACAACTAACAACTAACAACAAATAACACGAAATCCCCCGTGCTGTCTTCCGGGAGATGAGTTAACTTAGCTTGATTGTGCTGTCACAAGCTAGTATAGAGGGCAAACCAAAGGAAAGCTTATACCTATGCAAGGAGCATTAGCTTTGCCAAAGGGTTTACCCTAAGAACAGCAAAGCGATATATAATCTCCGCAATGCTGATACTCTTTTTCGGAGCAGGGCATGCTAGGAGCAAGCTTGGCTAAAGGTTTCCTTACCCAAGGCTGAAGCTCAACAGGCTTGATTTATCAGCTGATTGTTGTTTTTTCAGATAAACTTTTACTGGCTGAATTAGCCCTAACCCTTTATCAATCCAGCAACCATTTAAGGAGAATTTATCGTTGTCTCGTAGTTACCTATTTACTTCTGAATCAGTTACTGAAGGTCATCCTGACAAAGTCTGTGATCAGATTTCTGACACTATTTTAGATGCCCTGCTGACCCAAGACAACCATAGCCGTGTTGCAGCAGAAGTTGTTGTGAATACTGGCTTGGTACTCATTACAGGGGAAATAACTTCTCAAGCTCAGATCAATTACATTGATTTGGCACGCAAGAAAATTGCTGAAATTGGCTATACCGAAGCTGAAAATGGCTTCTGTTCCAACAGTTGCTCTGTCTTAATTGCTCTAGACGAACAATCTGCTGATATTTCCCAAGGCGTCACCGCTGCCCGTGAAAGTCGTGAGGAAATGAGTGAAGATGAGTTAGATGCGATTGGTGCTGGTGATCAAGGGCTGATGTTTGGCTTCGCTTGCAATGAGACTCCTGAATTGATGCCGTTGCCTATCAGTATGGCAAATAGGGTTTCTCGGCATCTGGCAGAAGTCCGTAAAGCTGGTCAATTGCCCTACTTACGTCCTGATGGTAAAAGCCAAGTCACCATTAGCTACGAAGATGGACGTCCTGTAGGCATTGATACCATTCTCATCTCTACACAACATAAAGCCACAATTGGGGACATTACAGCTGAGGAAGCTGTGCAGGCAAAAATTAAAGAAGATCTGTGGGAAGCTGTAGTCAAGCCAGCTTTTGCTGATATTGACATCAAACCAAGCAAGGAAACACGCTTTTTGGTCAACCCCACCGGCAAATTTGTTATTGGTGGTCCTCAAGGGGATGCTGGTCTCACTGGTCGTAAAATCATCATTGATACCTATGGCGGTTACTCCCGTCACGGTGGCGGAGCCTTTTCCGGAAAAGATCCTACAAAGGTAGACCGTTCTGCTGCTTATGCCTCCCGCTATGTGGCGAAAAATATTGTGGCAGCAGGTTTAGCAGAAAAATGCGAAGTTCAGTTGAGTTACGCCATTGGGGTGGCTCGACCAGTGAGCATTATGATAGAAACCTTTGGCACTGGTAAAGTTGAAGAGGATCGGTTACTGGCACTAGTACAACAACATTTTGAACTCCGTCCTGCTGGAATTATCCAGACATTCAATCTGCGTGGCTTGCCACAAAAGCGCGGTGGTCGTTTTTATCAGGAAACCGCAGCTTATGGTCATTTTGGTCGCCCAGATTTAGATCTGCCTTGGGAACGAACGGATAAAGCAGAGCTATTGAAGGAAGCTATCAAGCAACCTGTTTCCGCTTCAGTAGGATAATAAATTTTGACAATCCCACGACTAAAAGCCGTGGGATTTTTTGTATATAGATAGGGTTTGCTGAATAAGTGTGGAAGCTATGCCAGAGAAGGCTTTCAATCATTTTCATGCCAAAAAAGTCCAAGGTTTTTGAGCCCATCGAGACAATTTCCTTGCACCATCGTAGGGAAACACCCGCTTAAATTCCGAATATGAGGTAAAAGTAAGCAGATTTTTAAGAGCTACTTTCACTTCAATTAATTGCCTCAAAGAGTTGTGCAGCAAGCGATAATACACTCTTTACTTATTACTTATTACTTATTACTTATTACTTCAAAACCAGAAAATTACGACTTTTTCAGCAAACCCTAGATAGCGCTACGCTTCCTTACCGAATTACCTTTTGCTTTGCTCCCATTTAGCGATCGCTATCAATTATAGAGCAATTCCGTTTAACGCTCTAGTGATAGAGAGTTTTGTCTTCCACCCCAGCCTTGGCAAATGCGACCTGACGTTCGTTACACTTGTTGCAATTGCCACAGTGGATGCCATCTTTTGGAACTAAGCAAGTCAAGGTTAATTCCAAAGGTAAATCGCGATTTTTGTAGATAATGTCTTCTTTATGTAAACCTCGGTAGGGCGCAATAACCTCAATATTGTATGCCAAGCCCTCACTGAGAACTTGAGAGAAATTACTGAAAAATTCAGCCGTGGCATCGGGAAATGGGTTGCCACCCAAAGAACCAATTGCGATCTTAGAAACATCGTGAGTTCGACCCCAAACTGATGTCAGACCAATTAAAAAGATGTTGCGACCAGGTAAAAAGACTTCGCGATCATCACTCTCCATTCCAGGGACATCTTCCCCCGTTATTGCCCAGCGATCAATCGAGAACTGCTCAATCGGAACCGATAGAGTTGTCAGCGGGCGCACGTAGGGATTGGACAAGGTGTCTAGGAACGATTCCAACGCCCGTTTTTCCCATTCTTCCCAGACTAATCCCATCGATAAATAAATGGGAAATACAATTGAGTTCTTCCCTAGCTCTGCTAGTAGAATTGAACTGTCGATCCCGCCACTGGCAAGTACAGCTATCTTTTCCATTCTATTCCTCTTCGTAGCTGGCATAACTAGAAGGAGTTTCCCACAAGCCAATTTTCCTCACCTTAAATCCCTGACTTTGCACCTGTTTGTAGATATGCTTAGCAATGTTCTCAGCTGTGGGATTCTCATCCATAAGATATAATGGTTCCCCCATTTGTACTAAAAACTCTATCACCGGATCTTGACGACAAAGAATCATTCTGTGATCGAGGTTGCTATCGATCCAGCCCTTAACTGCTTTGCGGATTTCCCCGAAGTCTACAACCATCCCCAATTCGTCTAAAGAATTGGATTCTATCTCAATTTCAACGATGCCGTTGTGTCCGTGCAGGTGTTGGCACTTGCCGCTATAATTCAACAACCGATGACCATAGCAAAAATCGATAACTTTTGTGACTGAGTGGATGGTACGTTTCATAATTCCTACCCAAATCTCCAATTTATAGACCCGGACCAACCAGGTATCTTCCTGAGTCAACCCGAATGGTTTCGCCAGTAATCGTCTCACTCTTAAGCAGCATGATGATCGCTTCAGCTATCTCTTCAGCGGAGGATTCGCGTTTGAGAGGGGCTTGTTCCAAAACATCTTTTTGCCAAGATTCGGGACTAATATCTGCTGGGCGCTGAGTGGGTCCCGGAGCGATAGCATTCACTAGGATTCTGTACTCAGCTAATTCCATAGCAAAGGCACGGGTCATAAAGTCAATCGCCGATTTAGCCGTTAAATAGGGCAAAAAATCCTTATAGGGAGTTTCTAGCGCTGCCCAATCGCTGAAGAAGATGATGTGACCCCTGATCGAACCGGAATTTTTCATCAGTTCGCGGCTTGCATAGACCCCAAGTAGGTAGCTGCCCTTCGCATCAGAAAGCGAGTTTTCCCAAGCTTTGCCGTCAAGGGTCTCGAAGGGGGTTTTGGGAAAACCAGAGGCAAGATTGACGACAAAAGAGAGATCCCCTAGCTCTTGTTTGGCAGTTTTGACCATTGATTGGACACTTTCTTCAATGCTGATATCTCCTTGAATCAGAGTGGTTTTCTCCACCAGGGATGCCACCTCCCTTTGCAGGGTCTCTGCTTCTGCCTGAGAGCGACGATAGGCAATGGCAAGATTAATCCCTTCCTGAGCCATTCGACGTCCGATAACGTGACCAACTCGTTTGGCACCAACAATCAAAGCTCCTTTTCCAGCCAAATTTTTGAGCATATCTAAATAGTGTTTGCTGAAATTACTTCCTTTTTCTCACTGCCCAGTTTGCCTTGATTTTCTCTTTAGGAATCAGCTCTAACTCATGCCAATAAAAAACATTATATTTATGCAATTTACTCAACAGCATTGCCATTTTTTTTCAGCCAATAAGTCATCATTTCTCCTTTTCCTTTGACGGTAATCGTACCTCGTTCTTCAAAGATATACTTGTCCTTCAAGAGTGCATAAGTAGCTGCTGTGACTTGAATTCCCCCTGCCATTCCCATAGACTCCATGCGGGAAGCAACATTAACAGTATCGCCCCACAAGTCATAAGCAAACTTTTTCGTGCCGATTACTCCTGCCACCACAGGACCACTGTTGATGCCAATGCGAAGATGGAAGGGTTGACCATCCTCTCGTTGAAAGCGAGTAATTTCCCGCTGCATGTCCAGTGCCATCTCGACAACAGCTTCAGCATGATCAGATCTTGGTGTAGGAAGACCCCCTACTACCATGTAAGCATCTCCAATCGTCTTAATCTTTTCTAAGCCATGCTTTTCCGTCAGCTGATCAAATACGGAAAATATCTTGTTAAGTAAATCTACGAGTTGTGTGGCAGAAATCTGAGCAGAAAGTTCTGTAAAGCTAACTAAATCGGCAAACAAAACTGTGACTTTGTCAAAGCTATCGGCGATAATGCTTTCTTGTAGTTTCAGCCGTTTAGCAATAGGAGCAGGCAAAATGTTATACAGCAAATCTTCAGTACATTGTTGTTGATAATGGAGAGCTTCTTCCCAAATCTTTCGCATTGTGATGTCAACAACACTACCTTCGTAGTAGAGTGGCTTGTCTTTGGCATTATAAACAACGTGGGCATTCTCCTCAATCCAAATGATACTACCATCCTGGCGATAGACCTGAGACTGAAAATTCGACACCCGTTCCTGTGCTCGCATGAGAGCGACAAATTTTGCTCGACGAGACTTGTCAACGTAAAGTTGCTGGTTTATATTCTGTAAACAAACTATCAGTTCTTCCGGCGAGGAATAGCCATAAATTCTTGCTAGCGCTGGATTGGCACTTAAATATTTTCCCTCAGGTGTCGTCTGGAACAGACCTTCATCAGTATTCTCAAAGATGCTGCGATATTTCTCCTCGGCTTCCTGTAGCGCTGCTTCTGCTTGCTTGCGTTCTGTGATATTAATGCTACTGCCAATGATACGATAAATACGCCCTTTCTCATCGTGTAGTGGAGTTAGGCTAGTAAACCACCAAGTCTGTTGCCCCTGGAACGGCAAGCATTCCTCATAACTAATCGTTTCTCCAGTTTCAATGCAAGTCTGATAACGTTGCTCTATAGCTGATGCGGTATCGTAAGAAAGCACTTGGGCGGGAGTCTTGCCCTGTAACTTGGTTGAGGGAATACCTGTTAAGAGCTCATGGGTAGGATTTAATCCCACATACTGAAATTGACCGTTTTCTAAAACGTCCACAACAAAGATTGACTGTGCTACACCATCGTAAATGCTACGTAAAAAGAGTTCTTTTTCCGTCAGTTCCTGAGTACGCTCTTGGACTTTTAGTTCTAAAGTTTGGGCATACTGTTCTAATGCTTGATGGGAAAGTTGCAATTCTTGCCAAAGAAGAAAACCACGACTGATCAACCCTGCACTAACAAAAGCTAAGAAGGGCGAGGTAACAGTCAACCACCAACCCCTAAGAAAGAATAGGTAGGCACTCCCCATCAGACTACCAGTAGTAGCCAGAATGACAACAACGAGCCAAAGAGGAGAACGAACTTTCCATCCTAAAATTGTTCCTATACTCGACCATAGGAAAACCGATAACCACTCTATCGGTTCTGGTACGCCCCTAAGGAGTTGCCTGCCATCCAAGGCAGCACTTAAAATCTGACTCGCGAGGTCGGCGTGCAGCTCGATACCCGACCAGATAGTGTTAGGGTTTGTAGTAAAAGGGGTGTAGAAGTTATCATCCAGACTGGCGGCGACCGAGCCAATCACAACAATTCGCCCTCGCATCAAATTATTAGGAATTCTGTCTTCGAGAACGTCAGTCATGGAAATTTTTGGGACTTTTTCACGAAGGGCATGAAAGTTAGCAAGGATTTGATAACCACCTACATCGGCACGGATGTAGCCGCCTTCGTTTTCCTGAAGTGGTTGAAACCGAGCTTTCCCTAGCTTGAGAATTCCTTCCTTGTCTGTATTTTGTAGTCTAATATTTTCTGCTTCTAAATAAGCTAAGGCTAGCTTAGTTCCGAGGGTCATATTGATTTTGCCATCAGGGTCCCGCACAGATAATAGGTGGCGACGAACTTTGCCATCGGTATCAATCACCAAGTCGCTGGCAGCAATCTGATTTTGTTCCCGCAGTACAGGAGGTGGATCAACTGCTGGTCCATTATTATTGCTCAGTGCCCTTTGAATGCCAATCAGATTCAGCGTCGAGGTAAATACTTTGACTAATTCCTGATGTCCAGGTTCAACTGGAAGATTGCGATAAAGACCTAATCCAATGACTCTCGGCTGCTGTTGTTTGAGCTTTTCCAAAACTGTGGCTAGGGTAGCATCTGACATCGGCCAGCGTTCCAAGCGGGAGATGTCTTCCTCATCAATTGTGACAATCACTAAACGGGATTTACTCGATTCCAAGGGACGCAGACGAAACCATCGATCTAATATGGCAGATTCTAGCAATTGCAAGGTTCCAGCCCATTGCAGCCCTAAAACTGCTCCGGTCACACTTACAACGATTGTCCCAAGAATTCGCCCCCGAAGGAATCGCGTTTTCAGCTTTGTCCACATCGATAATTGTTTGTCTCTAGCTACAGAGATGCATCCAGAGAGGGAGTATGTCAACGATGTACCCCCGCACTTAGTGCTGCTTGACTGCTATCCCAGCCTATCAAAGCATCCGTGACATACTCCCACACTTACCCGATAGGAAAGTGTGGGCTTCTCAGCGACTCCCGGTATCCCGTCGGACGTTAACTGAGCTTTAAGAACGGGATGCCCCACCGCTCTATTTTTGATATTAACAGCCGCATTGTGATCACGCCCAAGACTGCACCCACAATGGGGACAGTTGTGCAAGCAAATATACAGCTACTATTCATTTTGAATCGATTATCGCTGTGGTGCTATTCATCCCACGCTCACCCTACGGGTTGAGACGTGGGGCGTAGGAGCGGTTGATGCTAAAAGTATTGCGACCCAAGCGCTAAAACCTGAAATTCCTCTCCCAGCCTTGAGAGAAAGGGCTGGAGAGCTGAGCGAAATTTTAGTTATAATTTCTAGCGAAGTATCCTCTCAAATCATTAATTTTCCTTTGTTTCCCCATCTCCCAACCCTTTTTTTAGCTTACCCGGGTTGGGGGATGGGGGAAAAGATTGGTCTTCAAACCTAACATGTTCTCTAATTAATCTTCCACAGTTTGAGTAGCGATCGCCTTCAGTACCGTCAAATCGCTCACATTTAGTCCCACCGATTTCGTTAATTGTGTCCAAGCAGTAGCGACTGCTGGATTATCTGGTTGGGTGCGCTGAAGTTCCACTAATGTTTTTAGTGCATCATACCAAAATCCTTTTTGGGCATAGAGGGAAACTTTTTCTATGGCTGTAACTTTTTCTAACTGTTGCTTTAAAGTGTCACTGGGTTGAGTGTGTTCAATCCAACCGCCTACTACCTGGTCTTCCGTCCGATCATTCGGATTACAAACTAGGGCAACAGTCCAATAGTAGGGCTGATCCGGCTTTAGCTGCGGCGCATTATCCGGTAAGGGAATGTTAACTAAACCCGCTTGAGAAACGGGGAGACTAACTTGGTAAATTCCGTTCATCTGCTTGTCAAACAGGCTAACTTCCGCTGTCTGGGCAGTTGTTTGGGGGAGATCAACGAGTAAATTTGGGCGATCGCTTTGAGATAATCCAATATGACGACTAGGGGCTACAGCAGTTAAAGAAGCAGGTTTGGCAGAGGGATTTGAAAAACAAGCTCCCACAATAGGACGAGAACCACCCCCAGCTGTACCACCACGAGGAGCATCTTTACCAGGAGGGGGTTCAAAGGTAGCTAAAACTGTCTGCTCTCCCTGAGCTTTAGCTGTTAGATGTGGTGCGAGTACAACTGATAACGATAAGAAGATAGATATCAGTCTAAAGGAAGATGTCATAAAAATCATAAATTCTCATTCCGTAATTTTATGCACATTTTTAATCTAGTTTGACACATAATTTTTTTCTAGTCTAAGTACCATTACGAAATTCATTGAATATTTCATGAAGATAGGCACTCTTACAAAAGGAAATATAGCCTTTTTTCAGTGGATGAAGTACAGTATAATACCAAACCGCGATTACTCACATCACCCCCAATTATTGAATGGGAGAAACAATTCTCTTCCCTTTTGCCTGACTCTGAGACTCGGTGTTTATTCAGAGATTAGCGATTAGCCATTAGCGATTAGCCATTAGCTTTGAACGTGTTTCTCGAGAGTAAATATACAAATATTTTTGTGAGGCTACTCAAAGCCAATTGCCAACCAAAATAAACGGTGCCCAGAAGTAAGGATGACTTGATTCGGGTTGTTTGAGTAAATGGATTTGAGCTAGTTGTACAGCTTCAGCTTTAGTGATTTTGCGAGTAAATAATTCTTGGTAGAATTGCTCCATGAAATCTGCTGTCGATTCATCATTAACTGTCCAGAGTGTACCTAGGGTACTGCGAGCACCTGAGCGCACAGCCACTCCAGCTAGTCCTAATGCTGCTCGTTGATCTCCTTTGGCAGTTTGGCAAGCACTCAGTACGAAAAGTTCTAAGGGAGGCGAGTTAGATAATTCGCGGTTGGTTAATAAGGTATTCAATTGTTTAACATCGAGTCGTCCATCCCAAGTGAGAATAAACGTTTCTTCTGGTTTGGAGCTAAACTGACCATGAGTGGCTAGGTGAACGATTGAGTAGGGTTGGGTTTTGACTTGAGTTTCCAACGCTTGATTGGTGAACTGTTGGTCAAGCAAAACGGTTCCCGAAACAGTTGCACCAATTTCCTTGACTTCCTGCTTAACTCCTGGTAAAGGAGAAAATTCCTGTTTGCCTTCACTCAAGCCCCCTAGTAAGGCTTTAAACTGTCTCTGTGCCAAAGGTTGAGGGGTTAATAGCTGTAAACTGGGTGCGATCGCAATTCCATACTGTTCAATTAAATACTGTCTCCCATCGTGTAAAGCTGCCATCGGTATATTTCGGAGGGAGCCATCAAGCACAAACACCAATGTTTTAATCGACTGGCGGGTTAAATCCTCGGCAGCCGGTTGCACTAACCAACTATAAATTTCTTGGGCAATGGCTAATCGTTCTTGGGCGAAGGAAGTGCGTCTCAATGATTGGCGCATCCGATTGATTGCCTGTTCGACTTGTTCTTGAGACAGATTGGTTGTATATTTGCGCAGCGATTGACTGGGCAGTGAGAGAATAACTTCTAAGCGATCGCGTAGAATAATCGGGTAAATGACAGCGGCTGTTGGATCGATGCGATCAATATCTTGGGGCTGAGTATCTAAGCAAGCTTCCCGAAAGAAATTAGCCAGTTCAGCTAGTTGGAGTGTTTCAATGGTCGCCCGTGCTTGTTGAAGGTTAGCTTGACTCACTTCCCCAGCTTCCCCTTGAGTAGAATTACCCCCCCCTGCCCCCCCTTGGTAAGGGGGGGAGTGAGTAGGTTGTAAGAGTAAATCAACCAATTCTCGATAAACTGGTTCAACCTGTTCCCGAAAGGAAAACTGCACGTCTTGGTTAATGCTGACTAAATCTTGTCTTAGGGATTGCAGGGTATTGACTGCATCCGTATAAAATGCGATCGCTCCTTTTCTATCCCCTGTCTTAAGCAGTAATTGCCCCATTTGCCACTGCCACTGATAAGCAATTTCTGAGGCATGGATAGTCTGGGTTAAGTGGAGTGCTTCTTGAGTGAGGCGTTGAGCTTCCTCCCACTGTTGCCCTTCTAAATAGAGTTGTCCCAAACGCCCTACAGCATAGGATTCCGCACGGAGATTCCCTAACAGTTTTGCCTGCTGTTGAGCTGTTGCCAAGAGTTGAGCAGCTGCTGTAACTTCCTTCGGATTGAGTTTAACCAAACTCTTGGCTAGCTCAATCTGAGCATAAATGGTGGTTTGGCTAGAAGGTAAGTTTGCTAGTTGAGTTTGAATCAATGGGAGTAGGTTTTGAGCTTCTTGAAGGCGATTGAGTTGAACCAAAAGATTGAGCTGATGGATTTGGGCTTGCAGCCGAACTGGACTATTTTCAGCCGCTGCTTGCCGATAATATTGGAGTGCCATTTCAGTCTGCTCTTGGGCTTCGGCAAGACTGCCTAAACTGAGCCGAGCCACCTGAATATCTCCCAGAGATTGTAGCCGTTGTGCTACAGCTAAGCCTTGCTCTAGGATATTTTCGGAAGCGGCAAAATCTCCGGCAACCCGCAGCACCTTTCCCAAGTTCAGAAGTCCAGCAAGTTTAAGTTGGGAGTCACTTTGGCTGGTTAAGGATGCGTCCACTTGTTCCAATGTGGTTCTGGCACGCAGGTATAACCCTAGTGCTTGTAATGCTCTAGCTTGGTTGAGTTGGGTACCAATTTCACCTGTATAATCCTCTAATTCCCTGTAGAGCTTTTCCGCTTTTTTCCAAGTTTCTAAAGCCGTTTCTACTTTTTCCTGGTTGAATTGTAGTTGTCCTTGATTGTTGAGAATTTGGGCAAGGATAAATTTAGATTGGGGTAATGTTTGATTAGTTATCAAAGCCACTGCCTGATTCATGGTGGCTTCAGCTTCTTGGAATTGTCCGAGTTGCTCAGAAGCCAGAGCCAGATAACTGAGTACTAATCCCTGATTAAGAATATCTCCTTGGGACTGGAATTCAGAGGTAGCGTCTTTCCAGACATTTGCGGCTTCTAAGTATTGCCCTTGTTGATATAGCGCTTGTCCTTTTTGCAGTTGGATATCGGGTTGAGCAATAATTTGTCTTGAAGAGAATGATAAATGCGATCGCTCAGTTGTAACTGCATGAACACCCACAGCCATCAGAAATCCAAGCAGCGTAAAGAGTATGAATACCAGTAACAGGTTTTTAAGGACTATTTGATAGAGATATCGGCGTAATAACTTCATCAGCTGCTAATATAGCACTTCTCAATTTTTGACTATTGACATCAGTTACGAATTATCACTCTTTATAGACATCACGGCGGTGTTTGCACTGTAATAGAAGAATTATCAGCGCCTCATCATCAATTTCATAACGAACGCGATAATCGCTAATACGAATTCGATATTCGTTCACTTTACCTTTCAGCTTGACAACTCCATCTGGACGTGGATTATCAGCAAGTTGCTGAATTTTGATGGCGATGCGTTCATAGATTTCATCGGGCAATGCATTAAGCTGCTTTTGCACAGCTTTGGGGATAATACAGCGGTTCCCGCTGTTACGAGGTACAGTAACAACAATTGGCAAACCAGTTTCTTAAGTGTTGAGGATTCATTAAGTCGATGGCAACTGCAATGATTTTATCAATCATGGAGGTAGTAGTTGGAG
>JAAHGL010000104.1 GCA_010692635.1 Symploca sp. SIO2C1 | reverse complement strand
TGCAAAGGTATTTCCTTAAATGGATTATTTCCCCAATCATATGAGTGTGGTGAATACTTCCTAATATACAATTCCTTCTTTCTTCCTTGTCTACTTTCCCTCCAAGTCCTCCTTGTCTCACCGACCCTAGCATCTTATGTAAAAAACCTACCCTTGTGAGGAGGTGTGCCCTCAATATTTTATAGCGATTGCTTACCGCACTAGTAGAGCATCTATTCTAAAACTGTGGGTATTTTGTAGGTTGTCGGGATTTGTTGGGTTTCGCTAGCGCTCTACCCAACCTACAGATTTAGCTGAGTACATTGATAAATGCTTTCCCAATAGACTTATTAAGCAAGCCTTACTAGGGTTACTTCCTCCACGTCGCAGAGATAAAGGCAACAAGTCCAAAGAAAAAAAAAGATACCCCCATTATCAAGAAGGGGAAATCCCTCGAAGGGTTTTGGGAGTTCATAGCGCCAGCTATGATAACTGCTCCAGCCAACATAATGATCGCTCCAGCAATGATTTTAGCTGCACTAATCATTTGCATGACCCATCCCTCCATACTTAAAAATCGAAGGTTGTTCTAATCGTCAATATAACAAGCTCAGGTTTATTGTAGTCGTGATTAGAAGCTGTATTGACTGTAAAATCAAATACAGAGGGAAAAGACGGATGTAGTTGTAGTAGAGTGAACCAGCCCTTGTCAAAAACAATCTACTACCTCAGGTCAACTAACAAGTGAAAACCAAACTAGTTCTTAGTTTCACCACCTTACTGCTCACACTTACCGCCGGATGTGAGCTGCTTCTAGAGCAACCAACTCAGTCTCACATAGCGCTAGGTAATCCCAGTAATGCAGGGGCAGAACCGAATAACTACCTGATGGAAAAGCCTCAATATGCCTTGTCCTACAGCCAAGAGCGGGGGACACCTAATTGGGTAGCTTGGCAACTTAGTAGTAAATGGTTAGGTGATGCTGAAAGACAGGATGATTTTCGTTCTGATGAATCGCTACCTTCAGATTGGTATCAGGTAAAATCCACTGACTACACCAGGAGCGGCTATGATCGAGGGCATATGACACCGTCAGCTGACCGTACAGCCACAGTAGAAGACAATTCCTCTACCTTCTTGATGACTAATATTGTGCCGCAAACTCCTAAAAATAACCGAGGGGCATGGAAAGATCTAGAAGAGTATTGTCGGGATTTGGTAGATGAAGGTAAAGAGCTTTATATCGTTGCTGGAGTCTCTGGTGAACGAGAGCAGATTGGCAAAAACAAGCAGGTGACTCCTCCTGACTACACTTGGAAGGTAATTGTGGTTTTAGATCAACCAGGACAGGGAGTTAGAGGAGTATCTACAGATACACGAGTTATTGCTGTAGACGTACCTAATAGAAAGAATACTAGCTCATCCTGGGAAAAATACCGAGTCTCTGTTGACGAACTCGAAACGAAGACAGGCTATAACTTCCTCAATCGTGTTCCTGAGTCAATCCAAAAAGAAATTGAAAGCCGAGTGGATAACCTGTAAGAGGGTGAGCGAAAAAAAGGGTGGGGGAAATGATAAACAGACGCGGAGACGCGGAGAGGAAGAAGAGGAAACACAAATTTTCTGACTCCTTGGTTATTTCCATATATAGGTTTTTTTGAATCTAAGAACGCTATATATGGGAGTTGACAAAATGCACGACTCTTTAACTTGTCACCAATGCCTAACACCTAATACCTATTCAAACCCGAAAATTACGACTTATTCAGCAAGCCCTATGTAGGGCTTGCTGAACAAGTGTGGAAGCTATACCAGACTGTGGTTTCAATGATTTTTTGACCAAGCCTTGTGCAAGGAAATGGTCTATAGAAGCTTATTTTCCTTGCACTTTGATGGGAAATCCCTGAGTAACCTTGGGGAATGGAATTGCTCACCCACGAGGATAAATGCTTCATTCCTTCTTACTTGTTACTTTTTACTTGTTACTTGTTACTTATTCAGCAAGCCCTATGTAAAAAACCTACCCTTGTGAGATCTCCCCATCTCCCCACCCTTTTTTTCATTCACCCGCCTCCCACTCCCCTTGCAAAGTAAATGCGGCCCAATAGAAAGGCTCCGTCCACTGGGTTTCCTTTTGCATCTCTAATTGTGCTTCTCGCAAAGCTTCTGGGGGTGACAGTTCTTCTTGCCACATTAGCCGATAAAAACGAGTCATCATTTCTGCCGTTGCTGCATCATCCACATCCCACAAGCTGACTAATACCCGATGCGTACCTGCATACATAAAGCCTCTTGTCAACCCCACCAACCCTTCTTCCCGTACTTCTTTACCCAGTCCTGTTTTGCAGGCACTGAGTACGACTAAATCGGCGGCCAAATCTAAGTTATAAATGTCGTGGAGGCGCAGAAAGCCGTTACGGGGATTGCCTTGTTCGTCGATTAAGGACAGCACTAATCCCGACAGTTCTGGGTTAACACTATTGAGGATGCCGTGGGTCGCAAGATGGACAATGCGATAATTACTTAGCTCAAGGTTAGTTATCATCTTCCGATTAGCTGCAAAGTCAAAGCCATGCACTCGTTCTGAATCTGGCACTAATGCCATAATTGCTTCAGCTTCAGTGCGGGTTCCTGGCAGTCTCTGCCAGACACTGATATCTGCTTCTCTGGCAGAACGGTTGAGTAATTGTTGATCTACACTACGAGTATCGTTTCCCTTCCTTGGTGTTCGGGAAGAGTTAAATCGATCATCATCAGAGCTAAAGACGGGATCTGCTAGGATAGCGATCGCTTTAGGTGCAGTTTTCCTGGTTGCTTGTTCCTGTCTGATAATCTTTAAGGTACTGGCAGAGGGTAAGTTGACTATTTCGTTATTGGCTAACAGGGGTACTACATCCTCACCGGAGGTTTCAGGTAGGGGTAGAGCTGAGAAAGGGACGTAGTGCAAAGCACCGTCGCCAACAATCAGTAGCCGTTTGTTTCCCAATTGTTCTACTACAGGTGCTAGAAGAATTTCGCTTAGTTGGCTGACAGCTTTGGTGGCTTTGACATTTTCTACCCGAATACTGCCTCTGGTATCTTCTAAGCTAAAACCTGGGGTTTTGAGCAATTTATAGAACTGTTTGGCAGCGGTTTCGATTTCTGCTGCTGGGGGTAGTTCATAACTATTGATGCTGGTTTTACTAACTGCCCAGAGATAGCTGCGTTCCTCACCCAGGGCGTATTGTAAGACTAAGGTATCGTCATCAAGAATTTGTTGCTGAATTTGTTCGAGGGTAACCGGTTGGGGTTGAGTTAAGGCAGCGTAGCTAGGACTTGTTTCCCGTATTTTCGCCTGTAGGGTTTTGTATTGCTTGAGGAGGTACTGGCGTTCCTGTTTCAGGTTAACGATCTGTTCTCGCGTAAATTCTCCTTGAGACAGAGCAACTTCCTGTCTAGCAAGGGCATCTAATTGGTGCTGCAAGCGACGTTCCTGAAGGACTAAATCGGGGTCAACCCCCTTGCGGATATCAGTATTAGCTTCGGCAAGGAGTTCTAGGAGGCTTCTGGCGCGGGAGCGTTCGTTGATATTCAGGGCTTGCGCGTCGTAGCCTTTATTGGGGTCTTGTTGGTGCAACTCCATCAACAGGTCAATATAGAACTCGTAGTATTCCTGTTTGGCAGCAAAAAAGGTTTGTCGTTCTTCCGGGGAGTCTTTTTTCACCCGTACTTCTTCGATGAGGGCGATCGCTGCTTCAATACGGGTTAAGGCAATGTCTAAGTTACCTCGCTTGCGCTCGACTACGGCGATACCAAATAGGGCATCTGCGTTTGCTTCTTGACGGTCGTTATCGGATAATGTGAGAAATTTATTGAAGGCTTCCAATGCTTTATCTAAATCGCCTAAATCTGAGTAAACTTTGCCCAATTGAACATGAACAAAGCTATTAGCTCCTCCTTTTGCTGAAATTTGGTTAAAAAAGGTTAGAGCTTGGTTTAAATTTCCCAGTTGGTAGTAAAACTGACCCATTTTTGTTAAGTACCAGTTTAGCCTCGAAACGATACCATTTTCTTGAGAAATTGCTAGAGCCTTGCCATAAGCTTCTAAAGCCTTTTCGAGGTTTTGTGACTTTTCGTAAAGGGAAGCAATTTTTGCTAAAGTATCCGCTTCACCGCCAGGACTTTCAATATTGCGATAAAGTTGTAGAACGTTTTGATAGGAAGCTAACGCTTTCTCCTCATCCCCTAACTCTTCATAAAATTCTCCTAATCTCGACAAAACATCGACTTCTTTTTGAGGACTATTAATCTGACGAGCAAGGGTTAGCGCTTGAGTATAAAAGTTAAAGGCTTGGGGATAGTCTCCCGAACGAGAATAGATGCCAGCAATCCGAATTAGGATCTTGAACTCTTCTTCCGGAAAAATATTTTCTCCATACACCATCCGCGCTCCATTGAAAAACTCTAATGCTTGCTCTACATCTCCCAATTCTGCATAGTCTTCTCCGATGCGTATCAAGCCGGTAATTTCTTCTTGTTTCCCAATACTTTGATAATGTTGCCGATAGGTATTAAACGCGGCTGATGCATTTTCTACATCTCCCACTTGATAGCAAACTTTCCCAATCTCTCGAAAAACTTCGGCCATTCTCATCTGTTGAGAGCGAAGAAATTCTTGAGCCGAACTGACGGCACGATCGCAAAATTCTATGGCTTTCTCCGGTTCCCCTAAATAGGCATAAATTCGACTCGTGCGTAAGAAAATATCAAGGGTTCGTTCTTCCTGAGATCTTCCACCAAGTCGAAAATTGACCGGTGAAGGTAGGGAGCAGAAAGTAGGGGGCAGGGAACAGTGATCAGATGGGACAGTTGGGACAGTTTCAGTACTGAAATTGATTGTTCTTATTTCAGTTATTAAGTATTTATGTACTGGTGCAAGATCTGAGTCTTCCCGATCCGGTGCATTCTGTTCTTGGTCGTAAAGTTCTAAGGCTTGGTCGTAAGACTCTAAAGCTTTCGCCAAATCTCCCAGGGTTGTATAAGTAATTCCTGTTCGGTAAAGCGTCCGCGCTTCCCCAGAAGGATCGTTATTGTCTTGGTAAACTTGTCGTGCTTGGGAAAATTGAGCGATCGCTGCTTCTACATTGTCTAATTGGTAATAGAGTTCAGCAATCAGCCTCAAATTTGCAGCCTCTTTTTCATAATCTCCCAACTGTTGATAAACGGGAGTTGCTCGTTGATAAAATTCTAGGGAAACTTCTGGTTCTTCAAGTTTAAGATAATCATCACCAATTTCAACTAATGTTCTGGCTTCTTTCTCTAAATTCCCTGCTTCTTGATAAACCCTCGCAGCTTGATTGAAAACTTCTAATGCCGTTTCGCGATCGCCCAATTCATAATAAAGTCTTCCCATCGTTCTCAGGTGATCGACTTCTCTGCTACTATCTTCCAATTCTCGGTCAATCAAAACCCTGCGACGATAAAACTCTATAGCCTTTTCCCTCTCGCCCAACTTTTCTTCATAGACCGAAGCAATTCTGGCAAGAATCCTCGCTTCTTCAGTAGGATTACCTACTTCCTGATAAATGCTCAATGCTTGGTTGAGAAGATTTAATCCTCGGTCAAAATCGCCAAACTGATATAAATGTACGATCGCAATTTCATATACAATTTCCGCCTCTCCTTCCCGATCGCCAGCCTCCTGATAAACTTGAACTGCCTGATCTAAAAACGTCAGCATTTCTTCCTGACGTTCGGCATATCCGTACTGTTTGGCGATAACAATGAGAAACGTTGCTTCTCCTTTTAGGTCATTAAGGGTTCGATAAATTTCTCGTCCTCGTTGATATTGTTCTACCTCTTTTTCTGTTTCTTCTAACTCACCGTAGATTTGACCGAGTTTACCTAAAATAATCGGCTGACGATAGCGATAATCCAACGCTCTTTCAGAATCTCCTAATTGGGTATAAAACTCCCTCGATGCATCTGAGATTTTTAATTCCTGAGAATGAAATTCTAAAGCTTTAGATTGCTCTCTAAACGAATCGTAAATCTTCCCTAATTTACTCAGAATTTCTCCTTGCTTAACAACATATCCCAAGTCTTCATAAACTTCTAATGCTTGCTGGTAAAACTCCAATTCCTTTTGACGATTACCAGACCTAAAATAGAGATAGCCCAAATTTTCTAGGATTAATGCTTCTCCAAATTTATCCTCAACTTCTTGTGAAAGACGTAACCCTTGCTCGTAAAATTCTAACGCCGTTTCTCGATTCTCACTCCACCAATTGCGAACCATCATATTTAAAAGTTGAGCTTCTCGTTTTTTCGCCCAATTCTTATCTTCTTCAGAAGACACGCTAATATTTTGATAAAGGGTTCGAGCTTGATTGAATCGTTCCAATCCAGCTCGAGCGTCGAGCAAGCTAAAAAAGTAAAACTCACTTAAATTGCTCAGAACAACCGCTTCTCCTTTCTTGTCTCCAATTTCTTGATAAATCTCTAGCGCTCGCTGAAATGATTCGTGGTTTTCACTTCTACTACCATATCTAGATTCTCCTAACTGGTTAAGCAACCTAGCTTCCCCCTGTCGCGATGCAAATGTTGCGGTTGTAGAAGATGAATTCAAATCTTGGTAAATCTCTAAAGCTTGTTGATAAGATTCAGTTGCTTTGTCCCGATCGCTGTAGCTTTTTTCCCGTAAAACGTCTGACCGACGAGACTGAACAGAAGAAAGACCGTAATCAGACCCAAAGCGCAATCGGTCAGCATTAGGACCAGTATTAGGATCAGCATTAGTTTGGTAAATGCTCCCCAGTTGACCTAAAATCAAGGCTTCTAATGGGCGTTCTCCAAGCTGTCTTACTAAGGCTAAAGCATCACTGTACCGTTCCTGTGCTAGAGTGGTTGCGTCCAAACTGTGGTAAGCTTCACCCAGTTTAATTAAAGTTGCGGCTTCCTGTTCTAAATTACCCTCACGTTGCCATAAAGACCGAGCTTCTTCCCAGTTGGCGATCGCTTGCAATCGAGCCGTCATCGTCTGTTGTTGGCTCAATCGTTCCCCTGCTTCCACTAGCTCTTGACCCGAAGCTGAATCGGAGTTTTGGGCTAAGACATTCTTCAAATTAGCTAGTTTGCTGTCCTCATTTTTCGGTGCGATCGCAGAGGCTTCTGCAGCCATCAGTACGGTTAATAGCAAAGCAAACAGAGGGCGAGTCATTGTTTTGTTAGTCAATGGAAAAATCAAGCTATTTGGGGCTTGCTGAATGAGTGTGGAAGCTATGCCAGACAACGCTTTCAAGCAATCTTTGACACAATTTGTGCAAGGTTTTTGAGCTCATCGATGCAATTTCCTTGCACTTTCACCGGGAAATCCGTAATCAACTCTTGACTCATTACTCATTACTCATTACTCATTACTTCAAAACCCGAATCAATCGACTTTTTCAGTAAACCCTATTTAGGATTGCTACATACGCTCTTGCTGAAAACCAGAGTAACCACCTGTAGTAAACCAATATTCCCAAGTTCCTCCAGAAGCAATTAACCAATTATTGAGGTCAAATAAGCCACTTCCTTCCGGTGTGCCTTGAATTCTATAGACTTTAACAGCTTGTCCATGATTATCCCAGATTAAAGGCGCTCCTGGCTTAATTTGTTCTGGTGCTGCGCTATTAGTTTGCAAGAAATAGGCATCTTGCCCCCGCTCTGAACCATTGCCAAAAACCCTAGCCATTCCCTTTTCATCGATGGCGACAAAGGCACCTTCATCTAAACCAATACCATAAACTGGTTGATGGTTATCCAGCATAATGCGAGCCATTAATCCGAAAATTCTCCCATACCTTGTCTCAGGATGACTGTCGTTAAGTCTATCTAAATGAGTGTCAGTAATCACATTTTTCAGAAACGGCACTTGCAGAAAGTTACTGCAAAAAATATCTTGAGTATTCTCGTGAAAAGGGTCATTCAAAATTTCTGAACTCAGCAATCCTTGCTGAGAAGGAGCATAATAATAATCTCCTAAAATTGCCATACCAGCACTAGTTCCAGCCACTGGGATTTTTTTATGATTGATTAAGTAATTGATTGCCGATTCTGTAGCTGTTCCTTCCCAATAATCCTCGTATTCATTCTGATCTCCACCAGCCAAAAATAAAGCATCAGCGTCTTTGATATATTGCACAACCTCTGGGTTATTAGCTGCTTCTCTGCTGTTAATAGACAGTTCTGCAGCGGAATTAATTAAATCTCCGTAATTATCTGCAATCCACCGCGCTTGTCCACCAGAGCGGCCGCAGCGCAGGACTAAGTAATCTCCGTAATTGCTCTGCTTAAGAAACCAGTGGGTTGCTGCATCTTCTCCTGCTGTACCTCCTTCTGCACCACCTATTAACAGAATTGCAGGTTTTGGAGAAGAACTATTAACATTTCCATACTCTAAACAATATTCAAAGTAGTTGCTCTCATCTGCTCGTCTGTAATCGGGGAGCTTTCTAGCCATAAACTAATCACCTTTGATGGAACTTTTTTAATATTACAGTGGAAGCATAATAGGTAAACTGAGATTTTGCAAGAAGGGTGAAAATTTACCTGTGAGGGTAGGAAAAAGACAAAGGGTGAGGTGAAATTTACAGTGGCTCTGAAGAAACATGCTCAAAGCTAATGGCTAATGGCTAATTGCTAGTGGCTAATTGCTAATGGCTAATTGCTAATGGCTAATGGCTAATTGCTAGTGGCTAATGGCTAATTGCTAATGGCTAATGGCTAATTGCTAGTGGCTAATGGCTAATTGCTAGTGGCTAATGGCTAATGGCTAATTGCTAATGGCTAATTGCTAATGGCTAATTGCTAATGGCTAATTGCTAATTGCTAATGGAAGAGAATTGTTTCTCCCATTCAATTGGGGGTGCGAAGCGCTCCTGGGGAGCTCTGAAAAAACACCGAATCTCCGAGTCAGGAGTCAGGAGCCAGGAGTAAATAGATTTGACGCAAGTTTCTTCACTCATTACTCATTACAAGGAGCCATTTTACCTCAGTCTGAACCACCAAGTTGCGTTATAATAAGACTTAGAGTTATTAATTTTTATCTTATGGTTACCGAGGATAGTAATCAATCAAAAGAAAAATACATTAATCTTTTAACTGATTTTGGTTTTAAGAAGCTCTTTGGTACAGAACCTAATAAATATCTCCTGCGTGATTTCCTCAACTTAATTCTACCTGAGCAACATCAAATTAAAGAGTTGACTTATAAGAAAACAGAGAATTTAGGTAATACTCCTCTAGATAGAAAAGCTATTTTTGATATTTACTGTGAAAGTGAGACGGGAGAGAAGTTTATTGTTGAAGTCCAAAAAGCGAAGCAAAACTACTTTAAAGACCGCAGTGTCTACTATGCAACCTTTCCTATTCAAGAACAGGCAAAAAAAGGAGACTGGAACTTTAAACTATCATCTGTTTATACAGTTGGTATACTGGATTTTATTTTTGAAGACCATAAAAAAGATGAGAATTTGCTCCACTATGTAGAGTTAAAGAATCAAGACTGTAAAGTATTCTATGATAAGTTGAAGTTTATTTATTTAGAATTACCTAAGTTTCAAAAAACAGAAGAGGAGTTAGAAAGTCATTTGGATAAGTGGTTATTTGTGTTAACCCACTTATCAGACTTATCATCTCGACCAGTAGCTCTAGAGGAAAAAGTATTTGAGAAATTATTTGCCGCAGCAGAAATAGCCAGATTTAGTCCGGAAGAAAGACAAGCCTATGAGACGAGTTTGAAATATTATCGAGATATTAAAAATGTAGTGGATACTTCCCTAGAAGAAGGTTTAAAAAAGGGTATGGAAGAAGGTATCCAAAAAGGTAGAGAAGACACCATCAAGGAATTTGTCAGGAATATGAAACTGGCAGGGGTTGCCAATGTAGACATAGCCAAATACACAGGATTAAGTGAAAGTGAGCTTGAGCAATTGTAGTTTGATAGTATTTCTGTGCATAAGGAGATATTTTACCCACTTGGGTTAAAATGAGTGTTAGAGTTATTACTTTTTATCTTATGGTTACCGAGGATAGTAATCAATCAGAAGAAAAATACATCAACATTTTAACTGATTTTGGTTTTAAGAAGCTCTTGGGCACAGAACCTAATAAATATCTCCTGCGTGATTTCCTCAACTTAATTCTACCTGAGCAACATCAAATTAAAGATCTGACCTATAAGAAAACAGAGAATTTAGGTAATACTCCCCTAGATAGAAAAGCTATTTTTGATATCTACTGTGAAAGTGAGACGGGAGAGAAGTTTATTGTTGAAGTCCAAAAAGCAAAGCAAAACTACTTTAAAGACCGCAGTATCTACTATGCAACCTTTCCCATTCAAGAACAGGCAAAAAAAGGAGACTGGAACTTTAAACTATCATCTGTTTATACAGTTGGTATACTAGATTTTATTTTTGAAGACCATAAAAAAGATGAGAATTTGCTCCACTATGTAGAGTTAAAGAATCAAGACTGTAAAGTATTCTATGATAAGTTGAAGTTTATTTATTTAGAATTACCGAAGTTTGAAAAAACAGAAGAGGAGTTAGAGAGTCATTTGGATAAGTGGTTATTTGTGTTAACCCACTTATCAGAGTTATCATCTCGACCAGTAGCTCTAGAGGAAAAGATTTTTGATAAATTATTCGCCGCAGCAGAAATAGCCAGATTTAGTCCGGAAGAAAGACAAGCCTATGAGACGAGTTTGAAATATTATCGAGATATTAAAAATGTAGTGGATACTTCCCTAGAAGAAGGTTTAAAAAAGGGTATGGAGGAAGGTTTGAAAAAAGGTTTGCAAAAGGGTAGGGAAGAAGGTATCCAAAAAGGTAGGGAAGAAACCCTGAAAGAAGTTGTCAGGAGTATGAAGCTGGCAGGGTTTGCTAATTCGGACATAGCCAAATACACAGGATTAAGTGAAAGTGAGGTTGAGCAATTGTAGTTTTATAGTATTTCTGCGCATCATGAAGTACATTTCATTATGGTAGCAATACAGTAAAACCCGATCGCCAATGCTAAACCAGTTCTTGGAGCAACGCCTTGGTCTCTCGATTTGGAAGGTGCGTCGGCTAGCTCACTTACTATTCTTAGCTGTTTCGATCATGGTGTACAACATAATGACCATGACTACAGCTAATTCTATCTTCCTCAACCAAGTTGGAGCCGACCATCTGCCTTTATTCTTTATACTAATTGGCTTAGTCTCAATTCCTGCCTATGCCTTATTCTCCCAATTTGTTGATCGCTACGAGCGAACCGAACTTTTCCGTTATTTTCTGTTTTTAGCGATCGCGATCACCATAGGCATGCGTTTATTGGTAAGTCTGGATACTCTGCCAGTCTACTACCTTCTGTTCATTCTCGCCTTTTTTCAGTGGGATTTGCAGAACCATATTATGTTGCCGAGCTTAATGGCAGATTATTTCTCCTCCCTGGAATATAAACGCTATGCTCCCGTGATTGCTATGGTTCAGGGCATAGGAATCCTTATTGGCGGTGGACTAACGAGCTTGCTTTCTTTGTACCTCAAACCCAGAGATATCCTTTTGGTACTGCCGATACTATTTACTATAGTTATTGCTCAGTTAGTTTACCTTGAACGCTCAGAACGTCCCCTAGATTCAGTTACTCCCGATACTTCGGTGGGGATTGTAGAAGCCTTAAAAACTTTTCCGGAGCTAGTGAAACGCTACAGAATCATCTTCTTTTTAGCTTGTAGCAGCTTCCTGTTGGTAATCATTTGTATTGTCACAGAGTTCTTGTGCATGAGCATTTACTCTGAGGCTTTCACCAATGAGCAAGAACTGACTAGTTTCATGGGATTACTTCGGTCAGGAAATAGTATTGTACAGTTGTTGGTGCTTTACTGTCTCACTCGACCACTACTCCAACGCATCGGGGTAGCACGCATGAATCTAGTCTATCCACTGATGACTCTGGGGATCTTCGCAGGGCTAGCACTTAATTTTAATCTCAAAGCGGCGATTGTTACCAACTTCAACAGTGATGCACTATACAAAGCTATTAATCAACCGGTTTATACTTTAAACTACAATGCAGTTCCCTACGAATTTGTCGGACGAGTGCGATCGCTTAGTGATGGCTTCTTTTACGCTATTGGTCTGACTTGTGCTGGGGTAGTGCTGTGGATTTCTGAGTCATTCCTTACTCTACCTCAAATTCTTTGGATCGCGATCAGTTTGACAGTCATTCTGTTAATCTTGCGCTTCTTTATTGGTAACAGCTATGTCGAGTGCCTAGAAGTGGTATTACGCTCAGATGCTGTTAACCTTGATGAACTCAGTGAAAGGTTAACTAAGTTGCCACCCCAGTCTAGTTCAGTAGTTTACGAATTGCTGGAGAATGACGAGTATTATACTCGGCTTAAGGCATTGGAATTAGCTGTTGGTTTGGGAAACCCTAGTCAATTTTTAGCACCAGTACAAGCTCTACTTCCAGGGGCAGATAGCTCATTACGTCGAGCAGCGGTAAAGTTATTTAGTACGAAACCTGATCCAGAAACTACCTACCACTTTGAACAACTATTGGACTCAGAAAACTCCACAATGCGAGCCATGGCTTTGGAGGTATTAATTGCCACTCAACAGTTCCCCACTCAAGAACAAATTCGCTCTCGGTTGGGGGATGTTAGCCAAGAAGTCAGAGCTTTAGCTTCTGTCGCCGCTACCCAAACTGAGGCAATAACTAATCCACTAGTTAAGACAACCTGCGAACAGTTATGGCATTCGGAGCTAGATACTATTAGTGGTGAGGCAATAGTGCGAGTTGTCTCCTATAGTAATAACTCAGAACTCATTCCCCTACTCAAAGAAGTTCTGATTCACGGTACCCCAGAGGTTAAACAGGAAGGATTAGAAGCACTAGCTATCCTCGCACGTCCTGGAGATCAATCTTTAGCCGAAATCGCTACAGCGGAACTAGAGCATCCAGAGCCAGTAGTACGTGCTGCGGCTTTTAAGTTACTGGGAATTGCCCGCAGCCAAGGTATGTTACGCTATGTGGCGATTGGTTTGGGGGATGCAGATACTCAAGTGCGTCGCCAAGCAGCAATGGCACTAGCAGCTTATGGAGAGCAAGGTTTAGTTTTAGCTCAAGATAGCTTATCCTCCTCAAATCCAGATATAGTAGAAGCTGCGATCGCAGCCATTGGACAAGTAAGAATCAAACGTGCTAGCGATATATTATTTGATTATCTCACCCCAGACTTCCAGCAAGTCACCCGCAGCCGACAATGGCAGCAACAGATTCCCCGTTCTGATCCTAGTTGGCAACCCTTAATAATTGCGATCGCTGATTACCACCAACGTCTAATTCAGAAGGTTTTGTATGTACTCTCCTGTTTAGGCAATTCACGCACTGTCAATTCTGTCAAACGCCTACTTTATAGTAAAGACCAAAGAGAGGTGGCTAATGCAGTAGAAACCCTTGCTTCCCTCCGTCACAGACGCTTTGTACTGCCTTTGATGCCAGTGCTCGAACACTTAGCTAATGGAGAACAACCAGCAAGTATCCGCACCAATAATCAGTGGATGCGAACTAAGGGTTACAAGTTGCTCCTAGAAGCCCTAGAATCGAAAGATCGGTGGATCAAAATTGGCGCTCTCATTGCTTTGGCTGCTGTACCATCAGCTCTAATGAAGGATCCAGATCCTCTAGTCAAAGCTGTCGCTCAACAAATTTTCCTTCCCCTAGATCAACACCCATCTCTGAAGAATTTCTTTATGAGTCGTCTACTATTACTCAAGAATGTTAGCCTCTTTAAATATCTTTCCCTCGATGAGCTGCTACTAATTGATCAAGCTCTAGAGCAAGAATACTTTTTGGCTGGAGAAACAATTTTCAACGAAGGCAATTGGGGAGGGCACCTCTATATTATTGGTGAGGGTAGTGTGCGCCTAATTAAAGATATCGATGGGGAGCAGCAAGACTTGAGTTATTTATCCGCTGGTCAACACTTTGGTGAGATTGCCTTATTTGATGATGCTCCTCGCTGGAATGGTGCAGTAGCTGTTAAGGATTGTACCTTACTGAAATTGGAGAAAAGCCGCTTCATCAGCCTCATTACCCAACGTCCTCAGATTGTTTTAGAAATCTGCAAGTTTTTCAGTCAGCGCCTACGAGAAACTGACAAGTACCGACTTTCCAAGAAGTTACTCCCTACATCAGAAGTCACCAAAAATCTTAACAGCACAAGTCCTTGAAGATAGGTATTAGGTGTTAGGCAATGGTGACAAGTTAAACAAAAGAGCAATTTGTCAAGCCGTTTCCAGAAATTGCTGTATCCTTGACTAGGTAAGCATATGAGGTGCTTTCTCATTCATTAGCGCTCACTTTCTTAAAGTGCGACCCCAGAGGGATATGCTTTGCAGATCGCTAATGCCAAAGCGCGATCGCAAAATCAAAAATGCTAGTCTAAACTCCAGTATTAAGAGTCGTTAACAAAACAATTGATATACTCCTCAAGCAGGAAAACTCTGATGAGAAATAATTCTCAGCCTTCTGCCTCGGGCCTTCTACTTTGTGTTTCTTTCGAGTCTAAGGGCAAGCTAATTTCAATAGTAGTGCCCTTACCCTTGCCTTCACTAAATAAGTTAATGTTACCTCCCATCATTTCCATCAAACTCCGGGAAATAGCCAAACCAAGACCTGTCCCACCACGCTTGCGAGTGCTTGAGCCATCCACCATTACAAAGGGACGGAATAGTTTTTCCTGCTCAACTGGATCAATGCCAATTCCTGTATCCTGAACTGTTACAACAACTAGTGAATTGGTTAATAAGGTAGGGATTTGAGCCTTTTGGTAAGAAGCTTCTTTTTGTTCATTAGCTTTTACTTGTTCAATCCTCGTTCTCATGGTTATGCTGCCAGAATCAGTAAACTTGACGGCATTGCCTACCACATTCAGTAATACCTGCTTGAATTTAGCTGGATCTGCACGTACAGGAATCACTTCATGTAGGTCAGAGGTATTAAACTTTAAGCCTTGTTGTTGAATAGGAACAGCTTGTAGATTAATAACTTCATTGAGTAGCTTACGCAAGTCAACCGGTTCTATTTCCACCGACAGCTTACCAGCTTCAATCTTAGCAAGATCCAAAACGTCATTGATAATACCTAATAGATGAATTGCTGCATCATCAGCTCGCTGTAAAAAATCCTGTTCTTCTTCTCGATCATCACAAAATCCATCTTTTACTAGTCGCAAGCAGCCAATAATGCCATTGAGGGGTGTTCTCAGTTCATGGGACGTATTGGCAAGAAATTCATTTTTGAGTTGATTAGCAGTTTGCGCTTCTTTCCAGGCAGTTTCAAGTTCTTCCGCCCAATCTCTCATACGCTCAATCATCCCGTTTAAGGCTTCTGATAATTGATTGAATTCTCTAATTTTGAAGTTTTGGGGAATCTTATCTGTAGGGTGCAAACGAGATTCATTCAGGGCATAGTCTCTAAGTTTTTCTACAGGACGTGCTAAATCACGAGCGACATAAAGGGTAACGAAAAAGTTGGCCGTAATTAAACCACAGGTTAGGTATAAAAGAATTTCTTTTATACCTTGGAGACCAAACAGAGCTTTATCTAAGGGAGTGACCGCTAAAATAATCCACTTTTGGTCCAATCCCGCAGTTAGTGGACTATCAATGGAAGTATACCCAGCCAGTAATTCCAGTTTTCCTGTTTTCCGGGAAAATAGTTCTTGAGGATTTAGCCGACCATCTATTACCTTAATCAAAACATCTTTAAACCACTCTGAAATTGATTGTATCTTGTCTTCTTCTAAGGAAAATAGATGTTCATGACCTGGTGAACCAGTAATCGCCTTATTCAGAAGATTCTTGATTGGCTGCTCTTCATATACTTCCTGTTCAATCTGGCTCCCCACTTTTGATGAATCGGGATGAGAGAAAATCAGTCCATCTTGATTAATCACCACTGTATAACCAGAAAATGCAGTCCACTGAGGTAGTTCTTGCTGTAGAAGTCTTGCCTGGATTGTTAAGATATATTGAAGTTGACCCTCAGAGTTATATACTGGCGCACTAAGCAATAATGGGAGTTGATTGTTAGAGTTGTTTTGATTAGCAGTACCATCTGTAGCTATTGCACCCCCTTCTTCCTCTTCTGGAGAGTTGTGTAAGGGGGAACGTCCACTAAATGCTGTTGTTGTTGCTTCTTGGAGTATTGGTATCGTTACATAAATCTTAGAGCCATCTGACGGTATTGGAGTTTGTTGCTTAGGCCAAAAATTTGCCGGAGCTGTCTGTTGCAATTGATTTGTACAGGTACTGGTTGGGGAAGGAAGGCGTGATGCTGTAGTGTCCTGCTCTTTTCTTTGTAGATCATTCAACTGTACACACTCGATCTGAGTTGGTAGTTGTTGGGTGAGCTCACTAATAAATCCTTGCTGGGCTTCTGGTAACTGGGATTGCAAAGCTACATTTTGACTAGCACTAATCAGGTTAGCTTTTAGTAGAGCAATCTCTTCTTGAAGATTCTTACCTTTGATGACGGCACTTTCCATAATTTTGTGGCGAGCAGTTTCCAAAAGTGCCGACCGTGTTTTTCTATAGGTTATAAACACTCCCGCTAGTAACACTGGTACACTTAGCAGCAACAGACGTGACAGGAGGATGCGACGAAAAGAGGATTGACCTGGCTTAGCCATAGGAGGTTTCTCTGATTAAAGTGGAAAACCTAACAGCAACAATTAATAAAGTAGATGAATTACTTACCCCAGGATTGAGTTAAGGATGAACTAATTTTTTGTTGGATTCATCGGCAACTAAAATTATTTTCTCCCTTTTTCTTTCGTTGAGGGGAGGTTTTATCTAAGATGATCTTCATTCAGGTAGGGTATCCATGAAGTTATAGTTAAAGCTTTGGCAAAGAAATCCTTGGATGGCAGATACTAGTAGCGCTGCGCGGAATTAAGAATTAAGAATTCTTATATAGTAAGGATTCTATCGCTCTCTCTCCTGGTGGGTTATTTCCGCCGCGTTGCACTAGTACAAAATCCTCAATCTATCATATTGAGCCTGAGAAAAAGTTGGGAAGCTGCCTATAGGCAAAGCCTCTACTGCTGATCATTGTGTAGACGATAACTTTTATTTGGTTCATCTCTATCCTAGAACGGTTCATCAGAAATAGGGGTTAGTAAGGGGGCAACGCGAACACTTAGTGATGACAGCTGCCAGAAAAACTGGGTTCTGGCTAGTGGGACTGGTTTCGGTCTCGCTCGGTGAGTTCAGGCACTTTACGAGCTCCTAGCTAAAGCTATGAGGTTCGTGAGAGTTTCTTGGTGTCTCACAAGCTTAGCTGTGAAAAAATTTATACAAGGGATTGACATAATCTCAAGAATCTTCACAATTACTTTTTACTCTTGCCATGCAAACTATAGTAGAGAAAATTCTGCCATCTAGGCATCCGCAAGGGTACTACGACCATAAGCAGAAATGCGGTGTACCTCATCTCTACTTTCTTTACTGGCTTCCCTTATACTATCGACACCATATAACAATCTTATTGGAGTTGTGAGCAAGCTAGTACAATAAGGCAGAAGGCACCAACCCACCCCTAACCCCTCCAAGGAGGGGAACTCCGAGGCAGAAGGTAAGAAAGCTTACTGTACAAGCTTTTTAACCTTTTTTAACTGGTCACTTATTTCCGCCAAGCTGCACTAGTACCGCTGCGCGGAATTAAGAATTAAGAATGCTTATAGAGTAAGCCTCCTGCCTTGTTTCTCGAGAGCTCCCCAGGAGCGCTTCGCACCCCCAATTGCAATTGAGAAACAATTCTCTTACCTATTGCCAGACTCGGAGACTCGGTGATAATTTTAGAGATTAGCAATTAGCCATTAGCCATTAGCATGTTTCTCGAGAGTGAGGATTTTTTCTCAAAGCTAGCTGAGCAACTACAGTTTTGGGGCATTGAGCCGATTGCACAGGAGGTATTTTATCCTGATCGGCTGCAAGCCTTGTGAAGATTCGTTACTCTAAAAAAAGTTTTGAGTTTTCCTCCAATGGTTCAACAACCCCAGCTTGAGTGTTCTGTTACCTGGGTTAACCAGATGGCTGAAATTCCCCAAGAAGCTTGGGATGCCCTCGCTTTGCCTTTGAAAACTCCTTTTCTTGAATGGGAGTGGTTGAACAATATTGAAACTTCTGGTAGTGCTACTCCCAGAACCGGTTGGTTGCCTAATCACTTGACAGTTTGGCGAGACAGACAGTTAATTGCAGCTGCTCCTCTGTATGTTAAGGGTCACAGTTACGGAGAATTTGTTTTTGACCACCAGTGGGCAGATTTATCCTATCAATTAGGTATTAAATACTATCCTAAACTGTTGGGGATGACACCGTTTACACCCGCTACTGGCTATCGGTTCTTGATCGCACCGGGAGAAGATGAGGAACAGCTGACGGAGCTAATGATGGGTGCCATTGACCATTTTTGCGATCGCAACCATCTTAGTGGTTGCCATTTCCTGTTCGTTGATCCTGAATGGCAACCAATGATTGAACGCCAAGGTTTCATCAGCTGGATGCATCATAGCTACATTTGGCAAAACCAAGGCTTTACTAGGTTTGATGATTACCTTAGTGTCTTCAATGCTAATCAGCGCCGCAACATTAAACGGGAACGCAAAGCTGTCCAAAACGCTGGTCTTCGCCTCGAAACTCTCACAGGCGATGACATACCTAAATCCTTGTTTCCTTTAATTTACAGCTTTTATAGCAGCACCTGCGATAAGTTTTGGGGGGGGAGTAAGTATCTCACCCGGCAGTTTTTTGAGCAGTTGTTTCCCAACTACCGCCATCGGGTTTTATTGGTTGCTGCCTATCGGGAGGGGGATAACCACCCTTTGGTAGGGATGTCCTTTTGTATTAATAAGGGCGAGCAGCTATATGGGCGCTATTGGGGTTGTTTTGAGGAATTTGATTGTTTACATTTCGATGCTTGCTATTACGCACCCATTGAGTGGTGCATTGCTCAAGGTGTTCAGAGGTTTGATCCTGGTGCAGGCGGGCGCCACAAGAAACGTCGTGGCTTCCCAGCAACCCCTAACTACAGTTTGCATCGGCTTTATCATCGGCGTCTTGCTCAAATTTTGCGTCGCTACATTAGTGAGGTGAACGAAATGGAACAGGAAGAAATTGAGGCTATTAACCAAGATTTACCATTCAACAAGCGGAAGATAGATATTTGTATTAATTAGGGCTTGCTGCATAAGTGTGGAAGCGATACCAGACAAGGGATTCAATCATTTTTTGCCTTTTCAAGTGCGGTGAAAATTGAATCAAATGGGCTCAAAACCCTTGCATAATGGAAAAAATCTGGGAGCTAATCGAGGGGTAATTCACTCATTACTCATTATTCATTATCCATTATCTATTATTCATTATCCATTATCCATTATCCATTATTCATTATTCATTATCCATTATCCATTATTCATTATCCATTATCCATTATCCATCTAAATCCCTTTTTTGAGTTCCAAATATCGATGCAGATATTCAGTAAGTAAACCGTGTAAAAATAAATCCCGTGCTGCATTAAACGGGCTGTTGGGAATTAAAGGATGGCGATTGGTAATCACATGGTTCCAGTTATAGTCTCCGGTAATTTGACTGATGTATAAACCAAAGTTTTCATCAAGCTGTAAAGATAATACTGCTCGTTCAAATTCATCACTAGTCAAACAGAAGGAATAGAAGACTTTGAACAGCTCAATCGCTGACTCCAAATCCAAAATCCTTAACCAGCGACAGTTGGCAAAATCAATTTCTACTTCCACTGAACGAATACTCTCATAGTTCAAATTGTTTGCTTGAACTTGCTCTAACCAGTTGGAATTGGCTTGTTTAGCTTGGCTATAGTCCCAGACAAAATTGTAGAGAATTAAATCATGCTCTAGAAAAACGTTATCGGCAAGGTCAGCAATAGTGCGTGGATAAAGCTTCGACTTGGCAATTGTGGTATCCGGACCGTTATCAATCAGGAAATTGATGATATTTGAACCCAAACCAATATGACGTACAATTAAATAACAGGCTTCGGGGGAAACAAAATATTGCAGAAAAAAAGCAGCAGCTCGATGCATCAAGCTATAAAGGTTAAATTGAAAGGGCAAAAGCCGCTTGATAGTCATAATCAGCCCTAAGGCAAGATTAGCAATGATTTTGATCGGAATGAGCAGATAACGACGAGTCCAGCTTTGCAGATCTTTAAGCATATAAGCTTTAGCGATCGCATCCAAGGGAATGGCTTGCTCTTGTTCTAGCACTTGCCAGGTGTTGGGATTGTTACGATCATAGGGTTGTTGAAATAATGAATCAGCTTGATAGTTGTTGGTTTTGATAGTTTCTGACGAGTCTTCTGGCATCGAAAATTGAGGTAATTGTTGCATGGGTAATTTTTTTAACTTTGTTGATTTATTGTCAGGTAATATTCTGAAGAAATACTGAAAGGCTAATGGCTAATGGTTAATGGCTAATGGCTAATAGCTAATGGTTAATGGCTAATAGCTAATGGTTAATGGCTAATGGCTAATCTCTGAAGAAACACCGAGTCAGGAGGCAGGAGTCGAGGGAAGAGGTAGGAGGGAAGAGGGCTCTAAGATAGGAGCGTAGGAGTTAGTGTTTCTGACTTTCCTAGGGGGCGGCGTGTCGCCAGTGGGGCTGCTATTCAGAAATTTCGATTTCTTCGAGTTGTAAACGGTATAAACGAGCAGTGATTTTGGCAGTTTTGACAATGCGTTGGGCTAATTCTAGGGTAAGCCATTCCGCGTTAATTAAATCATGGAGTTTGTTAAGATGAGATTCGTCATTAACGCCATGATAAGCCAAGAATGAAACTTGTTCTTCTTGAAGATCAAGGGTTTCCTGAATTTGCTTTGCCCATTGTCCAGCAAGTTGATTACCCAAGCCTTCGATGATGAAGATGCTGCCGATTAAATCTATGGGATTGGGTTGAGAGGCTTGATGAAAAATAAATGCAGAAAGTGCTTCACTACCTACATTTTTTTCGGCATTGACAATTTCTTCTAGCTCGCCGCCTACTGCAACATAATTGCGTTCTAGCATTTGGAAATCGCGGTGCTCATCTTTAGCATGACCAATAAATAGCGATCGCAACTGAAAATCTGTCATATAAGATGCGGCACGAGCAATCCAACGTGCTCCTTCTACGACTTGGGGACGCAGGTTTTGTAACAGGGCTTTGTAATCCTCTAAAGTAAACTTGCCTTGGTATAGTTTGCGAACGATGGGTACTGAACGCAACTGGCGTTCAAAACCTAACCACACCAGCGTAAGCTGTTGGATTAAATAGGCTTGGGGTGTATTTTTAGTAGGGGATTTTAGACTGCTGAGGGGTGAAGTTTGTGTAGAGAGCGGATTGATACTGGGAAGCGATTGTTGCTTTCCTTCCACTACTGTTAACATCATATAAGCGGTAGTAAATCTGCCACTTTCCGGTACAAAACAAAACACCTTTTGTCCGGGTTGTAATTTATTTGAATGGAATAATTCTTCCAGCATTAAATAAACTGATGCACAACCAGTATTACCCCGTGTATAGAGATTAGTAAACCATTTTTCTTCTGGAATCATGCAGTTTGCTTGTTCTAGCAACTCCACAATTTGACCTCGGAAAAAGTGGGAAGAATAATGACAAATTAACCAGTCAATTTCTTGGGGATTAACTCGCCCTGCTTCAATTAAACGTAACCATCCTTCCACCCCCAGTTTCACAACGTTGTCTAAGAGGCGAACATTCTGACGCAAGTTCATTGCTCCATCTTGAGCAGCTTCTACATAAGAGGGATAATCTAACCAACTTTTGAGTCTACCATTCTCCTTTACTCCGGTATGCATACAGGTGGGATAAGCATTGGCATGGGAAACTAGTTCAATCCACTCTACTTGCAGGCTGAGTCGAGTACTGCTAGGCTGTGGTTGCAACAAAAAAGCTCCAGCTCCATCAGACAACATCCAACGCAAAAATTCCACATCAAAAGGCAAGGTTTTTCCCGCTTGAATCGTGGATTCCACCGCAAATTTACTGTGTTTGAATAGGCGCGAGGGAAATTCTGAAGCTACTGAAATTGCTGTTCTCCGGTTCCCTAATTGTAATTGGGATACGGCATAATTCAAGGCTGCAATACCCGAACAACAGACTCCTTGAGTGGTGGCAATTTCCAGTGCTGATAATTCTGGTAATTCCCCATGCACCATGCTGGCAAAACCTGGAACAAGCAAGTCTGGCAAGGTTGTACCACAGGTGAGAAGATCAATCGCTTTAGAGTCTATTTCACTCTGGTTGAGCAAATCTCGCACTGCCTGAGCCGCCATTTGGCTATTGGAATAGCGACTGTTTTGCTGGGAATCGATGGCGTAATAGCGCTGTTGAATGCCATTACTTTTGAGGATACGTTTCCTAATTTTAGAAGCCTGTTGGTTCACCTTCCCCAAGTAGGTTTCCATTTGATCATTGTTGATGGGAGCTCCCGGTAAAAATTTGCCGATTTCAGTAATATAGGCATTATTTACCGTTTTCGTAGACATTGTTATCACCTAGTTCATTTGTTTTGATTCTGACTGTAGGGCATCTGAATAAGGAATGAACAAGGTTCAGTTTGTCAAATGGCACATCGCCGATCTGCTCCCCTGGCAATGAAATTATTTAGGGTCTACTGGTCTAATATAATATTGGAAGCCGATAAACAAGATTAAGCGATTAATAAGTAATCTTATGACCGACTCTCAAACTGTTGTTGAACCTTTGTCATTAGAGCCTGAGAAGCAGCCGTCCTTTGTCACCAGCTCAGGCTTTTTACTATTTCTGAAAATGCTGCAATCATTAGGTTTGGCAGCTTTAATTTTTTGTGCGCTCGCAACTGTTCTTATTCCTGGCGAATACAATCGTTTTATCCTCTATGATGCAGGGTTGTTTGCTGGAATAATCTTTCTGTTCCTCCTCAACAATCAATTTGCCGATTTGACCAAAAGTTCAAGCTTTGATCTAAAACGCAAAGCTGGGCTTTACGTCAACTTAATGCCCAAAAAAGATACCTCTGATGGTTCACCTGATGGGCTCGTCGAATCCCGCGAAAAAGCCCTGGAATATTGTCATAATCTGATTCAAGATTACGTGAAAGTTCGCCAAACATCTAGGAACTTATACTATATCTTTCAACTTTCAACCATCGTTTTGTCGGGTATAACACCGATTTTTGTACTGGTGGATAAACAAATAGATGTGCCCTATTTACAATGGTTACCCGTCATTTGTCCCGCCGTAGCTGCTGTTGTTACCAGTGTGGCAACTTCTTTTCCTTTTCAGGAACGTTGGGTTAATGCCAATCGCGTTGTAGAGAAATTGGAAGCGGAGCAGGAAAAGTTTATCTTGGGGATAACTCCACCCTACCGCGCTTTTATGATTGAACAAAATGATGATGAGCGCGGCAAAAAAATGAAATTATCGATCGAGAATTTCATTATCGAAGTAAACAAAATTCATCTCCAACAAGTGGAAACACCTTCTGCTAAGACTGAGGGGAATGAACCTGCTGGGAATAGTAGAAGTAGTGGTAACTAGTACAAGAAGGCAGAAGGCAGTCCCGATGAAAAAATTTTTTCACCACCATGCATGAAAGTAGGGGCGAATGGCCATTCGCCCCTACTGTTGCCTATTGCTTACTTACAAGTCAGGAGGGAGGAGGAACAAGAGTTTTCCTCATCCCTCCTCCCACCTTTTCAAGAAACAGGAGGGA